>JAQWUU010000017.1 GCA_029241985.1 Aquiluna sp. | reverse complement strand
AACGGGCTGTAGCGCAGCTTGGTAGCGCACTTGTCTGGGGGACAAGGGGTCGTGGGTTCAAATCCCGCCAGCCCGACCGTATGTTGAGTGATTTACAGTCGATGTTCCCCCGAATGTTCCCCCATTGTCATCAGAATGGGCTCAGAACAGACTTTTAGAGCGCGATAAATTGGTAATCTTCAGGTAATAAACGAGAAGCCTCAAAGCTTATTGTCTGAACCGACCCATAGGTTTTGCTTCATCTATATCGAACTTGGGGAAAGAATGGCGAATCAAGACAGAGCAGAGCTGCACAAGACAATTTGGCGCATGGCTAATGACTTGCGCGGCAGCGTAGATGGCTGGGACTTCAAGACGTATGTCCTAGGGATGCTGTTCTATCGTTTTATTTCAGAGAATCTAACTTCTTACCTCAATCAGCACCAACACAAGGCCGGCGAGACTGATTTCGACTATTCAAAGCTCTCGGACGAGCAAGCTGAGTATGGCCGAAAAGAAACAGTCGTTGAAAAGGGATTCTTCATTCTGCCCAGCGAGCTCTTTGTCAATGTTCGTAAGACTGCCAAGAACGATGCGAATCTGAATGAGACCTTGGCGCGTGTATTCAGAAACATCGAAGGCTCTGCAGTCGGGAGTCCTAGCGAGTACGACCTCAAGGGGTTATTTGATGACTTGGATGTCAACAGCAACAAGCTTGGCGGCAGTGTCATTAGGCGCAACGAAGCCCTTGCGAAGCTTCTGGAGGCCATTGGCGACCTCGCTCTTGGAGAGTTTGCTGATAACTCGATAGATGCTTTTGGTGACGCCTATGAGTATCTGATGACCATGTATGCATCGAGCGCCGGCAAGTCCGGAGGTGAGTTCTTCACCCCTCAGGAGGTCTCAGAGCTTCTTGCCAGAATCACAGTTTCTGGCAAGACGCAGGTGAACAAGGTTTATGACCCAGCTTGTGGCTCGGGAGCACTTCTGTTGCAGTTTGCGAAGGTTCTGGGCAAAGAGAATGTCTTGCAAGGCTTCTATGGGCAAGAGATCAATATCACCACCTACAACCTCTGTCGCATCAACATGTTTCTGCATGACATCAACTACGAGAAGTTCGACATCGCCCATGGGGACACCCTCACAGACCCTGTCCATTGGGACGACCAACCTTTCGAGGCAATCGTCTCCAACCCTCCTTACTCGATCAAGTGGGATGGCGACGAGAACCCACTATTGATCAACGACCAAAGATTTGCCGCAGCTGGTGTTCTTGCGCCTAAGAGCAAAGCGGATCTTGCGTTCACCTTGCACATCCTCAACTGGCTTGCAGTCAATGGCACAGCAGCCATTGTCGAGTTCCCAGGTGTTATGTATCGCGGGGGAGCAGAGCAGAAGATTAGAAAGTATTTGGTTGATAACAACTACGTCGACACAGTCATCCAGCTACCACCAGATCTTTTCTTTGGAACAAGCATCCAAACCTGCATTCTGGTTCTCAAGAAGTCCAAGAGCGACAACAAAGTTCTTTTCATTAATGCCGAGCGAGAGTTTGCTCGAAAGAACACTAAGAACCAGCTGCGAGAAGAAGACAGGACCAAGATTCTCGACCACTACAACTCAAGAGAAGACGTTGAGTATTTCTCCAGACTTGTTGACCACGAAGAGATCGCCAACAACGACTACACCCTGTCTGTCACCAGCTATGTCAAAGCCGAGGACACCAGAGAAGTCATAGATATCACCAAGCTCAATGCTGAGATCAAGGAGATTGTCAGTAGACAGCAGGAGCTCAGGGTTCAGATTGATGCCATTGTTGCTGATCTTGAGGGAAACTGATGTCGAAGATCGAGGATCTCATTGCGGAGTTATGTCCGGACGGGGTCAACTATCTAGAAATTGGACACTTTGCAAAATGTATAAGCGGTGCCACTCCGAGCTCCTCAAACCCCGAATATTGGGACTCGGGAGACATTCCCTGGATGAGCTCCGGAGAGGTCAACAATCGTGTAATTACTGAGACTGAAAAACGGATCACTAGAGCCGGCTTTGACTCTTGCAGCACAAAATTAGTGCCACCTAATTCTGTTGTTATGGCGCTTGCGGGTCAAGGAAAAACCAGAGGAATGGTTGCCATAACAAGAATTGAGTTATGCACTAATCAATCTCTATGTGCGATTATCTGCGACGAATCGGTAATTCCTGACTTTCTTTACCACTACCTTCTGGGTCAATACCAGGCACTTCGAAATGCATCCTCGGGGGATGGTGGGAGGGGTGGACTAAATCTCCAGATTGTCCGTTCGCTCACAGCTCCAATCCCACCCCTGGAAGTACAAAGGGAAATAGTTTCAATTCTTGACAAGTTCACTGAGCTGGAAGCTGAGCTGGAAGCTGAGCTGGAAGCTGAGCTGCAGGCCAGAATGATCCAGCATAGGTTTGTGTTGACGCAGACCCTAGAAAATCTAACTGGCGATACTCAGTTAGTTCAGGTTTCTGAAGTGTGCAAGGTCACCAGAGGTCGCGTAATTTCGAAGAACTACCTCCGCGATAACCCAGGGCCGTACCCTGTCTACTCGTCTCAAACCTTGAACCACGGGATTTTTGGCCATATCGACACTTATGATTTTCATGATGAATCGATCACTTGGACCACCGACGGTGCAAATGCCGGATCTATTTTTTATCACAACAACGAAAAATTTTCTTTGACAAATGTTTGCGGACTCCTAGTGCCCAAGTCGGCTGAGTCAGTATTCGTGCCATACCTCGCACATCAATTGCGACGAATTGCTCCTACCTATGTCAGAGGAGGCATGGGAAATCCAAAAATTATGTCAAACGTGATGTCAGCTATTTGGTTCCCCTTGCCCTCTCGCGTCGTGCAAAAGCGCATTGCTCAAACCTTGGACATGCTTGACGTCTTAGTAGACAACTCAACAAGTGGCCTACGACGGGAAATTGCAGCTCGCCGAAAACAATATGAGTACTACAGGAACAAGCTGTTGACTTTCAAGGAACTTGAGAGCGCATGAGCGCCCAAAAGTTTGAGCCGATTGCGGTAACGTCCGAGAGCACTGTTGTTGCAGAGTACGAGGCAACAGATAGAAAATCCTCTGCGTATCAGAGTGAAGCTCAGCTAGAGGCGGCGTTCATCTCTCTTCTCAAGGACCAGGCTTATGAATTCTTGACTGTCACTTCAGAGACTGACCTGGTTTCTAATTTGCGCAAACAGCTTGAGGCTTTGAACAAGATTGAGTTCACAGACACTGAATGGGAAAGATTCTTTAGGCAGAGTGTTTCTGGCGAGACCGATGGCATCTTGGAGAAGACCAAGAGGATTCAGGAAGACCACATCCAAGTCTTGAAGCGTGATGATGGTGAGTTCAAGAACATCTATTTGCTAGACAAGCAGCATGTTCACAACAATAAGCTGCAGGTCCTAAATCAGTACGAGGCTGAGGGTAAGCATCTAAACAGATATGACGTAACCATTCTGGTGAATGGCCTGCCCTTGGTGCATGTGGAGCTAAAGCGACGCGGTGTGGATATCCGCGAGGCCTTCAACCAAATCAATAGGTACCAAAGAGATAGTTTCTGGGTCGGTTCTGGTTTGTTCCAATACGTTCAACTGTTTGTTATTAGCAACGGCACCTATACCAAGTACTACAGCAATACAGTGCGTGACCAGCACGTCAAGGATTCCCAGAACGCCGGTTCTTCAAAAAAGACTTCCAATAGCTTTGAGTTCACAAGCTGGTGGGCTGATGCCAACAATAAGAACATCTATGACTTGATGGCCTTCGGTAAGACCTTCTTTGCAAAGCACTCGCTGTTGAATGTTCTAACCAGGTACTGCGTTTTGACCTCAGACCTGACGCTTCTGGCACTGCGGCCCTACCAAATCGTTGCAACCGAGCGAATCTTGCAGCGGATTGCCACCAGCGAGCACCAGAAGACTCTTGGGACTACCGCTGCCGGGGGTTACGTCTGGCACACCACTGGCTCTGGAAAAACCCTTACTAGTTTCAAGACCGCTCAACTTGCAAGCAAACTGCCTGGAGTTCAAAAGGTCCTGTTTGTTGTAGACCGCAAGGACCTTGATTACCAAACCATGAAAGAGTACGAGCGCTTTGAAAAAGGTGCTGCTAACTCCAATACCTCAACTGCGGTTCTAGCTAAGCAACTTGAAGACCCAAATACACGAATCATAATTACCACCATTCAAAAGCTGTCAAAATACGTTACTAAATCTCCCAAGGGTGAAATTCAAAAGAAGCGCGTCGTCTTGATATTCGACGAGTGTCACAGGTCTCAGTTTGGTGACATGCATATGGCAATTAGAAAAGCCTTCTCTAACTACAACTTGTTTGGGTTTACAGGAACACCGATCTTTGCAGCCAATGCTGGGTCGGGTGGCAACATTCAACTTAGAACTACAGAGCAGGCTTTTGGGGAGAAGCTTCACTCATACACAATCGTGAATGCGATCTCCGACCAGAACGTGCTGCCATTTAGGGTTGATTACGTCAACACGGTAAAGCTTCGCGGGGCTTTGCCTGACAAGCAAGTAAGCGCCATTGACACTGAGAAGGCATTGCTCTCTCCTGAACGAATCGACACAGTAGTCGAGTATGTGCTGGATCACTTCGATCAGAAGACCAGGCGAAACGAGACCTATAAGCTCAACGACAGGAGGCTAGCTGGATTCAACTCCTTGTTTGCCACTGCTTCAATTGAGGCTGCAAAGCGTTACTACGTTGCGTTCCAGAAGGCACAAGCTGATTCCCAGCTCGACAAGAAGCTCAAAGTCGGCATTATTTATAGCTATGCCCCCAACGAAGAAGATCCAGATGGTCTTTTAGCCGAGGAAGGCTTTGAGACCGAATCGCTTGATAAGTCTTCGCGAGACTTTCTCGAGTCTGCGATCGGTGATTTCAACAAGATGTTTGGCACGAACTGGGACACCTCCGCTGATAATTTCCAGGGGTATTACAAGGACTTAGCTATGAGGCTAAAGAATCGCGAAATTGACATCGTCATTGTCGTGAACATGTTCCTAACGGGCTTTGACGCAACCACCTTGAATACTCTTTGGGTTGATAAGAATCTTCGCCAGCATGGCCTGCTCCAGGCTTTCTCCCGCACTAACCGCATTCTGAATCGAGTAAAGACCTACGGAAACATTGTGTGCTTTAGGGATCTAGAGAAAGCCACGCAGGACTCCATCTCTCTCTTTGGAAACAAGGAAGCCGGGGGGATAGTTCTCCTCGCGCCATACTCTGAGTATTACGAGCAATACAAGAGGGTTGTCGAAGAGCTTCTTGCCACCTTTACTCCTGGTGAGTTGCCAATTGGTGAAGCCGACAAGAAGCAGTTCATAGTTTTGTACAACAACATTTTGAGGCTTAGGAATATCTTGAGTTCTTTTGATGATTTCACTGGTAACGAGATACTGAGCCATGCTGATTTCCAGGACTTCCAAAGCACGTATCTTGAGGTGTATCGGGCGAGACCTACCCAAGAAAAGGAATCCATCCTTGATGATTTGGTTTTTGAGATCGAGCTGATCAAACAGGTTGAAATCAATGTCGATTACATCTTGACGCTTGTTAGGCAGCTCCAGGAGTCGGGTGTTGCCACAGACGAAAATAGGGAAATTAAGGCGAACCTAGAGAGGGCTGTAGATTCAAGCTTCTCACTGCGCAGCAAAAAGGATTTGATTGAGAAGTTTGTTGAGTCACTGAACGTGCACTCAGATGTTGATGAGAGCTGGAAAGCATTTATCGACGAGCAAAAGACTTTGGAGCTCGAGCAGTTGATTGAAAATGAGAATCTGGATGTGCCGGCGACGCATTTATTTGTGTCTCAGGCTTTTAGGGATGGACAGGTGCAAGTTGCGGGTCCCGCGCTTTCTAGGATGATGCCACCTAAGAGCATGTTCACGGCAGACAACGATCACGGAACTCAAAAGCTGAGGGTCGCAACGCTACTTCAGGCCTTCTTTGAAAGATACTTCGGACTCTAAAAGTCATAATTTCGCGGGTTTGTGCGTAAGCCTTTTGCTAGGGGTGCTGATTCGTTAGTTCCTACGGATTTACCCCACCCCCTATTGAAGCCGGGGCCTCTTGGTTGGGCACAATGTCGGATGCTGGCTATAGATTCATAGTGAGGTGATTTTATGAAAACTTGCTCTCGATGCGGTGATGCGATTATCTATTGTTCTTGCGAGCGAACAGACCCTGCCTGGAGCTCTCACCCAGATCTAATGGAAAATCCGTCGTTCTGGATCTATCGTGGGGAAGCTGAAGTTGAGTGGGATCGAGATGGTCGTGTGCTCTTTGGCGATGCTGAGTTGATAGCTGAGATTCGATCCAATTTGAGTGGTGAGCGTCAAGTTGTCTTGCACCCAGGCTTTTCGCTCTGGATGGTTGAGCATGACCCTTACGCCGTGCACCTAATAGCCCAGTCAATAGAAGGCTGCACATTCTCAAAGAGCGCCCCTAAATGGGGAAAATTTTCAAAGCCAGGGCGAATTTATTAGAAAACCAGTAAGGGAGAGTCCCAGTAAGTCGCCACAACATCCTGCTTCGGAGTTGAAGGGCAAGCCTTCGTGGCACATTTCAGAAAAACCACAGTTGCTAAGGTTTCAGATAAGCAACAAGAGCGAACCGGAGGTCAGACATGGCAAGGTGCTATCGAGTTTTTCTTGGTAAAGGTGCGACATACGCTGACCAAGCACTGAAAGAGGGCTGGGTTGGTACCGGTTGGCTTGAAGGTATTGACCTTGAGGACCGATTCAAGGAAAACTGGAAAGAGTTCAACGCGGAGTTTGTCCCTATCGTGATGAAAACCAACCAAATCGAAACCAAAGTTGCTGCTGGCCTAGCCTGCGGAATGACTTGGACTCTTGGGCGAGGCTTATCAATCGGAGATACCGTGGTCAGCTCGGACCGCAATTCGGTCTTTCACGTTGGCAAAATAACGTCGCCGTATAAGTACGAAAAAGATGCTCCTTTGCCTCACAGAAGAATGGTTGAGTGGTCTGGCAAAACTTTCACTCGCGATGACGTCAGCGAAGAATTGAAGAAGTCCCTATCCTCAGGGAATACCGTCTCCAGCCTCGATAGTTACGCAGAGGAAATCGAGACAATGGTCTCAGGCGCTCCCGGGAACGTAATTGTCAATGATGTGACTGTGGAAAATCCTTTGAGCTTTGTCTTAGAGCGTCACTTAGAAGACTTCTTGGTGTCGAATTGGGCTCACACTGACTTAGGAAAAATGTTTGATATTTTTGAGGAAGATGGGCAAATTGTGGGAAGGCAATTCCCTACGGATACAGGGGAAATTGACATCCTTGCACAAAGCAAAGACGGGAAAGAGCTGGTGGTAATTGAGCTCAAGAGGGGCCGGGTGAGTGATGTGGTCGTCGGTCAAATCTTGCGGTACATGGGCTTTATCCAAGAACTAGACGAGTCGAAGAAAGTGCGCGGCATCATCATTGGGACGGAGGATGACGCGAGGTTTAAGCGGGCATTGTCGATGGTATCTAACATCGAATTCTATAAATATGAAGTGGCGTTCAGCCTGGTGAAGTCCTAGACATTAACCCCTTCCTGACAACCCCGGGGGCTAGAAGGTATCGTCCTGTCCTAACCTGTCCTGTCCTACCTCACGCGTGCTTTCACGCGCCTTTTCACGTGATTCTTCACGTTCGATCTGCCTTCGCTTGCGTTCGCGGTTCTGCGCCCGTGTCTTCTGAACGGCGGACGCTAAAGACTGACCGTGATCCTCCCACGGAATCATGAATCCTTCGGGTGTGCTGATGGCAAGGTCGTTGTCTACCAGCTCAAGGATTTGACCCAAGGTGTCGCCCTCTACGAGAAGGTGTGCATAGAACTGTTTAGGAACGTGCCCGTCTCGCTCGTAGCGGTTGCACCACATCAATGCGTGCGTAAATAGCCTCCAGCTGCCATCTGACAGGTTGCTGAATCGAGGGTCACCCAGCCAGGGGTCCGGCAGCCTGGCATCAGTCATTGCACTGATTCCTCTGTCTAGCCAAGAACTCCTCACACTCCTCAACCATGATTATGGGCTTGGAGTCAATTCTCAGAACCTCTAGCTCGCCTCTTCGAATCAGCTCATAAATCTTGGTTCGACCAATGTCTCCTAGGTAAGTCATTGCCTGTGTGATTGAAAGTGCTCCCGTAAATCTCTTGTCCATTTTCAGTTCCTCAGTGTTCGTGTGTGTGCTTGCAATCTGCAACGCATACGTGTAGCATAACATTCGAAGCTACACACAGGTGTAGCAGGAAAGGCGACTTTTGCAACTAGATCGAATGACCAAGGCAATCATCGGGGACCTAAACTCCGGACTAGTCAGCTATGGAGGCGTTCTGGTCCCACGCAAGATGAAAGTCACGTTCTCGGATACCGAGGGTGTGCCGGGAAACCGAAAGCCTTCCATCACTCTTCAGTTCGAGGTGGGGGAGGATCGCCTCAAGTGTGTGTCTGTCGTGCTGACCGCATCGAAGGACACTCAGGACATCAGGTCCACCATTCTTAGGGAAATAAACGTCGACGCACTTGCTATCGAGGCGTTTGAAACTGTTGCTCTTGAGCGCAAGGCTGACGGTAGCAACGAGGTTCGGCCTGCCAGGCTCGAAGTGGGCAGGGCCGCCGCTAAAAAACTCGCGGACAACGTAAATCAGTTGACTGCTGAAGAGCTCATGCACATTGGTTTTCATTACTCAAACCCTGCCAACTCCAAGTCGCCCACACAGGCCGTCTGGAAGGCTCTGGGTTATGGCAGTCGTCACACTGCAATTCGTCGAATTCAGGCAGCGCGGGATAAGGGGTGGGTCTTGTCCAGGGAGGCTACGCCTGAAGAAACCCTGCAACACTTCGAAGAGGTCAAGCGGAGGATGGAACAAAATGGCTGAGTCTGTCCCTAGGGGTATCCGTAAGCTCTCTTCAAGGGACGGTTACGAAATCCGCATTCGATTCAAAGACCCGATAACAGGAGAGTCAAAGAGAGCATCTGGCTATGCAAAGACGCTTCAAGAGGCTAAGAAAAAGCAACGCGACATGATCAGCCGAATAGAGGCCAATCAACGACCGAAAGATGACAGCATCACACTCGCGGATTGGGCCATTAATTGGCTAGAAGTTCAAGTGCCACTGTTGGAATTGAAGCCGAACACCACAGACCTGTATGCCGGTTTGCTGAACAAGCACCTTCTGTCCTCCAAATTAGGCATGATGAAGATGTCCAGGATCGCCCCAGTTCATGTTTCAGCGTTCATGAAGGAACTGTCTGAAGGGTCCGGTCAGTCTCTACTTCGAAACATGTATACAGTTTTGACCCACCTGTTTCGTTCGGCAACGCAGAACGGGCTAATCGCCAAGTCTCCCTTGGAGCACATTCGCAGGCCAAAGCAAAAAAGACAGGAAGTTAGGTTTCTAACCGAGCCTGAATTGATCGCGATGCTGAGCGCACTGCAGGACTCCAGGTACTTATCCGTGGCCGAACTTATTCTCCAAACCGGGTTGCGTAGGGGAGAGGCACTGGGTTTGTCTTGGGATGATGTGGATATTCCGAATCAGCAGCTGCACGTTAGATACACCATTGATGCAAAGGGGCGCAGGGGAGCACCAAAGACAAGCAGGTCTATTCGCACGCTTGATCTAAACATCAAGGCGATAGCAGTCCTTAGGTCGCTGAGGAGAGCTCAGAATGAGACCAAGCTGAGGCTTGGTGGTTTATACATAGACTGCGAGTGGAACCCTGTTTTCACGGCAGAAAATGGGAAGCCGTCCCAACCAAGAGTTTTCTTGAGAGCAATTCAAAATGCTGCTGAAAAATGCGGCCTAAACAACGACACTCACGCGGATCGTGTTGGCGTGCACACATTGAGGCACTACGTGGCTACCAGGTTGCTATCGAACGGTGTTGAGATGATGGTCGTTTCCAGAATTCTTGGTCACGAGAGCATAAAGACCACGGTGGATATTTATGGTCACCTACAAGATAATCTGAGGAAGCAAGCACTTAGTTCACTTGCCTGATGGCTATTGAATTTCAAGGAAAAAAGAAGCACAGCAGCACACACTAATTACCTACATGGTTGGGGAAAACACTGTGTTTTCAGAGGTCTAGATCTCCTTCAAAACTGCACGGGGCGACAATGATTTCAAGAAATCACTGACTTGCTCTGACCTCACCGCCTTAGGGGCTGACGATAATCCAAGGCTGGGATATGGGCGCATTCCTAGTCTCGAAATTCCGGATTCCAAGCCAAGAAGGTCGACAGCTTGGCTATAGGGACTTGTAAAAACTTGTAGGCATCTGCAAGTTGTTGACTTGTCCTTGCAAAGATGTCGTCATCAACAACGCAAAACGTAATCTCATAGTGGCCAATCGGGCTGTCTAGAAGTGATCTTGCTCTCTCTTCCAGTCTGACCTTAAGTTCTTCATTTTCGCTAAGGAAAATTGGGTTATCCCCAGTGACAAGCCGTTTTTTTGAAATTTCGATTTGATCAAACCTTTCGTGCAATTCATTCAGTCTCATCTCCCTCTCTTCTGATTCAACTTCCTTCATCTTTTTTTGAAAGGACAACCAGTGACCTGCATTGGGTTCCAATTCGTCCTTTACGAATAGCGAGATGGCTGCACCAAGAAAAACGGAATGACTTTTTTCAAATGCTATGAACTCCCAATTTCCAAGAAGGGGAGAGCCACAATATCCCGGATCCCAAAAGTTTTTATGCCAGATAAGGTCGTACTCACACACGTAGAATCGAAGGAAGTCATCCACGTTTCCAAAGTCCAATTGACGTTCTAGACTCAGCCCCGGGTGCCCGTGGTAATGAATTTGGCACGGCAATTCAATAACGCTGGCAGAAAATCCAGATGCATTGGGATACTTTTTGTATTCCTTCGCCGTCTTGTGCCAGAGGGCCCACTGCGCTTTTTGACTCACGTAATTGAATCCAGGTTGCACCAAGGTCTCACTCCTTCAGTTTTCCTCAGTTGCTTCAGTATTACATGGTTTAGTCCTCGGGGAATATACTGAAGTAGAGACGCAGCTAGGTCTTGCAGGGTTTGTCTGAAGGGCACTTCTTAGCAGAAGGAGAGGGTTAATGCATGGCTCGAAGGAGAGATTTTGGAGAACAGGCGGTAGCTTTTATCGCCTTGGCTCCGATAGCCTTCTTGGTTGCTGGGACTTTGGCACTGTGGTCTTTAACGAAGTGGATCTTTAGTTCGATTTACCGTTTTTCGAGGGTGCTGATACCTGCCCTAATCGAGTTTGCTCTGGTCCCGTGGGTCTATAAGTCGCTTGCAGTTATTGCCACAGCTGTAACGCTAGGCGTTAATTCAAGAACCGATGCCTATGCTCTGCCGGTTGCTGCCTGTCTTGCGCTAGGGTTATTTTTTCCTCACAAAATTGCAGAAACTTTTGCACTATTGCAGGTCTTGTGGGGGCGGCTGGGTTCCTCGACTGACGTGGATTCTGAGGTGGCTCCTAACTCTCGTCAAGCAGTGCTGATACGTGTTCGACCTGAACCTCAGCCCTATGGGGTTTCCGCAAAAGGCGCGGAGCTGTTGGTTGCTGAGTGGCTCGTCTACTTGGGGCATCAGGAGGTTTCCGTAACGTCTTTCACCAGAGACGGTGGCGTGGACGTCCAGTCCATGCACCTCATTTGTCAAGTTAAGAACTACGGTTCGGGTCCTGTTACTGCTAGCGAAATTAGAGACCTATTTGGAACCGCCACATCCTTCAATAAGCAGCCGGTGATTTTTACGTCTTCGCGACTAACTCCGGACGCCCTAGAGTTTGCAGATAAAAATGAAATTGCAGCAGTCAGATTCATGGCAGAGGACGCCCAGCTAGAGAGCCTAAACGCGTCAGGTTCGCAGTTTCTGGAAAACGGCTCATACGAAACATGATCCTGAAGAATCAAGCAAAAACTTAAGCAATTTGGCTGACAACACATTTGTTAGGCGGCTTTGTGCAAGCCGACAAGTCCGCAAAGTCTTACTTAGAGTATTCATCGTTCTCTCGACAGGGACCTATGGATCAGCTGAAATATGAGGGTTTCTCTCAGTCGCAAGTTGAGTACGGGGTTTCCCAAAACGGCTACTAGGCTGCTTAATAACGAGTGAAAAGCATCCTTCTTCCCTCACACCTAGATAACGCTGTTAGGGCTCCTGTGATGCTGGTGGGTCAAGGCAGAGAGGCAAAGAATTCCGAGGTCACGTGCGCGAACTCTTCTGACATGCCCGCATCGTGG
This sequence comes from Aquiluna sp., assembly GCA_029241985.1. Taxonomy (GTDB): domain Bacteria; phylum Actinomycetota; class Actinomycetes; order Actinomycetales; family Microbacteriaceae; genus Aquiluna. Next base: position 1,108 of record JAQWUU010000017.1, on the reverse strand, counting down.
CCCTGGTGGGCAAGCCCGTAGTGAATGACACGGTGATTATCCACGCAACCCTCAAAACTCAGCATCAGGCCACCATTATCTAGCGCTTCGCTCGTGCTGGCATTGCATTCATTGACCCCAGCCCACAGGGCGGCGCTTTCCTCCACGGGGACAAACCGAAGGCCCACCGGGGAATCGCCACCGGCATAGGGGATGACGTCATCTTGCATGCCGTGGACTTGCAGTACCGAAACCGGGGAAGTGCCAGCTTGTGGTTCGCGACCTTCGATGAGCATGCTGCCATACCCCGCAACACCCTTAAAAAGGGTCGCCTCGGTGGCCAGCACATGAACTAGCCCGGATCCATTTGAGTGCCCCAGGGCAAAGAAGTCCGACGTGAGGGGGAAACGGGTGAAAAGTTCTTCGACGAGGTCTGTGACGAAGGCGACATCATCTGCGGTGGACTCTTCTACACCCAGATTCCACGAGCGTTTGTAACCTTCAGGAACGACGGCGATGCATTGGGGTTCGTAGGAACACACTGACTCGACAAACCAGGCAAAATCTTCTGGGCTTTGACCGTTTCCGTGAAAACCAAGGACGACGGGATAGGCCTGGGTGGGTTGATAGTCAGCGGGAGTAATAACGATAGCTCGCCGCTGGACAGATTCCCCTTCAATTATTTGCAGAAGGGTAATGTCTCCGTCCTCGCTAACCGAGTCCCCAACAACTGTGTCTTTTGTTGGTTCCTCGAGGGCCACCTCGGGAGTTTCATCCCCTTGAATGGAGAGCCCATTGGAGCCGGAACAGCCCGAGAGCACTAAGGCGAGCAGGACTAATCCGGTGACGAAGAGACGTGGCTTATTCATCGGGGTTTTGCTAATTCGGGCGTAGCTGGCTGCTCTTTTGACAAATCCCATATTCATGTTGTTAATCTGTCCCAGGCTGACGAGTCGCAAAAAGGGCCGTGCACTTCCCGCCAGCCCGACTGGGATTGGGGTCGTCTCATATCAGATGTTCCCCCCTAAGCTTCGCTGCTCCTCGCCCAAGCAGCTTGGCTCGGACCCTTCCCAACTAATTGCCTCCAGAGCCTGCCACTCTGAAATCAGAACTCTTGGCCATGCTCGCA
>JAQWUU010000016.1 GCA_029241985.1 Aquiluna sp. | reverse complement strand
CTGCGAGCTTGTTGATCTCTGCAGCATCAAGGGTGATTCCGTCCATGACGGCCGACTTGATGATCAGTAGAGGGTTTGCCTTTGCGAAGTCCTTCAGGGCCTTTGCTGTAGTAACCGGGTCACCGTGTACGAAAGCGAGTGCGGATGGTCCCACAAACTCGTTATCGAAAGCAGTAACGCCAGCATTCTTGGCAGCAATGGTTAGAAGGGTGTTCTTTGCAACCACATATGTTGCGTCATTAGCCATTGAGCGACGAAGCTCTTTGAGCGCCGTCACACTGAGTCCGCGGTATTCAGTCAGAACGACGGTGTTTGAGCTAGTAAACCTTTCGGTTAGCTCAGCTACCTTTTCCTTCTTGTCTGCCATGGGGCTCCTTGTTTGTTTGGTGCCGGTAAAAGAATCAAAAAAAATGCTCCGGCGCGATGGCGCACGGAGCAAAACTCTAAAAAGAGAATCTCTTCATACACCTGCGCTGGTATTCACTCTTCGTGAACCTTCGTCAGTCGCGATTTACCTAAAAACGAGTTTCAGGTTTTTAGCGCGACCGATACCGGCGGTCTTTGGCTCCGCCCATCTTATTAGGCGCGTGACGTGCACGCAAGTCATTTCTTGCCTTGTTTTTGTTCATACCCTCAAACCTTGAGTCGCCAAAATCAAGCGAGTCCATGATCGGTGGCGGTGCAATCGGCCCGGCTAGTTCTTCAATTAGCTCGTGTCCTGGAGTCACCTGGTTATAGGTGGCCTCGCGGTCAGCTCGCTGCAGTAGTCCTTCAACTTTTCTGGTGCGTCCCGAAGGAACAAGCGAAATCACAGTTCCACTGCGTCCGGCACGGCCGGTACGACCAGCGCGGTGCAGGTAAGTCTTGTATTCCTCTGGAAGATCGAGCTGAATAACCAACTTCACGTCATCCACGTGAATACCTCTGGCTGCAACATCTGTTGCAACCATGACCCTTGCAGAGCCCTTGATAAAGCGCTCTAGGTTTCTTGAGCGCTGAGTCTGGTTCAAGTCTCCGTGCAACCTTGCAGTTGGGACACCGGCGTCGTTCAAGCTTGAAGACAGCGCCTCGGCTGTCGCCTTGGTCCTAACGAACACGATTGACTTTCCAGAGCCCTGAACGAGCCTGTGGAAAATCGCAGAGCGGTCACGCGGTTCCATTACTAGAACGCGGTGATCGATATCCGATGACTCGTTTACCTCGCCTGGAACTTCATAAACAAACGGTGATGGCATGAACTTTTTGACAAGCTGCGCGACCTCTTGGTCCAAAGTTGCCGAGAAGAGAAGCTTCTGGCTCTGGCCAGCAGCCTCCAAAATGCGGTTCACTGGCTCAACAAAGCCAAGTTCGCACATGTGGTCAGCCTCGTCAACGACAACTCGCTCACAGCCTGAAAGATCAACCATTCCCTGTGCCATCAGGTCTTCTAGGCGACCCGGGGTTGCAATAGCAATGTCAACTCCACGCTTTAGCGCCTGAACCTGACGGTGCTGCGGCACGCCACCGTAAATTGTGGTGGTGAAAAAGCCAACTGATTTGGCAAGCTGAGAAAGAGTGCGGTCAATCTGATCTGCAAGCTCACGGGTTGGAGCCAATACCAAAGCCTTTGGCTGCAACGGAGTTCTTGGCTGGTTCCCGGCCTTTGCAAGGAATGCGACAAGAGGAACACCGAAAGCGATTGTCTTACCGGAACCGGTCTTTCCACGTCCTAGAACGTGACGACCCTCCATAGCAGCTGGGATCGTTGAGGACTGAATTGGGAACGGAGTCGCAGCTCCCATTTTTGCAAGTTCTTGAACTAGGCGCTCGGGCAGGCCCATTTCCTGGAAGGTTGCAAAAGTCTGGCCAACCTCGGTTGCCTCTAGCCTTTCGAGCTTCTTATCGCCCTGGAAAGTCTTTCCGGTCTTCTCTCTGGCATTTGAGAAATCTTTATCGCGAGAGTTTTCGCGCTGAACACGGTCAGGGCGCTGTGAGTGCTGGCCGTGACGCGGTTTGCGTGGGCCATCGTTTGATTGGTAATCACCTTTTTTGGAGGCGTAGCCTTTGCGACCATTTGATTTGGTCGGGGCAGGCGAATAATTATTATTTGGCATCGTCGGGGAAGTCCTTATCTGGTGAAACCGGAGAACCCGAGCTCACAATGCCTCTAGCCTATGGCTAGGAGTGAAAAAAAGATAGACCTAGTCAATAAGTCCGCGGAGCTTTAGCTCGGCATGCAAAACCGCATCCGTTGGCTCAACCAGGTGAGTACCATCTTCAAACTTGATTACCGGGATGTTGGTTCTGCCAGAAATAGCCTGAGACTTGTCTGCATTCTCTTTGGACTCCTCAACATCAAACAGTTCATACTCAACGCCCAGGGTGTCAAGAAGTGACTTTGAGCGGCGGCAATCGCTGCACCAGTTCGCGCTATACATTTCGATTTGTGCCGCCATGATTACCTCAATCTCTTGTCGTCTGGAATCTCCAACACACCATCGCGGTATTTGAGTCCCTCAAGCGATAAAACTACAACATCCGCAACTGAATCTAGTGTCTGCTCCCCAATCCCAACCAGAAAAGCGGCGCCTCCGCGCTGACCAGCAATGAGCCCAGCTGGGGCATCCTCAAACACTGCGCACTCCGCAAGGGGGATGCCCAGTCTTTCGGCTCCAATTAGATATGGCTCCGGATCCGGTTTACCCTTTTTTGCATCATATGCGGTTACCAGAGTTGATGGAATCGGAATCCCAGCGGCTAAGAGTCTTGCCAGTGCCAACTCTGGACCAGCTCCAGTAACAATGTTCCATTTACCCTCAGGCAATTGGTCAAGTAAATCCATGGTGCCCTGAAACGCTTGCGTAGTGATGGACTTGTCTAATTCGAGTTGGTTGATGAACTCGTAGGCCTCTTGAAATAGCTCGGGCTCTACGAGTTCGCGAACAATGTCACTGGCTCGACGCCCCATGTAGCTGGCCTTTAGCTCGAAGTTTGGGTGATACTTGTCCCCCCACTCAACCCAAGCCTCAAGGGCTCCAGGCATGGAGTCAACCAAAACTCCGTCGTTGTCAAAAAGTAATCCGGAGACGGATTTCTGCATTCAGTATTTTCCTTTAGCTATTGCGCGTAATTGTGGTTCTGTAGATACCGAAAACTGCAAGCCCAAGAAGCACGAGTGCGGGCAGCATATCTTCAAGAAACCAGCCGAGGCTAGGCGCAGCCATCTGGACCTGCTGCTCCAGAGCACTCATCCCCTCAGACCACTCAGGCCAAGTCGCCAGGTTTGAAATTGCCCCAAACCCCATTATGAAAGCCATTAGGGTCACGACGACACCGAAGACAATCGCCAAAACCAAGTTCAAGTTCACTGCGGCAAGGCCGGTTCTACGTGGTTTTGGGGGAAGCGGGTTGCTAGTTCTTGCCTTGGAGGCGAATTTTGTACCGATGATTATTGAAACGGCAATTAAGGACTGGATGATGACCCAAATCCAAACATCGAGGCTGGTTTTTGTTACATCGTAAACAACCAAACCAAAGATGATCGCAATTGCGGTTCCAATAATCGGGCTGGCATAAGCCATGCCGATCGCGCGCTGCAATTTCTGGCGATCTTCATCCACATCCACACCTGGCAGATCTGGAGCGTCAGTTCTAAACACAAACGCCGCAAGAATCACAAAGACAACCAGTGCCGTGGTCAAAATAATCGGCAAATAGACATTCAATAACCGAAGGCCTACCGGCACATCCTGGGGGTTGTAGCTGTCCCAGGCACCCAAGAAACTACCGATAGCGAAAATAGCTCCTGCGACAAGCGCCACGACAACTGCCAGATTGTTTAGTCGGTGAGCACTAATGGCTAGAGCCGAGTCTTCCGTTGCTCTTACTTTTAGGGCAAGCTTCTGGCCTGCCAGTGCACACAAAGCGAACGCGACGATACCAACCAGGAATAGATATATTTCCAGTTGAAATCGAGGTTCCGGGTTCCAGGTATCACCGTTGTCTAAATAGACGGTTCGCTGAGCCAAACTTTGCACGTAGTCGGCGATCATAAACATTAGCCAGGTTGCTATTAGGCCCACCAGTGGGGCCTTTATTGCGCGCTTTGCCATAAGAGTCTGCTCCATGAGTAACAGCCTAGACTTACAAAATGATTATTGTCATCGGTGAAGCACTTATTGATTTGATTGGCCACGAGGGCACCGACATTAGCTACCAACCGGTAGTCGGTGGTGCAAATGCGAATGTCGCGGTAGCACTAGCGCAAGCGGATATTCCGCAGAAGTTTTTAGGCAGAGTATCAACCGATGCTTTCGGGCAAATGATTCGCCAGCACCTAGAAACAAACGGTGTTGACCTAAGCCACAGCATTACCGCCAAGGAGCAAACTACCCTTGCCATCGCCACCATCGACACCCAAGGAGTCGCTAGCTACTCGTTTTACATTGAGGGCACTGCGGATTGGGCTTGGACGAGGCAGGAACTGCCTGATCCGTCAGCACTTCTGGATCTAAATGTCAGAGCAGTGCAGTTTGGTTGCCTCACCGCAGCTATTGAACCGGGAAGCACAGTGCTTGCAGGTTGGCTTTCTGAGCTTGCCACTGAGGCAGGCATAACCCTTTCGCACGATTTGAATATCCGTCCTTCGCTGGGGTTTAATCGAGAAAGCGAGCTGGAACGAGTCTTGGGGTTCAACGAGTTGAGTCACATAATCAAGGCATCAGATGCCGACATTGAGTGGCTCTACGACCTTGAGCCAGGTGCCGACCTCTCAGCAGTAATCGCGCAGTGGACCCAAGGTGGAAAAACACTCCTCATTACCCGCGGTGGTGACGGGGTCTGCTTGTATCGAGGTCAAGAGGCGATTGATGTGCCAGCCCAAAGTGTCAAGTTAGTTGACACCGTTGGTGCCGGAGATACTTTTATGGCTAATTTCCTGGCCAAGCTGAGTGACTTGGATGCCCTCGGATCCGGGCCCAACGAAAGATTAGGCGCACTCACAAGTGTTCAATTGAGATCAGCGGTTCAATATGGAAATGCAGCGGCTGCGATAGTGTGCGAGCGCAGAGGCTGTCAACCACCCTCAAAAGCAGAAATTACCGCGAGGCTGCAAGCCCAGAGATAACCGCCTTCTATCCGAAATTTGTCGGTTGATTGTGACACGCTATAGGCAATGAAACTTAGAAACAACCAGTGGAGTTTTGACTCGAGAGACTTGGTGCGCTCCCAGTGTCCGCATTGCACGATTCTTTCTACGGCCAGGGAGCTTCAAGTTCCCGGTTTGCCTAAATTACTAGATTCCTTTTATGAGCGGCCAGACAACCTGCCAATCCGCTACGGAAACAAGTACGAGGCAGAGCTTGAACAAGAGTTACTGGCAGAACTGGGCAACCTAGTTCAAAAACCTGACAGCTACGCGCAGGAAGACACAGTCTTGCTGATGACAGCGAAGGTTCCCGTGATCTACCAGGGCAGCCTAAGAGGCGGCAGTGGCTCTATGGTATTTTCTGGTAGGCCAGATTTTCTTCTTCGCTCGGACTACAGATTTGCATTTCAGAATGACCGACTAACGGCAATTCAGCAAGGGGGTGTGATCTCCGGATACACCGCATGGGATGTGAAGCTCTCTAAGACTGCAAAGCCTGACTATCAGGTGCAGGTTGGGCTTTATTTGGATGTTCTACAAGAGATTGACATGTGCGCATTGGGCACTCATGGCCTCATTCTCGGCGATCGCAGCATTGCTGAATTTGACGCAGAAGTTCTTAGCGCTGTAATGCAGGCAAAACGTGAGGCCTACTTGGATGAAGTGAGTCTGGTTCTAAACAACCTTCCTGGGTCGATTGCTGACCTTGGTGAACTGATTTGCAACGCCACAAGTTACTGCCAAATGTGCGAATACCCAAACCTTTGCGCTCACCAGAGAGTCGAGCTGAATCACCTGCAGCTAGTAGCGGGGATATCCAAAAACCAAGTTGAGTCTCTACGAACCGTCGGAGTTGACACCGTTAGGGGTTTAGCTGGTTTCATCGGAAGCAACGGAACGCTTAGTGAAGAAAAAATAGCAGTCTTGTCCCGGCAGGCCAGGCTCCAACAGCACACCTATGACACTGGTGAACATGTTTATGAAATCAAAGATCAAGGACCGCTGGACCTATTGCCGAGTCAAAGCGCTGGAGACCTATTCTTCGACCTGGAAGGCTTCGCTTTTTCTAATCTCGAGGGTGGCATTGAGTACCTGTTTGGCTATTTGACAATCGACGGGCTCGAGGAGTTTCACTACTCCTGGGCTGACACCCGAGAAGCCGAAAAGGAATCATTTGTAAAATTTGTCGAGTACTTGCTCGCGAGGCTCGAAAGATATCCAAACCTAAAGGTCTACCACTATGCCAACTACGAATTAGCAGCGTTGCGCAGGCTGGCTAAGCGCCACAAGACCATGGACACTGAAGTGGAACAACTAATTTCAGGAGGAGTCTTTATCGACCTATATAACGTCGTCAAGGCTTCGCTTGTCATCTCTCAAGAAAGCTACTCCATAAAGAAATTAGAAAACTACTACGAGTTTGATCGGTCGGCAGACGTAAAGGAAGCCATGGGTTCCATGGAGTACTACGACCAGTACCTGTCGCTTGTCGACTCCGAGCCAGACCAGGCAGAAATGCTAAAGCGCCAGGTGCTCAACTACAACCAAGATGATTGTGTCAGCACACTGGCGCTTTGCAGGTGGCTAAGAAGCCTTTAGTAGTCTGAAAGATCCATTGGGATTCCTGGACCAAAAGTAGTTGCTACCGAACCCTTGATCAGGTACTTACCCTTTGAAGTTGAAGGCTTTAGTCTGACGACCTCTTCCATTGCAACATTCAGGTTCTCGGTTAGCTTCTCGCTAGAGAAGGTTGCCTTACCGATTATGAAGTGAAGGTTTGACTGCTTGTCAATTCGGAACTCAATACGTCCACCCTTGATGTCGGTCACAGCCTTAGCTGTGTCCATGGTTACGGTTCCAGTCTTTGGGTTTGGCATTAGGTTACGAGGACCTAGAACCTTACCCAACTTACCGACCTTGCCCATGAGGTCAGGCGTTGCAACCGCTGCGTCGAAGTCAGTCCAACCGGCTTCAACCCTTGCGATTAGCTCGTCAGAACCAACCTCATCTGCACCGGCTTCGCGAGCAGCATCTGCTGCCGCGCCGTTTGCAAACACGATGACCTTTGCAGTCTTTCCAGTTCCGTTTGGCAGCGAGACGGTGCCACGGATCATCTGGTCAGCTTTTCTTGGGTCAACACCAAGCTTCAGAGCAACCTCAATTGTTGAGTTTGTCTTCTTGCCTGCGATGTCGATTGCTAGGGCTGCTGCCTCCGCTGTGGAGTAGAACTTGCCCTCTTTGATCTTTGCTTTTGCCTCTGTATAGGCCTTTGAGCGTTTTGCCATGCTGCTATTCCTTTCGGTCACAGTAGTGGTTTATGGGGCGCTAACCCCTCCCACGACTACTTTGGTTATTTAGAGCTCAGTGGTGATTCCCATTGAGCGAGCGGTGCCGGCGATGATCTTCGCTGCTGCGTCGATATCGTTGGCGTTTAGGTCTGACATCTTTGCCTCGGCAATGGTGTGAACCTGCTCTTTTGTTAGCTTCCCGACCTTATCGGTGTGAGGTGTACCAGATCCCTTAGCCACTCCAGCTGCCTTTTTGATTAGCTCGGCTGCAGGAGGTGTCTTCAGGATGAAGGTGAAGCTACGGTCTTCGTAAACGGTGATCTCTACTGGAACAACATTGCCGCGCTGATCTTGCGTTGCGTTGTTGTATGCAGTACAGAACTCCATGATGTTCACACCGTGCTGACCTAGTGCAGGTCCGATAGGAGGAGCTGGGTTAGCAGCGCCTGCCTGGATCTGAAGTTTAATCAGGCCGGTGATCTTCTTTTTGGGTGCCATTTTGTCTTTTCTTTCCTTAGTTCAGCGGACCGACCTGGTCAAAGGCCAGTTCCACTGGAGTCTCGCGTTCGAATAGTGATACCAAAACCGTAACCTTGCCGCTTTCTGGCTTGATTTCGGAGATTGTTCCTGGAAGTCCGGCAAATGAGCCGTCCTTGATCAAAATGCTTTCGCCTATCTTGAAGTCGATGTTGACAGGGATAGACCTTGGCTTCACCTTGCCACCTGATGCCAAAACAGCTGCCTTGGCGCTCTTGACCTCTTCGGTCTCCTCAGGAGTGAATAGCGGCTTCAGCATGTCAAATGCCTCGGCTGGCCTGAGTGGGGTTGGGTGCTGGGAGTTACCGACAAAGCCTGTAACCGCAGGAGTGTGGCGAACAAGTGTCCAGCTGTCCTCGTTCATTTCCATGCGGACTAGAACATAACCTGGGATGCGGACCTTAGAAACGAGCTTACGCTGACCGTTTTTGATCTCAATGGATTCTTCCATTGGAACCTCGATCTGCAAGATGTCATCTCCACCAGCAAGTGCTGCCATACGGGTTTGAATGTTCTGCTTCACGCGACGCTCGTAGCCGGCGTAAGAGTGAACCACGTACCACTTGCCCGGCTGCTCGCGAAGCTCCTCGCGGAACTTGCGGTATGGGTCTTCTTCTTCTACTTCTGCAACTGGAGCAACTTCTTCCGCTGCGGGCTCCTCAACTTGGAAGCCATCCATCTCGTGAGCTGCCTCATCGGCAGCCTGAGCGAGATCGGTTGCATCTAGGTCTACGTTTTCGTCAACCGCTGGCTCACCGATTTCTAACGGCTCACTTTCGGTGACGTCACTGAAATTCAAATCTGACAATTCTTACCTCTTATCCTGCGAACACAAAGGTCACGACGTTTAGGAACACCCAGTCGAGCCCGGAGATGATGACCATGACTACGGCTACGAAGCCAAGAACGACTCCGGTGTAGTTGACTAGCTCTTTGCGAGTAGGGGTAGTTACCTTGCCCAGTTCAGCAAGTACTTGGCGCACGAATAGCGTTACGCGCTGGAAAGGGTTCTTTGCCCTAGCA
>JAQWUU010000015.1 GCA_029241985.1 Aquiluna sp. | reverse complement strand
CGTGATGAACGTCAACTTTGATGGTCCAATAATGCTGATCAAAGCCTTCTTGCCAGGACTACTAAAAAGACCAGAGGGTCACATCCTGAACGTTTCCTCAATGGGTGCCTATGCACCGGTTCCTGGACAGAGTGTTTATGGTGCATCAAAGGCAGCCATCAAGCTGCTGACCGAAGGCCTTCGGTCAGAGCTTTCTTCCACCAAGGTTGGCGTGACAGTTGTTTTCCCAGGAGCAATCGCCACAAACATTGCCCAGAATTCAGGCATGGAAATCCCTGAGGGTGCTGCAGAGAACAGCACGATGAAAACTACAGCTGCTGACTTTGCCGCAAGACAAATGGTCGATGCAATTGAAAACAACAAGCCAAGAATCACCATTGGCTCAGATGCAAAGTTGATGGATCGACTATCTCGATTGAACCCAGTGTTTGCGGCCAAGCTGATCTATAAGCAGATGGCTGATTTGTTGGGTTAGCGAAACCGTCCTCATTGTCAGAGGGATAGGCGATGCTTGTTTTTGATCAAACCTGAATTGCTAGGTTTGAACTTGGGATCTCTTAGGGGGCTGTGATGGTGGGCTTAGTAGTCGCTTTTCTTTTGTTGGCTTTTGGCCTGATCTGGTTGATAGAAAACCCGAGTGGCTGGATCTACGTGGGCCTTGGTGTTGCCGGAATCGCGTTCCTTATTTATTCGCTGAGGAAGCAATCAACGAAAGAGCGCATCAGGTTGAACTCCGTAAATACAAGAGCGCGGGTCGCGCCACAACCGGTGGTTATGGCTGACGCCAACATTGTCCCAAGTTGGGTATAAAGTTACTTTCGTGCACGAAACTAAGAACATACCAAATTTAATTTCTGTTGGCGAAGCCTCTAAGAAACTCCAATTGAGCGAACAGAGAATTCGCGGTTTGGCGGCAACTGGTCAACTTGAGGCTTCCAAAGTAGGTGGTTCCTGGGTGCTTTCGTCAGCGTCGGTTGAAGAACTAGGACGCCAAAAAGGCCTGATCGCCCCGGAACATAAACCGGGTCGTCCAAAACACGAAGGCTCTCTGAAGGTTCTGAGCTTCTTCACGGGTGCCATGGGCCTCGATTTGGGTCTCGAGGAGGCTGGCCTAGAGACCATTCTTGCTTGCGAGTTCGACAAATGGTCAAGAGCAACTATTTCAACCAACAAACCTGAGATTCCGCTTCTTGGTGATGTGTGGAATTGCACGCCAGACTCAATTCGCGAGGCAGCAGGACTTACGGAAAATGATGATATTGACGTGATTGCCGGAGGCCCTCCATGCCAGGCATTCAGCACTGCTGGAAACCGTCAAGGATTCGAGGATGTGCGCGGAAACGTTTTTCTCCACTTCATAGATCTTGCAATGCAGCTGACGCCAAAGTACTTGGTGCTTGAGAACGTTAGAGGACTCTTGTCTGCTGCCTTGAAGCACCGACCTATGAATCAACGCAATGGGGCTCACCCTCCCCTAACTGACGAAGAATCACCTGGTGGCGCCCTAAAGCACATTGTCGAGAGGATTCGGGCGCATGGCTACTCAGTGAGCTTCAATCTTTACAACGCGGCAAACTTTGGTGCTCCCCAAACTCGAGAACGCGTGATTTTGATTTGCTCTCGGAATGGTAAAAAGGTGCCCTATTTGAAACCGACTCGCAGTGACAACAGTGAGTTTGGTTTACCTGCCTGGAAGACTTTCGAGCAGGCTGTAGGTGATCTTGACTCAATTGAACATTCACACATTAATTTTCCCGAGGCTAGGTTGCGCTACTACCGAATGCTAGGCCCAGGCGAATACTGGAAACACTTGCCGGCAGAGCTCCAAAAGGAAGCACTGGGTAACTCCTATTTCTCTGGTGGTGGTAAAACGGGCTTCCTCAGAAGGTTGGCATGGGACAAGCCGTCCCCGACACTCGTTACACATCCGGCTATGCCGGCAACAGACTTAGCTCACCCTGTCGAGCTAAGACCTCTAAGTATCCAAGAGTACAAGCGAATCCAGGAATTCCCAGACTCTTGGGCTCTTCAAGGGCCTTTACTTCAGCAGTACAAGCAAGTTGGAAACGCAGTTCCAATTCCTCTTGGCAAGGCTGTCGGGCTTCAGCTCATTGCACATTCAAAGGGTGAGCCGCTCCTTGCGCCTGTCAATTTCAAGTTCTCTAGATACAAGGCAACAAGCGATGCAGACTTTCTGGGTGAAATTTTGGAAAACTGAGATTCAGTGCTCTTCTAGGATTTCAGTTCTCGTAGGTAATGGCGAACGAATTCTTCAAAAGCCTTTTCTGAGAGAGATACGTTGTCGATGAGTTCTGGAAACGCATCCCAGTTTGTTCTTCCAGTCCGCGAAAAAGTTCGGAACCACTTGATAATCTCGGTGCCTTTTCTCACGCTTGAACTTGAGGAATTCTCGGAGTTATCTCGGTTCTTGATTTGCAGGGGAACCCATTGGGAAGTTTGTCCTTTTTTGGCCGCGAGAAAGTCGACCTTTTTTACGACCTCACCCGAGCACCACACCCAACCATAGGCTTCAAGGTTGCTCGCCAGGTATCGTTCCAGCAAGTCTCCGACGATGTTTTCCGCCGCCATCGAAATGCTATGTTGTTTCGCAGCTTTTGCGATGGAATCGGATTCGACTCCAAAATACTCTTGCACGATAATCGAGACCATGGTGTCAGGGATAGTTGATGGCTCGAGAGGTGCCCTCGGAGTACGACCGCGAATAAATTTTGCGGCAAGGCTCTCCCAGAAGTTTTCACTACCAAATTCATCTCCCGACGAGGGCTTGGGAGCTAAATCAGGATTTGAAATTAGGAAATTTGCAATCACCGCTAATTCGTTCACGAAATCAGGTGCTGATTTTTCAAAAACTCGTGTCGCAACTTTGTGCATTGAATCCACCCCCCGCGATAAGAGTAGTGATGGCGAATGGAAAACTCAAGCGCATGCTCTGATGTAGCTTTGTTCAATGGACAATGAGGAACTCCGGGAACAACTTCGACAGTTCGTTACTGAACGTGATTGGGAACAATTTCACACTCAGGAGAATCTGGCAAAAAGTATCTCCATTGAGGCAGCTGAGCTATTGGAATGTTTCCAATGGGGGCAGGATGCCCAGTCGGAACGCATTCAAGAAGAGCTAGCTGATGTACTGACCTATTGCCTACTTCTGGCGGACAAGCTAGATCTGAACGTAAACCAAATTGTTGCCGAGAAGCTCAAGCAGACAATTACCAAGTACCCGATTGATAAAGCCAAGGGGAAGAGCGACAAGTATGACCGGCTTTAGAATCGAGCGTTTTCCATTCGACTCATCTGCGATTCAGGTTTGGCAGCAAGCAAATCGCGTAAATAATAACTGGCCAGTTGTTTACGCGATCAACAATGACAAACAAATTTATGTAGGGGAAACAGTCAATGCCGCGACCCGGATGCACCAGCACCTTTCAACCCCCCAAAGGCAGCAGCTGGAGTCAGTGCAGATAATTCTCACTGAGAGATCAAATAAATCAGTTTGCCTAGATCTTGAGTCTCAACTAATCCGCTACTTTGCAGCCGACGGGAAATTTCAGGTGCTAAACGGCAATGCGGGGATATCTGACGCGGACTACTATCAGCGCGAAGAATATCGGAAGAGCTTTGATGAGTTGTTCAACGAGCTTCATGAGGAGGGGTTTCTAACCCGAACCGTTCCAGAGCTGATAAACAGCAACTTATTCAAGTACTCGCCATTCAAGGCGCTAAATAAGGACCAGTCAATTGCGTTGTCGGGGATCCTTGAGCGGCTACTGGGTGATTTAGAGGACTCAATTTCCTCAGAACTGGTCATCCAAGGAGACCCTGGAACCGGAAAGACCATTGTTGCAATCTATCTAGTGAAGTTACTCCGTGACATCGCAACTCATTTGCCAGATGATTTAATCGGCGATGAATCCGCATTTGCAGAGTATTTCACCCCCAGAAACAAAGAGCTTGTTGGCATGTATCGGATTGGCTTGGTTGTTCCGCAGCAGTCTCTTCGGAAGACAATTCAGGATGTCTTCGATAAGACGCCGGGGCTTGGCAAGGAAATGATCCTGAGCCCTTTCGATGTAGGAATGAGTCAGGACTCTTGGGACTTATTGATCGTGGACGAAGCCCACCGCCTTGGAATAAGAGCAAATCAGTCTTCTGCCCAAAAAAATAGGCAGTTTGGAGAAATCAACGAGAAGCTTTTTGGTGAGGACAGTCTCAGTTACACCCAGTTGGATTGGATTAGGGCCAGAAGTCGGAATCGAATCTTGATGGTTGACTCAGCACAGAGCATCCGACCTGCGGACCTGCCAAAACAGGCCATTGATGATTTGATTTCACGAGCCAAGCGGGTCGAGAACTTCTTCTTGCTGACTTCCCAAATGAGGGTAACCGGAGGCGAGGACTACATCAGTTTCGTTCAATCTCTCCTGTCTGACGTGCCAGTGCAAGCATCTGGCTTTGGTTCCTATGAGTTAAGACTCTTTGACAGCTTCATCGCCATGAAGCGTGAAGTCATAAAGAAAAATCATGATGAGGGGTTGGCGAGATTACTCGCTGGTTTCGCTTGGCCATGGAATAGCAAACAAGACAACACTGCGTTCGACATTGAGATTGAGGGCGAACGCTTATTTTGGAATCGCTCGAAAACCGATTGGGTCAATTCGAAAACATCAATAGACGAAGTCGGTAGCATCCACACGATCCAGGGTTATGACCTCAACTACGCGGGAGTGATTATCGGACCCGATATAAGTTTTGATGAGGAAAGCCAGAAAATTGTGTTCAATCGAGACAACTACTTTGACGTCAAAGGCCGAGAAAACAACAAAAAACTTGGTCTGGAGTTTACAGACGAAAACATTCGGCAGTATGTCCTAAACATCTACAGGGTTCTTATGACCAGAGGCATCCGAGGCACCTTCGTGTATGTTGTTGACGAACCGCTGAGGCGGCACCTCGGAAGACACCTCCCCTATCCCTCACTGAATTAAGGGCCCGATCGGACTTGTGGTCGCGGTTAGCCTAAATTTCGACTACTAGCCAACTGAGCATCGAATGGAAATTACTTCAGCAAGGTAAAAACTCGGCGAGCATTCGCTCCAACTTGGGGTCTCCAACCGCCTGAATTATCGTCAATGGGCCTACTCCATAAAAGAGCTCGAAAACACTAAGGGCTGCGTGAAGATTACTGACGAGATCATTTAGCCCCAGAGGACCAACGGCAAATGAGACCTTACCCTTGCTATCAAACTTGGAGAACCCGATGCTGTCCCACGAGAGCTCTGCTTGAGTTTTTCCCTCTGATTCCAGAGGGGCACCAACAGCATGGAGAAAGTATTCGACATCCGAATCGTTCTCATGGAATAGCCCCTGGGTTCTGCCGATCATCAACGAAAGGTTGTCACCAAATGGACTCGAGAATTTGGATTCAAGAAATTGAACCGTAAATACATCTACGGGGTCAAGGAGTTTGCTCCGCTCCACCAAGGCATTCACAAGTCCAGACCAGTCGTTTAGGGTGGCCTGGTTTGTGTTTTGGCGGGCTAGCGCTTTAGATTTTGGTCGCCATATAAATTTGGTCATTTAGTCTCCTTGTGTTCCGTTTTATTGCCGATGGCATCTACTGCCCGAGTCAGTTGGCTACATCGATGTTGAGTGACTCTTCGAGCTTTGACATCATCAAGGTCGTCACCCTCTCAAGTCTCTGAAGCTCAAGGCTGTTCTCTCCCCAGTCGGCAGCTTCAATAAGCCCAAGCTGCTCCTGGGCAGCTTTGACTTCGCCGGTTTCTAACAGGCACTCAGCCAGGTTCACTCGAGCCGAGCGAGTGCTGTAGTGGTCCTCGATTTCTAGCGCTTGTTGCAGAATGTCTTTCCAGATCGCCGAAGCCTTTAAGAATTCACCGGCAATCATGAGCCTCTCTGCCCCGATGGAGTTCACGTGCAAGACGTTCGGTATTTCACCAGCGGCTTCAAAGTAACTCGCGACTCGCTCGAGGATTTTGGTGGCTTCTGGTTGCGCCGCCTCTAAATCACGAAAAATCAGCGAGTAAGCCAATTGAGTCTCAGCTAGGGCTGCCCGGGACCAATCTTGCTCGGCCCGAAACATCTTTATTGCGGTCAATAAAGGCTGTTCTGCCTGAAAATACTTGCCTGCCAAGTTCAGCGTCCACCCCAACCGGTAGTGACCGTGAGCCACTCTCGCGTCTAGCTCGACGAATTCAAAGGCGTTGATGGAGTCACGAATGTGTTCGATCGCCTGCATATAGTCACCGAGCTCAACCAACGCAGAGGCCATGCGGTCCTTTGCGCGGGCGGAGCCAATTGCATCCCCGCCGGTCTGAAATATGTTGAAGGCCCTAATGAAGCACTCCAATGCCTTAGTTTGTCGAGCAGCGATGCCATGCAGCTCGCCAAGGCTCAGGCAATTGATGCCGGCGCTGACTTGGTCATCAATCTCTACGAACGCATCGACGGCCAACTCATAGGAACTGATTGCCTCTTCATGGCGATCTAATGCAGAGTAGCTGTCGGCTAATGGGCCTGACGAGTATGCGATTACTTTCGAATCGTTTAGTTCTTTGCCTAGTGCCAGAGATTCTTTTAGAGAATCGACCGCCTCCTGATATTCACCCAGGTGGTATTGGCAATACCCCAGTGA
This sequence comes from Aquiluna sp., assembly GCA_029241985.1. GTDB lineage: Bacteria > Actinomycetota > Actinomycetes > Actinomycetales > Microbacteriaceae > Aquiluna. The sequence goes on along the minus strand of JAQWUU010000015.1, from coordinate 11,411 downwards.
GTAGATTGCGTGACCGGCATCCAATTGTCGATCTAGCTCTTTGTATAGGTCCGTCGCCGAGCCGTATAGATTTTTGGCAAGGGTCCAGTCATCCGCATTTTTCTTCCGCTGAGCAAGTTCCATCAGTGAATCTGCGCGCTCGTCCAGGACATCGGACCTTGACCTCTCCCAAAGATCCTCTTCAGGTACTTCGTCGCTTCTTGACATCAGCTTTTCCCTTCCGTGTGGCTCGAATTACTGGCGTTATTGGCGACAGTCTGGGTTGCCCTGTAGCGCTCTTGTGGGTTTGTGGTGCTCCTTGATTGCGGCACGAAGAACTGCTTTTGGTTTATTCCTCTAAATTCAGCCACCTAAGCTCCCATGTCTCTCATTTGGAAAGATTAGGGGTGGGGTGCGACAAGATTCGAAGACCTACTCTTCGAGGCCCAAAATCTCGAGGATCGAATTAGAGTGGAATATTGTTTGGTCGTGTGCCACTATTTTTTTGGGGGAAGACTAAAACTCGGAGGAAACAAAGTGTTGGAAATATTGCGGCTTGACAAGTTTCAAGGCTTCGGGGAGCCACAAGAAATACCATTGCGACCACTAACTCTGATTTATGGTCCAAATGCGTCGGGAAAAAGTTCCATCATCAGGGCAATAAGGCTTCTGACCCAATCGGCAGAAACATTTGGTCCTTATGGCAGTGCGTCATTCCAGTTCGAAGGTCGCCTGATCTCTCTTGCAAGCTTTGCCAATGCCGTTCACCAACATGATGAGGAAAGTGAAATTAGTCTTGGGGTAACGTTTGGTACCCCTTCCCGTCGAGTGAATGACCGTCCACGCGGAGTTCGGGACCTTGTTTCACGGGTTGACGCAGAATGGCGCATTTCCAGCGCAAGTAACATCGTGGGGATAAAGCTCCGCATTTGGCCAGACGTGTCTGAGCAACCACCCGCCGGTTCATCGAACCTTCCTGAATTCTTGGATTTGGTTTTTGAGCCGAAAGATGACTATTTTGTAGTCTCCACACACTCCGGAGTCCAGCTGCTTGATGAATGGGCGAGAATTGGAGGCACTCAGGATGGCGCTCAGAGCTCAAAAGGCCGGACCGAAGGAACAGATGGTGTGTACTCGTCCAATCGAGACTGGGAGTGGAGCGAGGTCGTCGAGCAGGCTAAATTTCGACTCAATAATTTAATGCCGCTTTACCTCAACAATCGAGGAACAGACTTCCCCGAGCCGGAGCTTGAGACCGACTCCTTGTTCCCACCACGATCGCAAGGTGAGCTGATCTCAAGGCTAATGGACGCATGCCGGGCCACGCTTCTAAGGCTTGGGTTTGGTTTCTCTTTTATAGGGCCGTTGAGGAAAATTGAAAAGAGAATCACATTCTCAGAAGATTTGTCAAACGGCAGAAGGGAACGGTCGATCAAAGGTGCGAACCTTCAAGACGTGAATGATGCAATTTCAGATATGCTGTCGACCCTGACCGATGGTCGCTATACCTTCAAGCCAATGGAGTTCCAGGCGGAAGCTGTAGGTTTTCTTGGATTGATGAAGTCTCAAACGATAGTGGACAATCTGACCGGGACACAGGTTACCTTCGAAGACGTAGGAGTGGGGCTGAGTCAGGTTTTACCTATTCTCAAGGAATTAGGGGACATTTCTTATGAGCGCGCACCCCTATTTAAGACTTTAGCCATCGAACAGCCAGAGTTGCATCTTCACCCAAAAATGCAAGCTGGTCTCGCAGACCTGTTTGTGAAGGCCGTTAAGCAAAGAGACCGTTTGCAGATTATTGCCGAAACGCATTCTGAGACCTTTCTATTGCATGTGCAGAAGCGACTTCGGGAAGGCGCCATAGACCCAGAGAAAGTTCAGGTCCTTTTTGTCGATAAGGGCACAGATGGAAACATCGTAATTCCAATTCAATTAGACGAGCAGAATGACTTTGCGGCCGAGCTGCCGATCTCGTTTTCAGGCTTGAGGCTTTCGGAATATCTTTGATGCCAGCGATAAAAGTTAGCAGTCAAGATCTTGTGACAAACCTGTTCACAGCGCAAATTAGCCCAGGTGCCCTGAGGCGCCTGATCAGGGAAACTGGAACTGAGCTGCTCCTATGTATTGATAGCTCGAAAATGAAACTTCGCCAGGAGCTTGCGAAATGCGGAGTGGTGCCAAATCTTGTCCTCTTAGAGCTTCTAGTTGACGTCCTGTCCATTTCTAACAAAGCAGACCCGCAAATCGAAAACAAACGCTTGAGGCGTTTGAGTGTCGCCCACTTGGTCGACTTGGTCGACTCTGAAGAGTGGCAAACCGAAGTAGATAAAAGGTCGCCGTTGATGATATCTAACTCAACGAGGGAAGATGTATTCGGAAGGACTTTTGGACATCTCATTGGCGCTGGGATGGAAGAATTCGAGATTATCGACCCCTACTTCATGGCGAAACTACTGGACGGGTCGCAGGTCATTGAGTGGCTGCTCAGTCAGTTTAGCCAGAGGGGCTTGCATAACCTCACTATAAAAACCAAAATACAGGGCAATAGGAATTTCGCGATGATGTCTGAGGAAGTTTTGATCCGGTCGGCGGCAGGTGCTTTGCATTCTCTCAAAACCAAAGTGGGTTTCGAGGGCAAACTCAAGATGGAGCTGTTCCGGGGTTTTAATCACAACCGTTATTTCATTACTACCTTTAGAGATGGCGCGTTTGCTTTTGAGCTGGGCCAGGGAATTGACACGTTTGCAAGAGAAATGGTGCGCGAGGGCCAAAAGAATCACATCCTATCGGCCCTTGAATGGAAAGCGATTTGGGGTGATACCCAAATGCTAACCCCCCATCCCTCAGCTCTTCGCCAAGCGAACATTGATGGAGTCACCTCAGAAGTTCTTATAATTTTGGCTCCCAAAAGCTAAATTAGTAAGTTTCAGCTGAGAACCATTGCAGTTTTTGTTTGACTGAGTGATTATGAGGTTCAGTGCCCCTAGTCATGAAATAACTGATCCTGACTTTACAAACCCTTAAAACATGCACTGGTGTCATCTTTGATCCGGCAAATAGTTCCCCTTTGTCGATCAGCCGCATCGCACATGATCAGCTTATCCTTGCTTAGGGAGGCAGGAAAACGGGTCCCCTCGGTTAGCTCACGTGTTGCTGGTCCTGACGCAGAAAAGGTTTGACTCCGGCAACGCTGAATCTTGCCCTCAACAGCCGTGAGGAACTTCAGTTCGACCCCTGATGCCTTGTTTTAGTGGAGAGCCTGATCTTGAACCCTTGAGGTTACCCCCACAAATCAAGGAGAAGAGATACCGGCCATTGCTGGGCAACATTTTGCACATCTCATCACATTGGAATGCACAATGTGGGTCTCATGGCTGGACTGATGAAGTCCAACGAGCTTTGAGGACTCCATAGTATCGCGATTAGTCACAGTGACTCATGCAATCGAGAGGGTCATGCTAGGAGATTGGATGAAAATCGGTCATTAGGCCATCTCTGACTGCCCTCTAGTTACTCACCAAGTTCACAAACCCACTGAAGAACGCGAGGTTTTCCTCATTGGTGGGCTTGTAATCCAGAAGCCTTGGAGAGTAAAGAAAGTAAGCAGCCCACTTCGATCTTGAAATTGCAACATTTAGCCTGTTGGGCATAATTAGAAAGTCCATTCCTCGAGGAACATCCCTGGCTGAGGAGGCAGTCATCGAAACTATAGCGACCGCAGCTTCTCTACCCTGGAACTTATCAACTGTTCCAACGGGGATGCTGTGGAAACCGGCTGCGTTTAGTTTTGATCGAATCAACTGAACTTGAGCGTTGTATGGTGCCACAACAATGATATTTTTGTTAACATCCGCCAGAGAGAGACTCGAGCCTTCTTCTTTCCAAGTCCTGGAGAGAAGATCCCGGACGAGCTCCACGACCCTGTCCGCCTCCTCGACTGACTCCGAAGAGTTCCCGGAATGGTTTATTGGAATCGGGTAGAAGCCTTCATCGATTCCCCCTAGCGACCGTGGCCTTGCCGAAGATCCGAGCTTCGATCCGTAGAAGTTATCCGACACCACATTACACACTGCCTTATTCATGCGCCAGGAAGTGGGAAGGAAGTATCCGAACTCAGCCGGCATAACATCTGCTCCATTTGCAAGCCAACCCAGGGCTGAAAGGTCAATTGGTTCAGGATGCGTGCCTAGGGTGACTTGCGCAAGCTGCTGTGGATCTCCAAGCAAAAGTATCCTCTTAGAGGCAGTTGACGCAGCGATGGTATTTGCAAGAGAGAACTGTCCGGCTTCATCTATGACAAGCAGATCTAATGCGCCTGTGGACACGCGAGCTGGGTCAGCAAAGTCCCAAACGGTGCCGCCGACGACATAGGCATCCCGATCTCGGATGAAACCTGCGTATCCATCCTTTTTGAGCGGTGTCCAAGTCGTGGACTCGTCCTTCAATACTTCTTCCACAGATTGATCGGATCTCACCCCCTTGCCGATTAGATGAGATTGCAAGCCCGCCTCAGCCACGCTATGCAAAAGGTTTTCAATAGCTTCGTGCCCTTGAGATACCACTCCAACTCTCCACCCGTGGCTCATGACCAGCTCGGCAATTACTTTTCCTCCGCTGACAGACTTCCCCGAGCCGGGAGGCCCCTGGACAGCTAGAGTGCCGCTATTTATCCCACGCAGTGTTTTGGCGATCTCTTTCTCCGGACTTTCAGACGCAATGGTCTGCAGTGGATCAGGGAAAGCAGAGCGTCTTCTGAGGATATCCAGAGCTGAGTCCTCTAGCAGTTTGGGATGTGACTTGAGAACTTTTTCTCCCCAGTCTCTGATGGCCATCTCAATTTTATTGGTCTTGGGGGGCGCTCCAGGGGTAACCGCTTCAGGGATGTAACTATGTTCAAGCCCTGTCCCGCCAACTGTCTCCTGCACCAAGAAAGTTGAGGCATCAATGACTTTAAGGATTGAGCAGGATAACGGAATCTTGTTCCCAGGACTAGGAGCAACAAGAAGATCAGAGCAGGATTCCGGGTAAACCAAAAACATCCGAGCATTCACCACCAGTCTGCTCCCTGGCCCGGGACTTGCACTGACCTTCAAGTGACGACGAGCTACTTTCTGCCTGCCTTCAATGTGCCAGTCGCGTTCAACCTCGACGCTGTCAACTAAATAAACATCTCGAGTATCCCCCCAGTCCTCGAGGGTCGAGGCAAGCCTGTCATAGTGGGCCCACCAAAAGCTATTTTCCTCTCGTCTGTGAAAGTCAATTGCCGCAGCGGCCAAGGCAACGGCTATCTGGTCTGAGTCTCTTTCAGAAGGTGGCGTACCTTCAATCAGCTTCATCAAGCTGAGAACAAGCGCATCAGGCGGCTGGGCAACATCTTCAGGAAACTCGAGGCCACGCGAGCCTCGTAGTTCAATTTTGTTCTCCTTGGCTAAGGAGACGAGCCAGTTACGAAGCCCCAGGGTTGCCTCGCAGTCGCGCTTGTTATATTGCTCTATGTCGGCAAGTTTGGCTGCTGCCTCTTCAGCCTTGTTATCGAGGATCAGAGAGCAGTAATCAGCGTATTCGACCACCGAGTCAACTGCGCTGGAGACGCCCTCTCGCTCTTTCTCCGACATAAAAATTGGCTCTAGCTTTTTAAGCGAGTAACTCGGCACTCCAATAAGGAGTGACTTTTTTACTATGGGGAAAAGGTCTACCAGAGTGCCGTGTCTGAGGAGATTGTCAATGAAGTCCTCGGCGTATCCGTGCCGATTAGCCATCGAAAGCAAATGCGTCTTTTCGTAAGAGCCATAGTGGTAGATGTGCATTCCTGGGTGATGGGCAATCCTCTTTTTGAGCCGTTTCACGAACTTGATCAGGGCTTTTTTCTCTTCGACAAGATTGTGAGCCCAGATAGCTTTGAACTTACCCGAATCATCTGCGTAACCGAAGAGGTAGTCCAAATTCCAAATGCGCGCCTCTAGATATAAAGGATCCCCCTCAAAGTCGAAGAAGATGTCCCCTGGATTCGGTTCTGGAAGGGCTTCAAGGCTAGTCGCATTAATTAGCTCGAAGGAGGGGATTTTGGAGTCAGGCTTCATTCTGGTCTGCAGTTGCATGCGCGCCTGCTCGCAGATTTTCTGGTAGCTAGTTGGATTGAAGGCTGGGATGCTAGCGGGAGCTGCCTCGGCTAGGTCTCGAAGTGTCGTGATTCCGGCAGCCATCAAATTAGCTCTTTGTTCTGAGCGCATTCCGGCAACAAGCAGCAAGTCATCGTTATCTTCAGTCTGCGGTTCGCAGACTGCGCATCGACCACAAGCCTCGAAGCCGACTTCGTTCCAGGTAACTGCTGAACCGCCCTTATCCTTATGTGCCTGTCTTTCTGCAATGAGAGCCTGCATTTTGCGACGTCGCAGAAGATAAGTAGGCATGATGTCACTGAGCCTGTGTGCTGTGATGGTTTTATCGCCAAGCATAAGGTGAGCCACAGGAGAGGTTGGTATCTTGTTGAGCTCTAGCTGGTGAGCGTAGGCGGCAAGCTGAATAAGGGCCGTGATCTTGGCTTTTCGAGCTAACTTGGTGTCATAAACTGCATATTCTCCTTCGGGAGTAAGCACCAAAAAGTCAGCAAAGCCCTGAAAATTACCGTCATAAAACGCTGCCTGGAACACAACCGGAGCTTTAGATCTAAGGGCCTCGATGGTTTTCGCAGAAAGTTCAAGCATCTGCTGTTCGATTGACCTTGACTTGTCGAGATAGTCTGGCCGCTCAATCTCAACCACTCCACCAGGGAACTGCGACTTGTAAGACTCGAGCTGCTTGAGCTCGTGAACGTCCCCGAGCTCACCGGCTCGGACAAGCATTGGGTCCTTGTTCTCGGGAACACTAATGTCGTGGCCCAAGGCTTTGTCGATCCGTCGTACTTGAGCCCACTCACACTCTGACGCGACTGCCAAGTCGCTTGCTGAAAAAACAAGGTTTCCAGCTCCATAGTTCTGCATTACTTCGAACCCTTCATATGTTTGATAATCCAATTTTTCACTGAATTGCTGGATTCTCTAGAAACGGAGTCTCTCCCAGTAATTATGTGCATCTAAGTGGTTTTCATGCTCAAGATCATTCCTTCTCCTAGTATCGATTCGCCGGGTTTATTGGTCTATAAACTTTTGATTTTCCGGTCTGAGGCTCGATGTAGCCGTACCTAACTAGCCTGAATCGAACCGCACCATGGGTTACTCCTAGCCTTTTTGCCAAGCGAGACAGCGCCACTTTCTCGACTTTATGAGAATGATTCAGCAAGGCCGTATATTCTTCAGCCTCGCGTCTAAATGACCTACTGTTGCTGCGTACCCTTTGCGCCAAGGGTTGAAGCTCCAGCAGCCTCTCCAGGGTCGCTCTGCTTGGCTCGGCATAAGTGACCTTGGGCTTCTCCACTCTGGTTGGGGGTTCGGGCAGCGGCAGCCCCGAGTCCCCAAATTTAATTCCATGTTCCTTAGCCAACTTGTTTAGCTGGCGCACGCGCTCCCGAGAACATCCGCGCTCTCTTGCTATCGATTCAAGCGTCCAGCCAAGGTCAACGAGGTCGCTTATAATTGCGATGAATTTTCCGGCATTTGCCGCGCGGATTTCTAACGCCAGCCACCCTGGCAGTATGAGGTTTTTCTTTACCTTCGTCATATATTTACTCCTTATCAATTGGGTAGTTGTTGCGGTGTTAGATTCCAAAACTGGCATGCTAGGGACGTGTCAAGGGCTGTGAATGTGCTTGTGCCTCTGCAGAAAGACTGCATTAGAGCGTCGCTGGCCATGAAGTGACTGCCGTTCCAGGCTCTAACTTCAGTAACGACACCAAACGCGTCCTCGGCGACTAGCAAGAGAGCCAGCGGCCGGCCTCTGTGATTGGCGACTGCGTAAGGAGTGAGGTCCCCAGGGGGCCTTGGATTCCCTGACGGCCCCATGGAGAATCGCGTGTCGCCTAGTTCCCCGTCTTGCACGAGTCCAGATAGTGACGGCAAGGAATCCAGGGATGAGGCTGAGAGGATCATGAAGCCCTTGGTCGCGCCTAGAGCCCCGTTGTCTTCATCCAGCTCCCTAAGTAGGCCTAAATCATCGGGCAAAAGCCAGATGATTTGATACCCCGGTTCATGCAGAGCATAGGTGAGCACTATGTCATCGAGCGCGTGCTTCAAGGTATTCAAAAGTTGGACTTCGGTGGTCCCACTTGGGATGGTTTTGTTCCAGCCCAATGCCGAGATGCCTTGCACGTGCTGGGGTTCAGCCCATCCAGACGTACTTGGTATGTCGTGGCGAGAAGTTGTCTTTATTATTTTTACCTCAGACTTATGCCCAAGCTGGAGTAGCGTATCGCCGCTTAGTAACTTGAGAATCGAAAGATAGGGGCGATTCTGCGGCCAACTCGTAACGTTTAGTTTGCAGCCGACCATTAGAGTCAATGGCCTCAGCGGTTGCATCGTTGGAAGTGCAGAGACGATAGCAGTCAGCAAACCAAATTGCCTGCTATCCCAGAGGGATCCGGCGAGTTGCTTAGTCATGTCGCCCCTCCCCGCGTTCGCTTTCTCTAAAGTCGACTCCCAGCGCCAGGAACACCTCGGGCCACAGATCAGCAATTTTGGAAAGGCTTGCCGCCGTGAGGCTTGGGCCTCCCGGAAAAGCTGGGCGAGACTTCCTGCCTTCTATCGTGGGGTAAGCGGTTGAATCCGCGAGAACGAATTGGCTCCCTAGCCATCTATACAACTTGTCTTTTTGGCCCTTTTGAGAGACCGCGAGGTACAGCGATCGTGGCTCACCACGATGATTAGTGGAGCACAAGTAAACTCGACCCTTCGCGGCCTCGGACAAGACAAGGCTTAGGTCTCTGGGATTGCGGCTCCATCCCGAAACGGTTTTAGATTTTTTTGCTTTTCGAGGCAGGAAAACGCATCTTGCTGAGTCGTCTGCGAGCTCAAAGCTACCCTTGAAGGCTAGTTCTCTTAGGCCCGACCCAAGCCTCTCAGTGAGAAGCTCCACATCTTCGAGAAGCACCAGAGTGGCATCTTCGAAATATTCATGCATGAGACAGGCCAATTCGAGACCCCTAATGATGCGATCTGCCAAGGTTTTACCTGTGAGCTCGTGGCCCTCTAAGTGGGGTCCGACGAGCCTACGCCCCAGTGCTCCTTGATCCGGGGAGGTCCAGCCCAAAATACTTAGGAAATTTGGCATCGAATTCCGTCGATAGCCCGGCACAACTTCCACTGACCATTGCAACTCGGAAAGCCTCTCCAGCACTATCACCGGTGATCCAAGACTGACTGCCGCACCAGACTGCGTTAGTACTAGGTGAAGAATCTGGCCGGCCTTCATTCCGCTAACCAATAGTTCCGCCACCTGCTTGCATATCGAGGTTGTTTTCGCAGAAACAATTGCACTCTCCAGCATTGACTGATCTGACATTAATTTCCTTTCTAGGTTTGAAAGGCCAAAAATTTCGGCCCTTTCTGCCTTCAGGCGGAGGGTTTCAGACTTCCAGGAAAGTTGTCCTACCCAACGCTGCGCTAGACACATCCAAGCACACTTTGCGCAATTTGTCCAGAATAATTCTGAAAAAAGCTTAAATATTGTCGTAAGAGCCACATAAACCTCGAAATCACAGCTATTCTCTAGTCCTGATACACGCTGAAACACCTTATGGAGGACAACCTTGGAAGTTATCAAGCGCTCACGCGAAATTGCTGCAAACCCACAGTCCAGCAAAGTTGATTTGCTGTTCACCATGGCTCATGCTGGCAAACGCTTTCCCGTGACTGCCGAACTCAAGTCACGAAACGGTTCCCGTTTTGCCGAAGTTTTGGTCACTGGAACGGTTGCTCACCCCAAATACCCTGAACTGCCTGCGGTGCTTCCCTTGATGCTGTTACGGGACTTCCCTCTGACTCGGTTGGGTGCCCAGTCTTCAGGAAGAGGTTTTGGTTTTACCGAGCAAGACGAAGGGGAAATCGAGCACTTAACTTGCTCTTTGCTCTCTGATTTCATCTTAAACATGCAGATGAAAGGGGGCATCCCTCGACTTCAAGACGGACCAACAATTGGCGACTCTGTAACTAAAGAACAAAATCAGCAGCTCGAGCTCGCGGCAAAATACCAGGACGATGGTCAGCGCAAGAGAATTAGTTCGCGATTGGCCACCCAGAGATTCACGCGCGCAGTTGGTGACCTGCACTTCCTAGAAAGCGGCATAAAGAATGATCTCCGTTCACTCGATAACCGATTTACACATCTAGAGCTCACGACATCTGCGTATTTCAACCTTCTCAAGGCACTTGGCCACTTGGATGTTAGAGATGCCGTGCAATCCATGCTGCTGAACGATGAGGACTTCTGGAGTCAAGGTATTCGTGGCCGGGGAGTGGACGACCTTCGGGGGCACCCTCGAGGACCGAAGAGAGCTCAAGAAATTTACGTCCAGACCCTGGTAACAAGGCTATCCAGGAAGGGCCTCATCATCTCAAGTAACAGAGACTGGCAGAGCGATTAGGACATAAAGCCAGTTCATTGCGAGTCGGTGGTACTGACATTATTCAGCGTCGCTTTCGTTCTCTCGCCTCATGTAATAGCCACTTTCCCGATCAACCGCATCACACACAGTCAGCTCGTCTTTGCTCAGATAGGCGGGAAACCAAGCGCCCTTGGTCCCTCCGACTGGACCATCAGTCTTCACATATAGAAGCTGAGCCTCTGGACTGTATGCAACATCGTCATCCACGGCAACCTGACATTTCAGCACCAGGCTTACTGCATCGTGGTAGTAAAGAACTTCGTCTTGAGCTTCGGTTTTTACTCTGACCGAATATGGGGAAACAAGCTCCACCTCTGCCGGGAACCGCTCTTTGCCTCTCATCACATTGCACTGAACCCAGTGGGTCTTGTGTCCTGGCTTATAAAGCCCGCAGTGCTTTGGGTCATACCTAGTGTTGTCATCTATCACGATGCCTCCTTTAATCGGGGGCTTTGGCCCCACGCCTTGCTCTAGAGGTTTCTAGAGCCGCATCTTGTGCTGGAGCACCCGAGGTCGTGGGACCGGGTTGCTAGACAACTAGCCAGTTCTTAGCGTTGCCATTCTTGATGCATTAATAAACATAGCTTGGTGGTCAGACATTATTGAGATTCGTAATCGTTCAAAAGCTCCGCAACCCTAGTCAGCGGCAGGAACATTCCAGTGCTACTAACCTGATCAATCTCATAGCTGGCATAGACAACACCAATTACTTCGCCCCTGGAATTCATGACCATTGAGCCTGAACTACCAGGGCTTATGTCGGCCGTGGTGGTGAAGCCGAAGGGTTCAGCCTTTGATGAAATAACGCCGGTTGTTATAACCATTGACTTCACTGCGCTCGAGATATCAGGAAAGCCGGCGACCATGACCCAGGAACCCAGCTGATAGGCATAGG
>JAQWUU010000014.1 GCA_029241985.1 Aquiluna sp. | reverse complement strand
CCCCCCGACAGTTACCCCGAGCCTAACCTTCATTTGACACAGCTTCAAGCATGCACCGGAAAAGTATTCATCTGCGGGTATTTGCGCGATAGCGACTCGGGGTGCTGAGTGTTGCAACTTTCCAAAGTTTGCGCCCACCCCCTACTGAGCCCCCGCTTAAGCAAAAACTCAAGCAAATCTCTGACCTCACCTGACACGGTGAGACACATCCGGACACGGTATTTACCTATACTGTCGAGGAAAACACAGTGTTTTCAGGGGCGTAAATCTCCCTCGTAAAGAGTCCGCTCAACGGTGGCCAGGGCGGTCAAGCAGAAGGGTTTGTGAACCATGTATTGCACTAATTGCTACTCGAGCGTTGAGACTGATTTAGAGGCCTGCCCGAGGTGCGGGAAGTCAGGGACTGCTAGTGCGCAGGTTGCAGCCCCCAAGCTGAGACGCAACCAAAGCGCAGAGAGAATTGCGGCAAAAAGGTCGATGCTCATATGGGCAACAGTCACCACAACAGGGGTTGTCCTTACAACCGCAACTTACTTATCAGCCCAACCAGGGAGTAGATTTGTCATTTTCTGGGGAGCGATAATCTTCGGTTTAATCCAACTTGTCAGGGCCTTCATTCGATGGAGTGACAGCTCCTAAATATTAGCTACCAAACGCTAACTGTCACCGAGGAGCGCCACCCCGAGCCTCTGAAGTCTTAATGATGACAAACGCCATCCACTTAGCCTGAGACAGTTCAGCAGGTGAATCTGGGGCAACTGTCAGGTCGGTCAGGTACCTTTCGAATGAGTTCGGGTAATTCGTGTAGGTGTACTCAGCTGTAACAACCCTCCCGCTGCAGAAAAAAAAATTAAAATGCATTGAGGGGGGGCCAATATCGTCAAAAATTACCCTGTGGCTCTGTGAGCATTCCTGTCTTGGACAAGGGAAAGCCCTGCTACTCAGGATTGCCCCCCAATAAGCATGCTTTTCCCTCGAGGCCCAACCCGTTGCCTTCAAAATTGTGTGCGCTAGCCTCAAGTTCTTGAAGTCTGTCAAACTCATGAGTCCCCTGCCTAATTCGACCCTACCGTTAAGCCATATGTTAAGCGATTTGCTAGATAACTGTTGATAACAGTTGGTCACACTGAATGACACAAACCCTTATGATTTCAGCGAAAACAAGGTGTTTTCAGGGGTCTAAATCTCTCTCGTAAAGAGCAGGTCAGCGGTTCGATTCCGCTAGGTGGCTCTCTATGAAATCCGCATCAGAACGAGATGAACCATAAGACCACTTATGAATAGACATGTGGGCTTGGTGTTTGGCCCCTAGGTCCTGAAGTGACGACTTTAATTGTGCTGTTGGGGTCCGCGCGCGTGATTGTGTGTTAGCTTCTGAGTGGCGGAATTGGGGGAATTATGCGCAAACTAGCTGCACTTTTAATTGCTGTGAGCGTGCTCTCTGGATGTTCCTCTGCACTTGAACCTAGGGAGACGATTGAGCCAACAGGTGTCCAAAGCTCAGCAGCTGAAGCTACTCAGGTTCCGGAGACAAAGACAGTCCCGACTTTTGAGCTTTCCTCCTTGCGGGAAGACTCCGAAGTTTGCAAGATAAAGGAGGACTCTGGAAAGTACTCGCCCAGTGACCCTGTCATCGATTTCAGCGGACTAGAGGAAATCAAGGGCGGTACCTACAAGGGCAACGCAACAGCTTTTCCCTTCCGCCCTACAACACTCCCAATTTTTGGAGAGCTGAACGTTGTTGTAGTCCCTGTTGATTGGGCGGATGCTGAAGGAACTCGGCGGGATTGGGATTTCTACCGAGCAGAGGCCCAAACTTTTGCTGACTTCTGGAACATGGCATCTGAAGGAAAGCTGCAAGTTAACGTGACAATGCCCGAAACCTGGTACCGCATGCCCCAGACGACCGCAGATTTTTACATGACCGAGGAAGAGGAAGGTCAGCGCTACAGCTTTAGGCCAAAGAAGCAGGCTCTTTATGATGCGATTGTTGGCGCTTCTGATCCCTCCATCGACTTTTCGAACACGCACATTGTCATGCCCGTGTGGCCATTGTCCGCATCTATTTCGGAGGCTGGCCCGCACGAATTTAACTTTGACTGGAATGCCGCGATGTACACCGATGAGGGAAACATCTACGACATCATGGGCGCAGGAGATTGGTTTATTGATCACCTTGAATACGGTGGTCCTTGGTTCTACTATGTCCATGAGGTGGGCCACATGCTCGGATTCGTTCACCTGCCCGACGAGGACCGCATCCTCGAGCAGACTTTTGATTGGCAAGAGTATTGGTGGCAACAAAACGGCACCAATGGTCTCGACGTCATGGGGAACCAAGATGGCGCAGTAAAGACAATTGGTTCATGGCTGCGCTGGGTAGCCGGATGGCTGTCAGACGACCAAGTTATCTGCGTCACTGAAGAATCGATACAGGATGAGTACTTCGAACTGAACCACCTGAACGACATTAGTGGCGGGGTGGAGTCCCTAGTTATTAAGCTCTCAGAAACTCAAGTAGTCGTGGTTGAATCCCGACGTTGGGACGGACGTTTTGACCGTCCTATAGTGCACTCGAGGGATGGCGTATTCGCTTATGTAGTCACCGCAACCAAAGGTGCGTCCCAAAACAGTCAACTGATGCTCAGTCCTCGAAACGTGCAGGATTGGGTGGAAGTCGATCACTGGCGCGGAAGCGAGGAGCTTGATGCAACATTCTGCGAGGGAGATGCGGCAAACGTCTCGAATCTAAGAATCGAAGCTGTCAGCCTCCAGGACGGCAAGGACTATGTCAGAGTCACGAAAACTGACGAGTGGGTTGACCCGAACGGGCCCGCGGCCGGGTCAGTATTTGGCCAACCAAATTTGGTAGAGAACGGTTGCGTCTTTCCTCCGGGGGCAGACAGGGATTATAGAAGAGATTTGGGCCTATAAGCGCACTCGAAGGGTCTAAATACTTTGGGTTATCGCGCCTCAAACTTAGCCCTACTCAATTCCTTCCAATTTGGGGAAAGACGCCTCTCAAGCAAAAACTCAAGCAAATTGCTGACACAACCTGACACATTGGGACAAATCAGGACCCCACATCTGCCTATACTGTCGAGGAAAACACAGTGTTTTCAGGGGCGTAAATCTCCCTCGTAAAGAGCAGGTCAGCGGTTCGATTCCGCTAGGTGGCTCTCTCTATTCGAGAAAGCAAAATTTCACTTCCGGTTGAATACGTTGAGCTGGGTCTATTCAAAATCTCTAGTAGTTTTTCTATATGTGGTTGAAAATATGACTATCCAACGGACCTCGGTGGTTATTGTCGGCGGAGGTCACAACGGATTAGCGGCCGCCGCGTACCTTGCGAGAGCCGGCGTCAGTGTTACTGTGCTGGAACGCCTGGAATCCTTCGGTGGCGCAGCAGTCTCCGCTCAGACCTTTGCTGGGGTTGATGCCAGTCTTTCTCGATATTCCTACCTTGTGAGCCTTCTGCCAAGCCAGATCCAAGAAGAGCTGGGGCTGAATATATCCTTGGCGAGTAGGCGCTATTCCTCCTACACTCCAATTCCTGGTGGGTCAGCTGGCCTACTTGTGGACAATCAAGATCCTGCTGTCACCGAGGCCTCCTTTGCGGGGCTTGGCGCCAGTGGAGATTTTTCCAACTGGAAGAAGTTTTACTCCGCGACCCAGGAATTGGCTTCCGAAATCTGGCCAAGTGTCTTGAGTCCGCTTCGTAGAAGGTCAGCCTGGCGAGAAAGTGTCAGCAATCCCGAAACGTGGCAGAAGCTAATAGAAAGACCCATCGGGCAGGCGATAAGTGAGGCTTTCGAGGACAATCTGGTGCGCGGTGTTGTCTACACCGATGCTCTAATTGGGACATTTTCCTCAAACCGCGATGAAACTCTAAATGCCAATAAATGTTTCTTGTATCACGTAATAGGAGGTGGTACCGGGGAGTGGAACGTTCCACTCGGAGGGATGGGGACTGTCTCCAAAGAGCTTGAACGTGCCGCCATTCGCTTCGGAGCTCGGCTGGTCCCCAATGCCGAGGTGGAGCGAATTACTTCGACCGACCATGGTGTGACAGTGCATTATCAAGAGGGGGGCGAGAAACAAAAGATCGCTGCAGACCTAGTATTGGCCAATGCTTCCAGACAAGAGCTGGCGAGGATCGTGGAGCAAGCAAGTATCACCAACCCCATACCCTCCGATTCCAAGATCTACCCATTCGGATCTCAAGTGAAAGTCAACTTACTTCTGAGCCGTCTTCCTAGGCTTAGAGACGAATCTGTGACCGCAGAGGCTGCATTTGGGGGGACATTTCATATTAATGAAACCTTTAGCCAGCTCCAGCTAGCTTTTGAGGCGGCCAGCCGAGGCGAGATTCCAGACCCAATGCCGTGCGAAATTTACTGCCATTCTTTGACGGATCCCTCTATTCTCGGGCCCGAGCTCAGGAAATCCGGTGCTCAGACGCTCACGGTCTTTGCACTGCACGCGCCTCACTCGCTTGTCGCTGACTTATCGGAGGCCCAACACACTTTGATTCGAGGCAGGCTCCAGCAGGCGGTGCTGGACTCACTTAACTCTGTCTTGGCGGAGCCAATACAGGACTTATTGTTGCGTGACGAAAATGGCGATCCTTGTATTGAGACGAAAACTACTAGAGATCTCGAAGATGCACTCAGGCTCCCCGGGGGAAACATATTTCATGAGCCACTTAGCTGGCCATTTGCGGAGGATGATGAACCTCTCGACACGCCCTCACAACGCTGGGGTGTGCAGACCAATCTGAAAAATATATTGATCTGCGGCTCGAGTGCTCGTCGCGGTGGAGCAGTTAGCGGCATTGCCGGTCATAATGCGGCAATGGCAGCTCTTGAAATTCTTGAGCAGGGGCTGAGTTCCTAGAACTGCGAGCCCTAGATAAGCTGTTGTGAAGAAGAACATCTCAGCCAGCCTCGACCTGATGGATCTTGTGTTCCACTCCAGACACTACCAACAAGAGAGATTTTCGATTTGCAGAGATTAAAAGCCAAGGTTGAACGTGTTCTGGGATGGTCTGAAATCCCGCTAATGCTCTTGGGGTTTGTATATTTGGCGCTCTATGCGATTCAGGTAATCGCAGAGCCAGGTGAAGAGGCGGATTTCTTTCTCGAGTTGGGCTCAATCGGGATTTACCTAGTGTTTGGCGTTGACCTGCTGGCCCGATTATTTGTTGCAGGAAAAAAGGTTTTCAAACCGGCGGGTGCCGTTGAATTCATAAAGTTAAATTGGCTGGCGATTGTGGCGCTGACCCTCCCGGCCCTCAGGTCCCTTAGGGTCTTGAGGGTGTTACTAGTTTTGCGAGGAATCGCACCCTTCTTCACCTCAAGGGCAAACAAGGTTGGAATGGTTATTGGGGTCACGACACCACTGGTTTTATTTACTTCAGCAGTTTCTGTGTTGGAGGCAGAAAGATATGTTGAGGGTGCAAACATAACTACTTTCGGGGATGCTGTCTGGTGGGCAATAGCTTCCGTGTCGACGGTTGGATATGGAGATCGATTCCCAGTCTCGGACAGCGGCAGAATGATAGCAACCCTTCTTCTAATAGTTGGAATCGGTCTGTTTGCCTCTTTGACATCGCTTCTTGCGTCTTGGGTAATGAGCCAAAAAGATCAGGAAAAATAGGGAGCTGCGCCGCGATAAGTAAACGAGGCAAACATTTCGCAACCTAGCAAGGCTGTGTGTTAAGGTAACGTCACTTTAGATTGTTTAGGCTCAGCCTCATTTGACTAATTCGTAGCAACAGTCGTTTTTTGAAAGGGGCAATAAATTGAAAAATCATCGCAATGAGAATGAAACTGTTCGCCCAGTCGGTCTCCGATTAGCCGCTCTAGGCACGGCAAGCATTCTGGCCCTGTCCCTGCTAACTGCGTGCTCTGCAGATGCGGGCGACAACGCAGGGCCCAGTCAAAACACTCAAGCCACTAAAGAGGCTACTGACAACTCAGATAGCCCAGATGACAACGAAGACGCAGGCGAGGTCGAAAATAGCCAAACCCAAGAAAATATCACCAGGGAACCAACCAGGGTGGGGGCGAGTTTCGCGGAGGGAATCAGCTCAGCCGAAGTCCTTGCCTGGGTCAACGCGGCTACCGGCGAAATGCTCAATCCTCCAACGGATTTCATGGGCTTGGTGTGGCCAATTGGCAAGCAATTAGACGATGAGCCGGATCCACAAGTATTCGATGGCGATCCCTTCTTAGAGCACAGCGACGTGCTTTCTCCCAGTGAGCAAGATGAGGTAGCAACGTATTTTAGGTCGTGGCAGGCGGCCCTAGTCGGTTGCGATCCCGAGGATGCCCGGGGCTTCAATGAAGGAGCAGATCGAGTGGAAAGATGGATCAAGGGCTCGGCAAATGTGGCGACCGCTCCAGACCCATGTTTTGAATCCAGGTCCGCAATTGTTGCTTGGTCCGCTGATCAAGACAAGACCACGGCGAAGCAGACGTTCTTTCACGAGTCATATCACGGGCTTTCCAATTACCTCCTAAAGCAATGCAGTCCGATTTTGAATCGGCAAGAAGATGACATGAATGACCTGCGTTGGTTTGCCGAGGGCACGGCCGATTATTTCGGTGTTTACATGGCGGCTAAGGACGACGGCAGAGATGACTACGTGCAAACGATGTTGAAGCGTGCTTACCTTGACCTTCGAGGAGATCCTGGAATGCCTTTGGGGGCAAACACCTATGTTCAGACTGCCGCAATGGTTTTGATGATTGAGCGAGGCATGCTGACAGAAGAGCAGATCATCAACGGAAGCCTGTTCAATAACTGTGACTGGATCAATACTTTCGATCCAGCCGCCAGTGGCATTGATTACATTTTCGAAAACTTCAACAAAATTGAAGTCTCTGGCGACAAGTACTTTTACTCCGACGCAACCATCGAAGGATAACCTTTCGATGGTTGCATCAAAGTACTAGAGCCATGCTTTGCTTGATGCTCTAGCGTCTCAACCAGGGACCGCTATCGGACCATGGTTGAGTTATTTCGTTTTGCCATAGACCATCTGGATGCTCGACTTCAATAACAATCGGCACCCAGCCGACCTCTTTTCCAACCTGGGGCCTACTAGCAGCCCATTATCGATTTCCGCTAGGTGAAAGTGCTCTTGGTTAGCGGGTCTTTCTAATAGGTTTACGCTGCCATCCCACTGAGTGTGCATGGTTTCGATGTTCTGCTGGCGGTTGCCATTCGGCCAAGCAACTGGATTGCTAAAGAGCCTGACCGCGAGAGTCCTACTTCAGAATTTTGAAAGCCTCGGCAAAAATAGCCAAGTCCTGCCAGGGCATTCCGGTTGACTTATAAAACCTAATCCCAGAGTCTTTTGCTTCGATTTGTTCTTGGCCTTCGGCTCTAAAAAACAGGTCTCGAACCTCAATGAGCGACTCTTCAGCAATTGATTCATCGAGCAAAGCTAGGACAATGTCACCGGCCTCTCGAAGGCATGCATCATGCTCTTCAATAAACACTTGTGAGACCCCTACAACATCGCTTCCGATTTCTCTAGCAGCGGCCTCATGAGAGCCAACCGCAGCAATTACACAATCTGGTTTGATTTCAGACAATGCAAACAGCGGGCTTCTGGCTGTTGTTGCCGTGATGATTAGGTCTGCCTCAGCTAATTTCGCGGGAGTACCAACGCTTGCCTCAATCCCTTCAAGAGCAAGACCAGCGATTAGTTCCGCGCGGCTCTGCTGGTTTCTTGCAAAGATGGAAACTTCACTTGGGTTTGAGATTTCTCGGGTGGCAAGTATGTGGGCCAGAGCCTGTGGTCCTGAGCCAAACACCGCGACCTTTGGAGAGGTTGCGACTCTTAGTTTTTGAAGCATTGCCGCGGTGACCGAGGCTGTTCTCAATAGAGTGAGAGCTGCTCCGTCACACTGAGCCAAGGGGCTCAGTGTTCTTGCGTCAAAAAGGGAGTAGATTCCCTGAATTCTGTCCTGTCCCAGTGCTGGATTATCAGGGGCCACGGTTACAAACTTCAAGCCTGCGAACTGGCCAATTTCACTTGGCATAACTAAGCCCTGGCCCTGCTGGAAATCCACAAATGTTCTTGGCTTATCCAAGCTCGGGTTAAAACCATCGGTGAGAGTTTGGG
>JAQWUU010000013.1 GCA_029241985.1 Aquiluna sp. | reverse complement strand
GACCGTGGACGCGTTGAACCGGCTGGTCTAGGTAGTCGAAGAATCTGCGCTGGATCTCGTCTGAAAGCCATCCGCCATAGCTTGTTCCTTGAACGCCCTCCTCAACTATCACCACGCTGTTGGTTTTCTTGATGCTTGCCTCGATTGCATCCCAATCGATGCTGGCACGGTCCAAGAATCTCAGGTCAATCAAATCTGCATCAATGCCGGTCTGCTCGAGAGCCTCGGCCGAGATGTTGACCATATTCAAATAGCTAATGACCGTTGCGTCATTGCCCTCCCGCACGAGCCTGGCCTTCCCAAATTCAATTTGGTAGTCAAGATCATCTGCTGGAATTTCTCCTCGCTGACCATAAAGATCAACATGCTCAATCATCAACACCGGATCGTCCATCTTGAGGGCCGCATTCATAAGTCCGATGTAGTCAAACGGGTTGCTGGCTGCAACAATCCGCCAGCCAGGAGCTGTCACAAAGATTGCAGCCGGGTCCATTAGGTGCTGAGAGCCATAGCCGGAGCCCATGGCAATCTTGGTGCGTAGAACAAGTGGTACTGAGTTCTTACCGCCGAACATGTGCCTTGCCTTGCCAATTTGGTTGAATACCTGATCGGCCGCAACCCACAAAAAGTCTGGGTACATGAATTCGACAACCGGTCTAAATCTGCCGTCCATGGCCATGCCGCCGCCAAGTCCAGCAAAAGCATTTTCGCTAATCGGAGTTCCTAGAACCCTGCCAGCATATTTTTCCGGTAGGCCCTTGGTAGCGCCGTTTGTGCCACCCTTTAGGCGGTGAACATCCTCGCCGAGAATGATGATTCGGTCATCAAGTTCCATTTGACGATCCATGTTTTTGGCAATTGCATCGACAAAACGAATGTCTGTCACTTCACCGGTGTAGCTGTCCTGTTCGAGGGTCTTGGCACCTGCAAGTTCGGAAAGATCAGACCGAAGTCCAACATCGACGAAACTCACATCTGGCCAAAGCTCAGCCTTGATTTTTCTTGCCCCTGGCTTGCCATCTGGATCTGGCTCTAGAAGCTCTGCGGCAACTTTCTGCATTGCTTCTACTGCCTGTTGCCTGGTGGCGGTTACCTGCTCCTGAGTGATTAAGCCAAGCTCAAGCATTTCGTTGGCTACTCGATCCAGAGGGTCGCGACTACGCCAGTGCTCTTCTTCTTCTTTTGAGCGGTAACCGAAGGCGCTTCCTGGGAAAGCACCGTTTTGGTGGAAGAAGCGATAGACCTCTGCCTCTACAACCGCTGGTCCTTTGCCGGAACGAACGTGAGCTTCAACCTCTTGCATCACGTGCCAAACAGCCAGTGGGTCCATTCCGTCCACGCGCCAGCTTGGAATTCCAAATCCAGTGCCTCTTCCACTTAGTCGGTGCTCCTTGGTGGCTTCGTCGACAGTGGTTGAAACTGCATAAAGGTTGTTCTCGATGAAGAACACCATTGGGACATCCCAGGCTGCAGTTAGGTTCATACTTTCCAAGACGCTGCCGATATTCACGGCACCGTCACCGAAGTAACTTGTTGTCATGTCTGTTGTTCCGGCGCGTTTCTGGGACCAAGCGTTTCCAGCCGCAAGTGGCACTCCACCACCAACGATGGCATTTGTTCCAAGTGCTCCGGCTTCATGCCACTGCAGGTGCATAGAGCCACCTCGGCCATTGCAATAACCTTGCGCCAACCCCAAGATTTCTGCGGCTGTCTTCTGCAGGACTGCCTGCACTTTTTCGGTCACGAGGTTTGTGACATCTAGCTCTGGAGCGACATAGGCGATTGCCTTTGCCAAAAACTGGTGGTGACCTCGGTGAGAACCATTGATCGCATCTGTCGGCCTCATGCCAACAATTGAGCCAACCGCTCCACCCTCTTGACCAACCGAGGAGTGAGCTGGGCCGTGAACAAGGCCTTCGCCTGCTATTTCCAGAATTGCTTCTTCAAAAGCCCTGATTAGGTGAAGCTGACCAAGCATGGTCTCCAGCAACTTAGGATCGGCGTTCTGCCAATCCTCCTTGGTGGTTTTGAGTTCAACCCATGGCTCTAGTGGGTCCAGCTGAATGCGTTCGGTCATCGTTGACTCCGTAGAAAATCGATCTTGGTCATTCGAACTAATTTAGCGTGATTGTATACATTTGTCCAAAACTCTCGGCAATACAGGGTGCAGATTGCTCGTTTAGTCGATAGTTTGTATCCAATAGCTCTATTTAAGGATTGCTGATGCAAAAAGGAATTCCCGGTATTCGAGGTACTGACCACGTTGGCTTCAATGTTCCCGACATTGAACAGGCCACAGCGTTCTTCGTGGACGTTATCGGTTGTGAATACATTTATAAGCTTGGTCCCTTCCAATCTGAGGATGACTGGATGGTGAAGCAACTAAACGTTGATGCTCGAACCATAATCAAGCAAAACCGACACTTTCGGCTTGGCCACGGCACCAATTTTGAGATTTTTGAATACCAGCCAGCTGACGGCAAGACCGGTGTGCAGCCTAAAAATAGTGAGATAGGTGGGCATCACCTTGCTTTCTATGTTGACGATCTGGACATTGCAATTGAGCATCTGAAATCACACGGCGTTGAGGTTCTAGGAGAACCGGTGGAAAGCAAGGCGTTTGCAAAGGGGCAGCGTTGGATTTACTTCCTCGCACCCTGGGGCATGCAGTTCGAATTAGTCAGCTATCCAAACGGCAAAGACTACGAAAAAAAGGCTGATGTAAAGCTCTGGTCTCCGAAAAATCCAGCCGAGTGATTAGCTAATCAAAAATCTCAGGGTGGGCGACAAGTGCATTCCTGGTTCTTCTGATGTGAGCGGCTAGATTCCGCTCTGCATCGTCAAGGTCGCCCCTAGACATGGCATCGAGAATCAATCTGTGCTCAAGGTGGGTGACACTGCCCCTTGCAAGACCACTTAGCTTTGCAAAGGCTCGTCTGTAATGCTGGGTCGTATTCCAAAGCCTTTCAACTAGATCGCGAATCATGCCCTCGGGCGCCATGGAGTAGGCAAGAAGGTGAAATTCGCGGTCAAGCCTCAGGAAAACCTCAACATCATCGTTGGCTTCCATTTGATCCGCGAGGTCTCCGAGCTGCACCAGAATCTCCTGGTCAATCTTTTCTGCACTCATTCGAAGCAACAATGGCTCGAGGCGCTCCCGAATTTGATAAGCCTCTTCACACTCTTGTTTATTCAGTTTTGAGACCCAGGCCCCAGTGTTGGCGACGATGGTTACTAGGCCATCTGCCTCTAGTTTTCGAAGTGCGTCTCTTACCGGTAAACGGCTGGCGCCAAACTGATCTGCCAGTTGCTCTTGGAGGATCCTTGAACCGGGAGCCATCGAACCATCGAGTATCTGCAAGCGCAGGGCCTTTGCAATCGTCTCGCTCGAGCTGCGGTCTTTTTCTTCCATGGTCACCTCCTGGCCGTTCATGCAAGAGCTTAGCCTTTTGCGGAGTCTTTTCTTGGAGCATTTCAGTTTGGCTGGTTTTTGGATAATGGCCAGATTGCATACATTTAGCCAGCTATTTCTCGAGAATACGGGATATTTGAGCAAATATTGAATAAAATGTATCCAATCGCCTTGGTTTATCTGGGTCCTAGAACCGAGTAAATTATTCTCAGGCAAAGCTTTACCTGCGATTTTCCGTAAAAGCAAAAGAATGAGGCTCAAAATGGCAATGGCATCAATAAACCCTGCAACCGGCGAGACTGAGTTTGAGGCTGAGCTTCACTCCGCTGAAGAAGTAGAGGCGCGCATCGCCAAGGCGCAGGCCGCTCACGAGACACTTAGGTCTATGAGCTATGCCGAGCGAGCAAAGCTGATGCTTGCCGCTGCAGATCTGATTGAAGCCGAGGTTGAGACCACCGCTGTCATGCTCACAAAAGAAATGGGTAAGCCAATTGCCCAGTCCCGCGGTGAAGTTCTTAAGTGCGCAAAGAACATGCGTTTTTATGCCGAGAAATCTGAGGAGTTCCTAGCGCCTCAGGTGTTGGCTGACCCATCCCAGGTCGGTGCGAGCAAAGCCATGGCCATCTGGCAGCCGCTGGGTGTGGTGCTGGCAGTAATGCCTTGGAACTACCCACTGTGGCAAGTAATTAGATTTGCAGCTCCTGCACTAATGGCAGGTAACTCAGGTGTTTTGAAGCATGCTTCAAATGTTCCTCAGTCTGCGCTTTATCTGGATGACATCTTTACCCGCGCCGGTTTCCCTGAAGGGTCATTCTCCACCCTGATGATTTCCGCCTCACAGGTAGCGCCGGTTATTGATGACTGGCGAGTAAGGGCTGTAACGCTCACCGGATCCGAGCCAGCAGGACGTGCTGTTGCAGCTCAAGCTGGAAGCCAAATCAAGCCATCGGTGATGGAGCTTGGTGGCTCAGATGCATTCATAGTCACCTCCAATGCCGACATCGAGCAGGCCGCCACTGTTGCTGTGACAGCAAGGATCAACAACAACGGCCAATCCTGCATCGCTGGTAAGCGCTTCTTGGTGTTCGCCGATGTCTACGACCAATTTGTTGAAAGCTTTGTTTCAAAGATGAGCGCGCTCAAAATGGGTGACCCGATGGACGAGAGTGTCCAACTTGGACCGCTGGCAACAGCCAATGGTAAGCGCGACATCGTTGAGCTTGTAGAAGATGCCAAGGCCAAGGGAGCTCGTGTTCTCTGCGGTGGCGAAACCCCAGAAGGACCGGGCTTTTTCTACCCAGCGACAGTGATTGACCAGCTAACCGATGACATGAAGCTAGTAATGGAAGAGGCCTTTGGCCCGGTTGCGACTATTTATAAGGTCCAGAACAGAGAAGAGGCGATCAAGATCGCCAACCAAACAACCTTTGGTCTGTCCTCTGCAATTTGGAGTGAAGACGAAGCCGAGCAGGACTACTTCGTTGAGCACCTGCAGGCAGGTGCTGTGTTTGTAAATGGCATGACAATTTCTTATCCGGAGCTTGCCTTTGGTGGCATCAAGGACTCGGGCTTTGGGCGCGAGCTATCAGATGCTGGCATCAAGGAGTTCTGCAACCTAAAGACGGTTTGGAAAGCCTAGATAGAACCTAGATTCAAAAAAAAGACCC
>JAQWUU010000012.1 GCA_029241985.1 Aquiluna sp. | reverse complement strand
CTTCCCTCTGGCGAAATAAAAGAGGTGCACTACTGGGCTTCCAGAGTCAAAGACAAAGCGATTGCCAAGTCCAAATTCACTCCGAACAAAGAGATCGCCGCTGTTGAGTGGCTCTCGGTCGAAGATGCCCGCCCAAAACTAACCTACGATCACGATCGCCAGCTTCTGGAGCAGGTCAATAGCTTCCATGCTGCCGGAGAGTTGGAAACCAGGGGTCTAGTGATTCTGCGTCACACCACAGCCACCCCCAGAGCTGAGTGGTCTGGCGAAGAGGCGAAGCGACCACTACTGCCAGAAGGGAAAAAGCAAGCAAAGCGCTTGGTTACCCTGCTTGATGCATATGGCCCAAAGCGGCTTGTCACAAGCCCATGGACCAGATGTCAGCAAACTGTGTTGCCACTTTCAAAAGCTAGAAACAGAACCTTGATCGAGCGCTCACAGCTCACTGAGCTGGCGAACCTAAAAGGTCCCAGGAAAACCAAAAACGTAATCGAGGACACATTCGAGCAAACGAAGAATGCTCTTATTTGCTCCCACCGCCCCGCACTTCCGACAATCATCGAGACTTTCGGAAAGTATGCGACAAAAACTATTGGGGAATCGCTAAAGAGTGAAACAGTGTTAGCACCTGGAGAGTTTTTTGTGTTGAGAATCACGCTTGGAACAAAGCCGCGGGTTATCGACTATGAGCGGGTCAACCTAGAGGCAAAACTTAGCTCCTAATTCATCATTTGTTTACTTGGATAACAAGCCAAGTTTCCTTGCTCTTCCTAACTTAGGCCTCACCTAACAAAAATAAGGAAGGGTAATTCATGAAAAACATCCTCAAGCTCGGTGCTGTAGCGGCTGTTGGCACCTTGGTGCTAGCTGGTTGTGCGGCCAACGAACAAACCGCAGAGCCAACTTCTGGTGGAGCAACTTCCGAGACTGCAGTTGTCGAAACACTCTCTGGAACGCTAAATGGTTCCGGAGCATCGTCCATGGCTGCAGGACAAGAGGCATGGATTGCCGCTTTCCAGATCGCCAACCCTGGAGTCACGGTCAACTACGACCCAACCGGGTCTGGAACTGGTCGTGCACAATTTTTTGAGGGCGCCACTTCTTTCACAGGGTCAGACTCTTATTTCAAGGATGAGGAACTAGCCGGTGTGTTCCCAAGCTGCGTTGCTGAAACACTTCCTTGGGAGTTCCCAATTTGGATCTCACCAATTGCGGTTATTTTCAACCTCGATGGAATCTCCAGCCTAAACATGGACGGCGCGACAGTTGCCGGCATCTTCGCTGGCGAAATCACAATGTGGAATGACGCGGCAATCGCAGCTGCAAACCCAGGCGTAACTCTTCCTGAGCTTTCCATCACAGCGGTTCACCGCTCGGACGAGTCCGGTACCTCAAAGAACTTCACTGACTATCTAGCTGCCGTGGCACCAGATGTCTGGACTGTCGGAGCTATTGAAGCTTGGCCTGCCGAGTATGGCGGCGAAGGAGGACAGGGTACCAGCGGTGTTGTTTCAGCTGTTACAGGCGGTAACGGAACAATCGGTTATGCGGACGCATCTCGCGCCGGTGACCTAGGTACCGTGGCCGTGAAGGTCGGATCTGACTACGTTGCTTACTCAGCAGAAGCTGCTGCAGCAGTTGTTGACGCCTCCCCGCTGATTGAAGGACGCGAGTCTTTCGACCTAGCAACCAAAATCGACCGCAACACAACCGCTTCAGGTGCTTACCCGATTGTGCTAGTTAGCTACCTAATGGGTTGCAACGACTACCTTGACGACGAGCAGGCTGTACTGGTTCGTGCATGGGCATCGTTCCTAGTTTCTGAAGAGGGACAGCAGGCTGCTGCCACTTCAGCTGGAAATGCACCGATCTCTGCTGCCCTTCGTGCAAAAGCACAGGCCATCATTGACGCGATCCAGTAACTGAACATTTGGTGAATAGAACCCGGCCTAGGTCCCCTAGGCCGGGTTTTATTTACTACGTTGTTACCTAGACAAACGAATGGGCAATCCGATGACAGCTACCAAGCCAAAGGCGATCAGACGCCTCGGTGATGTCATCTTTGCAAACCTGGCCTTTTTTGCCGGTGTGAGCATTTTGGCAACGCTGGCAACAGTTGCAGCGTTCCTCTTTGTTCAGTCAATACCGGCCTTTACTGGCCCTGAAATCGCTGCCGCAGAAGATGGCTTCTGGAACTATGTTTTCCCGTTTGTCTTCGGGACTGTGTACGCGTCGATAATTGCGCTAATCATTGCAACCCCTCTTGCAATCGGAATCGCCCTGTACATTTCGCACTTCGCCAACCGGAGATTCGCACAGCTGCTTGGCTATGCAGTGGACCTGCTGGCTGCTATTCCCTCGGTTGTCTACGGGCTCTGGGGAATTTTGGTTCTGGCTCCTTTTTTGAACCCAACTTTCATGTGGCTCAACGAAAATCTCGGTTGGATTCCATTCTTCGCGGGTCAGGTTTCTGCCACTGGCCGCACAATGCTAACCGTTGGCATTGTCCTGGCGATTATGGTGTTGCCGATAATGGCTGCTCTTATACGTGAAGTCTTTCTCCAAACACCTAGGCTCCACGAGGAGGCGGCCCTTGCACTCGGCGCCACTCGCTGGGAAATGATCAAGATGGCGGTCTTGCCATTTGGAAGAACTGGCATCATCTCAGCGGCAATGCTTGGGCTAGGCCGGTCACTGGGTGAAACCATGGCGGTCGCGATGGTTTTGTCACCGACTGCAGTAATCAACTTTGCAGTGTTGACATCCTCGAATTCCAACACAATTGCGGCAAACATCGCGCTTCAGTTTCCCGAAGCTGGCGGTAACTACTCGAACCTACTAATTGCAACCGGACTGGTGCTATTTGCCATAACGATGGTTGTGAACATGATTGCCAGGTGGATCATCAGTCGTCGAGCTGAGTTTTCGGGGGCCAACTAATGACCTCGCAAGTAACCTCATCTTTTCAAGGAACCGCTGACCTACCCAAGTGGGTGTCTCCAGCGATGCTTCTGGCTTTTTTCATGGGTTCCTTTACCCTCCAGGTAATGCTTGCGTCATCGACGGAGCAAAATGAATTGAACCTGATTCCAGTGGCAGTGTTCGGGCTCGTTGGATATGCAGTTGCCCTTTACGCGCTATCACGCTTTGTTGAAGGGCGTCGTAAAGCAACCGATCGGTTAGTGACGATTTTGGTCACCGCTGCATTCTCTCTGGCCCTGATTCCGTTGCTCTCGCTTGCGTACACGGTTGTTCAAAATGGCGCTGCCAGGTTCGATGCCGAGTTCTTTACTTTTTCGATGCGAAACATCGTCGGCGAGGGTGGTGGCGCACTTCATGCGATTATCGGAACCCTTGAGATCACAGGGATCGCAACTCTTATCTCGGTTCCGATAGGTATTATGGCGGCGATTTATCTTGTGGAGTACGGCCGCGGAACAATCGCCAGACTCGTAACTTTCTTCGTTGATGTCATGACCGGGGTTCCCTCCATTGTCGCCGGCCTTTTTGCCTATGCGCTATTTGTTATTTTCTTTGGTCCTGGAGTGCGCATGGGCTTGGGTGGAGCAATAGCCCTGAGCGTCTTGATGATTCCGGTGGTCATTCGCGCCACAGAGGAGATGCTAAAAATCGTGCCGAATGAGCTTCGCGAGGCCGCCTATGCGCTAGGAGTACCCAAGTGGCTGACGGTTATCAAAGTGGTTTTGCCAACAGCTCTTGCCGGAATCGCAACCGGAGTCATGATCTCAATTGCTCGAGTAATTGGTGAAACTGCTCCGCTGTTGATTATTGCCGGGTTCACGGCATCGATGAACTACAACCCATTCGATGAGCGCATGATGACCCTTCCGGTTTTTGTTTACACCTCATACGCAAACCAGGGAGTTGACATGCAGTCTTACGTTGACAGGGCGTGGGCCGGTGCGCTCACCCTGATGCTTATCGTGATGGTGCTGAATCTTGTTGCCCGCCTAATCAGTAAGTACTTTTCTCCGAAGGGATAACCCATGTCAAAAAGAATCGAACTCCAGAAGCTAAACGTTTACTACAGCAGCTTCTTGGCTGTTGAAGACGTGAACATGGTGATTGAGCCAAAGGCCATTACAGCGTTCATCGGCCCTTCGGGTTGCGGCAAGTCAACTTTGATTCGCACCCTGAACCGCATGCACGAGGTAATCCCCGGTGCGAGGGTAGAAGGTCAGTTGCTGATGGATGGCGAAGATGTTTATGGGCCGGATGTTGACCCGGTAAGAGTGCGAAGACAGGTAGGTATGGTCTTTCAGCGACCAAACCCATTCCCAACCATGTCTATCAAAGACAATGTTCTGTCTGGCTACAAGCTGAACAACTCCAGAATGTCAAAGACTGAAGCGGAAGAGCTCACCGAAAAGGCACTGGTCGGAGCGAACCTTTGGAATGAAGTCAAGGATCGACTAGATAAGCCAGGATCTGGCCTTTCAGGTGGGCAGCAGCAGAGGCTCTGCATTGCCAGAGCAATAGCAGTGGAGCCAGATGTGATTTTGATGGATGAGCCAACAAGTGCCCTGGATCCAATTTCAACCGCGGCCATCGAAGACTTGGCAGTCGAGCTCAAGGAAAAGTTCACGGTTGTCATTGTTACTCACAACATGCAGCAGGCATCGAGAATCTCTGACATGACCGCGTTTTTCAACATTGCAGGAACCGGCATGCCCGGAAAGCTAATTGAATATGACAGGACTGAAAAAATCTTTTCAAACCCCGCCGAGCAACAAACTGAGGATTACGTATCTGGTCGCTTTGGCTAGAAATAAAATGCATGAAAACTAGGCTGTAAAGCACATGATAAAAACAGTCACATCCGATCTAGAAACTTTTACCAACAAGGCGGGGAAACCGGCCATGGTTTTAGTGACCGGTGCCACCGGTTATATCGGTGGTCGATTGATAAGAGAGCTTCTCAGCCACAACTACCGCGTTCGAGTGCTAGTTCGAGATGCAAAAAGAATCAGTGACTATCCGTGGCAGGCAAATGTAGAAGTTGTTGAAGGTGATGCCAC
The DNA here is from genome assembly GCA_029241985.1 of Aquiluna sp. GTDB lineage: Bacteria > Actinomycetota > Actinomycetes > Actinomycetales > Microbacteriaceae > Aquiluna. The sequence goes on along the minus strand of JAQWUU010000012.1, from coordinate 30,956 downwards.
CGATCCTGCAGTCATTGCCAAGGCGCTGAACAAAGTCGACCTTGCCTACTACCTGTTGCATGCGCTTATGGTTTCCAAAGACTTCGAAGCCAAAGAACGAGAACTGGCTGAAGTCTTTGGCAAAGTCGCGAAGGAAAACAAAGTTTCACGCATTGTGTATCTCGGCGGCATGATTTCAAACGATAATCAACTCTCTCCTCACATGTCTGCCAGGGCAGAAACAGGTCAGATCCTCAGGGAATCAGGCGTTCCAACTATTGAACTGCGAGCAGGGGTTGTTATCGGATCTGGCTCGGCCTCTTTTGAGATGCTTCGACATTTGACCGAGCGACTGCCATTTATGGTCACACCAAAGTGGCTGCTGAATAAAATTCAGCCGATTGCCATCAGGGACGTACTGCGTTATCTGATCGGCTCCGCAACCTTGGACAAAAAGATAAACAAGGATTTTGACATCGGGGGGCCTGAGGTTTTCAGCTACCTCGAAATGATGCAGGTCTATGCCGAGGTTGCAGGCCTCAGAAGGCGAATCATCATTCCACTGCCCGTTCTGACACCAAGACTTGCCTCGGGCTGGATTGGTCTGGTCACACCTGTTCCCGTGACCCTTGCCAAACGCCTAGTTGCATCTTTGAAGCACGATGTGGTGGCAAGGGACAACGCTATTAGAGATTTGATCCCCGAGTCCAAAGACGGCATGACCGACTTCCGGACCGCTGTGGGGCTCGCGCTGAGTCGCGTGAAATCACTCGAGGTCGAAACCAGGTGGAGCAATGCTTCTGTTCCCGGGACTCCTTCAGAACCTTTACCGACAGACCCTAGCTGGGCGGGAGGGTCAATGTATGTGGACCACCGCGAATTTGTCTCTGATGACTCCGTGGAAAAGATCTGGGAACGAGTTGAAGCAATTGGCGGAAGTAATGGCTATTCAACTGCAACCTGGGCGTGGGAGCTTCGCGGCCTTATGGATTTAGTGGTTGGTGGTGTCGGGCTGCGCAGAGGAAGGCGCGACCCAAAAACTCTCATGGAGGGTGAGGCGTTGGATTTTTGGCGAGTAGAAGAAATTGCCAGACCAAAGCTCTTGCGCCTTCGCGCTGAGATGAAAATGCCTGGGCTTGCCTGGCTTGAATTCCAGGTCTCCAAGCTGGAAGACGGAAGATCCCTGCTTATTCAAAAGGCCTACTACCACCCGCATGGGCTGGCAGGACACCTCTACTGGTGGATGGTCTCGTTCATGCACGGCATCGTGTTTCCTTCGATGGCAAAGAAACTTAGCGGCGGCAAAGCCAGAAAGGTTTCTAACAGCTAGGCTTTCTCGGTGCCTAAAACCCGTCTAGCAGTAATCGCCTTATTGGGCGTTGGCTTTGTTTGGGGAGCAGCTTTTGTACTAATGAAAGATGCCATCGAACAGCAGCCATACATGGACTTTTTGGCAACCAGATTTTCCATAGCCGCAATAGCAATGATTCTTCTTCGACCGAGAGTGGCGCTGTCGCTAAAGCCCGGAGATCTAAAATTTGGCTCCATCATTGGAGTAGTTCTTGGTCTTGGATTTATTACCCAAACGCTCGGACTCAGCCTCACAACCGCTGCAACCAGCGGATTCTTGACTGGGCTCTATGTCGTTTTTACGCCACTTATTGCCTGGCTCTTCACTCGTAAAAAGTTTGCGACCAGAGTTATTATCGGAGTCTTACTGGCTGCGGCCGGGCTCGCAATTTTCTCGGGCGCCGCCAGTGACGTTGAGTTTCAAATAGGACAGCTCTGGCTGGTCCTTTGCGCGGTGTTTTTTGCCATCCACATTCTGCTCTTGGGTGCCTATGGCAAGGGCAGAAGCTCATACCGGATGGCGATGATCCAGATTTCTTTCGCGGCAGTCACTTGCTGGGCGTTTGCCCTCGCAGATGGCTACCAGCCCCCGCCAAACTTTGAAGTTTGGTTCGCGGTGCTATTCACCGCCCTGCTGTCGACGGTAATCGCCTTTTGGGTTCAGACCTGGGCACAGACGTTGATTGATCCTGCGAGAGTTGCTCTTCTGATCACCAGCGAGGTTATCTTCAGTGCAGCACTGGCCGTAGGACTTGGCCAAGAACCATTGACTGTTGCAATGGTTGTCGGTGGCGGCATCATGCTGACCGCAATGCTCATCGTCGAGTGGCCAACCCAGTCGGAACCGGAAATCCCGCTAGAGGCCAAGCTCCACGAATAGTTTCTGCAGGGTCCTGTTTGCAGCAAGTTCTTTTTTGGAACGGCACATGTCGACCGGCAGCCTTCTTCTAAGCAGGTCCTCCCTACTGGTGACATGTTCATGTTTTGCAATGTGGCGAATCTCTTGCGAGGTGACTCCGAGTCCATCAAAGATGTCCTCCAGGTTTCCCTCACCAATAACTTCAAAACCAACTGCCCCGTGACGACGCCAAATCCCATCGGCTATTAGGCCTGCGGATTCCGCGGATGCCCTAGAAGCTACGAGCTCGAAAAACTCTTGCTTTCGGATTTGATCACCTTCGCCAAACCAATTTTTAGGCTTGGTTGTTTTATGTCCCAGCTGAGAGAGTTCGTGCACCACTTCTTGACCGACGTTGAGACAATCGGTCAGCTTTCCACCAAGGATTGTGACAACTGATAGATCTTTATTGGCCTCGATTGCATGCTTGCGACTCAACTGATGCCAATCAACTACGTCGCCAGATTGGCCGGCATCGATTACCAGAGGTCTGACCCCGGATCGCTCCGAAACCACATCGGCGCTCGTAATAGGGTCTGCTAGCTCCATCTGCGCGTTTACCTGTTTAATGACGAACTCGGTATCTTCCTTGGTGACCTTTGTGTGGGGGTCCTTCACTCGAGTGTCGGTGGTCCCAACCATCGAACGATCCCCCATTGGTAACACGTAAAACAGTCGCTCTTGCTCGTCCCAGAACGCAAGCACTTGATATTCATCGGTTAGCTTGCGATTAAGCACCAGATGAATGCCTTTTGAGAGCACCAAGTCTGCGCTAGTTGGAGAGCCCAATAAATCCGAAACATTTTTCGCGAACGGACCGGTTGCGTTGATTACGCTTTTCGCAGTCACTGTCTCAGAGTTTGCGCCTGAAAGCTTCAACTGCCATCCTGCGTTGGAATGGGTGGCGCTTTTCAGCTCAGTGTAGGTCTTTAGCTCTGCTCCGTCAGAAATGGCATGGCGAACAAAATCAAAAACGAATCGTGAGTCGTTATCTGGAAGCTCCGCGTCGTAATACTTGATAGCAGTCCTGCCAGATTTCAAGTTCGGTTCAATCTGCTTTGCAGTCTTTGCCGAGTAACTCGACGGAGCCCTTGTTCCAAAAAGACCAATACCCCAGTAAAACAGTGTTCCAAAAGTTCCAAGAACTCTGCCAAATGGCGCAGTTGGACCAAGCGAGGCTAGAAACCCGATCTGCCTGATCTGGTTCGGGTAATGACGCATTAGCCGGTTCCTGGCGAGGCACAACTTAAATACCAATCCGAATTCGTAGCCCTGCAAATACTTGATGCCGCCCCAGACTAGGTTGCTTGACTGCTGGGAGGTAAAGTTTGCGATATCACCCTTATCGATAAGCAAAACACTCAGTCCCGCGGCGCTGGCAGCGGCAGCGGCAACTGCTCCGTTGATTCCAGCACCAATGATCGCCACGTCGTATTGAGCGTTTTTGTTCGAATTAGTTTGATTTTGTTTGGCCACACTGCAAGCATAGAAGCACTAAGTCTTAGATGGAAGCTGATTCGGTTTCAAGGAGGAAATTGATGTCAATTTTGGCACTTGATGCTGGCACAACCGGTGTTACAGCACTGGTTGTAAGTGATGAGGGCCGCATCACCTCCAGGGGCTACAAAGAGTTCACACAGCACTTCCCTCAGCCTGGATGGGTCGAACACGACCCAGAAGAAATCTGGGCAGCTTGCCTAGAGGCGACCGGACTAGCGCTGGCTAAAACTGAGGAAAAAATACGTTGCGTTGGAGTTACCAACCAGCGTGAGACCGCTGTGATTTGGGACAGAGAAGACCTGAGTTCACCGACAAGGGCCATCGTCTGGCAAGACCGCAGGACCTCCGTTTTCAAAGATGAACTCGACGAGAAAAACACCGATGACTGGATCCGCTTGAGAACTGGTCTCAACATTGACCCCTATTTCACGGCGAGCAAGTTCTTGTGGTGGCAACGGAACTTGCCGGATATTTGGGCGGGAGTCGAGGCCGGCAAGTATGCGCTTGGAACGATAGATAGCTACCTAATTGCGAGGCTGACCGGTGGCGCCTCGCATCTAACCGATGCCAGCAATGCGTCAAGAACTCAACTAATGGCTCTGAGCACTTGCAATTGGGATGATGAGCTTCTAGAGGTATTTGGTATACCAAAGGCTGCACTGCCGGAAATCACCGCGAGCTGGGGGCACTTGGCAACAACAAGCCCGACACATTTCTTAGGGCTTGAGATTCCAATAAGCGGAAACGCGGGAGATCAGCAAGCGGCTCTTTTTGGGCAGCTCGCTTTTCAAAAAGGTGAGTCCAAAGCGACCTATGGGACTGGGGCTTTCATCCTGGCCAACACTTCAGACAAAGCCGTTGAAAGCACCCACGGACTATTGACGACGGTTGCCTGGCAAGCGCCAGACGGCAAGGCAACCTATGCACTCGAAGGGTCAGTGTTTGTTGCAGGGGCAGCAGTTCAGTGGTTACGTGATGGACTCGGAATTATCGAGAAGGCTTCCGAGGTTGAGGCCCTTGCAGAGCAGGTATCCGGTTCAGATGACGTGGTCTTTTTGCCTGCGCTCACCGGGCTAGGAGCGCCGTTCTGGCAACCGGACATTCGAGGGTCACTCTTCGGCGTTACCCGAGGAACCACGAATGCCAACATCGCCTATGCCACTCTCGAGGCGATTGCTTTTCAGGTCAAGGCGGTGCTAGATGCCATGGAGCTTGATATGGATTCAGCAATACCAAACTTGAATGTTGATGGCGGAGCGGCCGCGAATAACTTACTTCTGCAAATTCAGTCAGACCTAATTGGAAAAGAAGTACTTCGTGCCACAAACTTAGAGTCCACCGGACTCGGTGCTGCATTGCTAGCGGGACTGGGTGCTGGAATTTGGAGCAGCCTTGAGGAGCTCACCGAATTAAACCCAACTGAGGCGCGTTTCGCTCCAAAGCAGGACCGGAAGGCAAGTTATTTGCAATGGCTCAAAGCCTTGGGTGCTACCGAATGGTTCCATAAAAACTAAGCTATTTACATGTACCAGCCGGAATCGAAGCTAGCAGCGCAAGCGCTCAGTGCCGGCTACGCAGCGGACAATGTGATTGAGAATCTGAATCTTGAGCTTGCAAAAGGTTCAGTTACCGCAATCATTGGCGCAAATGGCGCCGGCAAGACATCATTACTGAAAGCCCTAGCAAGAAAAATACCTGCGGCCAGCGGCGCTGTATTGCTAGACGGTGTTTCGATTACCAGCCTCACCAAAACAGAAATAAATAGGGGCATCGGCTTTCTTGGGGCTATTCCTGCGGCAAAGAATCTTGAATCTGTCTTTGATTTGGTGGCTAGGTCTGCGATGGCAGCACACCAAATATCAAGAGTGTCGCCGAAACTCAGAGAAGAAATCGAACTCCTGCTGGAGCGCACATCTTTGACAAACGTGAAAAATAAAAAAGTTGGCGAATTATCATCTGGCTATAGACAGTGTGCTGTGATTGCAGCAGCGCTAGTTAAGAACCCCGCTGTGCTGCTTCTTGATGAGCCCACCAGCTCGCTTGACTACTCTCACCAGTTGCAAGTTATGAACCTGCTGTCGTCCCTGAGGCGTGAACGGGGTATGACCATTGTTGCCGTAATTCATGACCTCAACCTAGCTGCGAGGTTCGCAGATCAGATCATCGTTCTAAAAAACGGCTCCATCGTGGCCACGGGTGAGCCCTGTGACGTCATTACACCTAATAACTTGGCAGATGCGTTTAATATTCTTGCCAGGGTTATTGAGGATCCGGTGGGAAAGACACCGCTTGTTGTGCCGATACGGCAGCTTAGGTAATAGCGCTTCTAAGCCAAGCACACCATAATAGGAGGGTAGTTCACTTTAGGTGAAGGCGCAGTTACTACTAGTGACACCACATAGGTTTGCGCCTACCAGTGAATGAGGGCAAGGACTGGGCCCAATACTTTTGAATCGGTCATGTTTGGTTGTGAAAAATAAATGCGCATCTTGCTAATTGGAGCAGGCGGTGTTGGCGATGCAATCGTCAAAATTGCTGCTAACCGTAATTTCTTTGAAAAAATAATCGTCTCTGACTACGACATCGCGCGTGCGGAGAGGTCCATTGAGTGGGTCCAGAATCATCACCCGGAGGCGGCTTCGAAGTTTGAGGCTGCTCAGGTTGATGCCAGTGACGCAAGCATCGTTGCAGCACTTGCAACCAAGGTTCAAGCCACTCACATCATGAATGCCGTGGAGCCGAAGTTTGTACAGAGTATTTTTGACGGGGCGCTAAAGGCCAGAGTCAATTACTTAGACATGGCGATGAGCTTGAGTCACGTCCACAAGACAGACCCATTCAACACTCCGGCTGAAAAACTTGGCGACTGGCAGTATGACAAGCACGCTGAGTTTGAAAAAGCGGGTCTGCTTGCTTTGATTGGAACAGGTGCTGAGCCTGGAATTTCGAATATCTTCGCCCGCTACGCAGCCGACCACCTTTTCAGCGAGGTTGATGAAATCACCGTGCTGGACGGCGGCAACTTAGTTGTTGTAAACGAGGATGGCGAAGAAATTTTCGCTCCTTCTTTTTCTATCTGGACAGTAATTGAGGAATGCCTGAACCCACCACTCATGTGGGAAAAGGACCGTGGTTGGTTCACAACTGAACCGTTCAGCGAACCGGCGATCTTTGAATTCCCGGGCGGCATCGGACCAATTGAATGTGTAAACGTCGAACACGAAGAAGTAAACATGCTCCCCCGCACCATGAATGCCAAAAAGGTCGCCTTCAAGTACGGCCTCGGAACTGAATTCATTGGGGTACTGAAGACCCTCCATGCCCTTGGACTCGACAAGACTGAACCTGTTTCGGTTCGTTCGGCTAATGGACTAGCAAAAATCGCACCTAGAGACTTGGTGGCAGCAGTTTTGCCAGACCCAGCATCTCTGGTCGATTCGATGACCGGCCAAACCTGTGCAGGAACACTTGTAACAGGTACGGGCCTCGATGGTAAGCCAAGGGCCACTTACCTTTACCATGTTGCCGACACCAGCTGGACAGCAGAGAACTATGACGCTCAGGCAGTTGTTTGGCAGACCGCGTTGGTGCCCGTTGTTGCGTTAGAGCTATTGGCAAGCGGACAGTGGGCCCATTCAGGCGTGAGAGGGCCAGAAGAGTTCGATGCCAAACTGTTTCTAGACTTGATGTCCACTGAGTATGGGCAGCCATGGGGCTCTCAGGACAGAGATCCTGAAAACCCAAGTGTGATTGATGAGAACTGGAATAAATAGCCACCACTGATTGTTTATTAGACTGTTGTTCATAAAATAAACCAAGGAACACTTTCAGCTGGCTTTCAGTTGTAAGCCATAGGTTTCTAAGCACTCGAAGATCAGGAGATCAGCAAATGCGTATTTCTAAGAAATGGATCCCATCGATTGCAGTTCCAGCGGTCATCGCTGTGGGAGCTGTTGCGTTGCCATTGCAAGCAAATGCGGTTGACCTTCCTGACCTGAGTGCCAATGAGGTCATGGTGCTGATGCAGCAGGGCGAAGTTCAATCTTTCTCAGGAACCATTGTCAAGGTTAGCGACATGGGGCTACCGGCTTTGGAGTTCAGCTCCATGGTCTCAGAAGACATGGTTGCTGAAATGGAAGAGAAGATGCCGGAGGAGTTTGCAGACTTCGTCCCGGCCGTCATTGAATCAAACACCTTGACTCAGGCACTAGAGCTAATCTCTGGTACCCACAAGGTCAGAATCTACACATCAGGAGTGGACAAGCTTCGGGCTCAGATTCTTGACCCAATGGCGCAGCGGGACCTAATTGTGAATGGCGATGAGTTCTGGATCTACGACTCCCAGATGGCAACTGCTGTGAATGGCACCATTGAGATGGAAGCCGATCCAGCAAAGCAGGAAGAAGCCGAAAAGGCAATTGCTGACTACGCAGCCTCTATTGCGCTAGACATAAACTCACCTGAAGCAATCGCCGACTACCTAGTCTCGATGATTGGCGACACCAGCAATCTTTCAGTTGGAACAGACCACAGCGTTGCCGGCAGGACTGCCTACGAACTTATCCTCACACCAAACGTTGAAGAATCACTGATCGAACAGGCAAAGCTGTCTATTGACTCAGAAACTGGAATGCCACTAAAGGTTGAAGTTTTCTCAACCAACCAGGTTGATGCTGCAATGTCAGTAGGTTTTGAATCCATCAGTTTTGGAGAGGTGGACCAGTCGCTATTCGACTTCACCCCACCGGCTGGAACAGAAGTGACAACTTTTGACCCGAGTGAGCTTGAAGCCCTGCTTGGAGACTATGAGGGAGACTACGAGTCTCTCGAGAAGGACCCGAGCGACTACCCAGAAATGAACCAACCAGAAATTCTTGGTTCAGACTGGCTAAGCGTTGTGCGACTAGCTGCACTCCCATCGGACATTCCTACCGACCTCATGGCCAATGAGCTCTTTGGTGACATGTTCACCGAAGTTGCAGGCGGAAGAGTGCTTTCAACGGCTCTGGTGAATGTTCTCATCACCGATTCCGGTGAGGTCTACATGGGTGCTGTGACAATTGAGCACCTGCTAAGCGTCGCAAAATAGCCTCCACGATGATTCAAGGCCAAGAGCTGGCCATAAGTACCAGTTCACTTACTAAGCAGTTTGGTTCCCAAAAGGCAGTGTCCGGGATTAGCCTCTCGGTTCCTCGCGGATCTGTCTTTGGGTTCCTTGGCCCAAACGGCTCTGGAAAGACCACGACCATCAGGATGCTCCTCGGCCTTGCCGATGCATCTGAGGGTGAGATTGAACTTCTCGGCCATCCAATTCCAAAACAACTCGAGCAGGCGCTGCCAAAAATAGGTGCCCTTGTTGAAGGACCTGCTTTCTACCCATACATGTCTGGGCGCAACAACCTGATTCGTATTGACTCAGCCGACAGGTTTTCTGAAGCAAAAACGCGCAAGCAGCGGGTCGATGCAGCCCTTGAAAGGGTTGGCCTAAGTAACGCATCGAAGAAGAAGGTCCATGCCTATTCCCTGGGCATGAAGCAGAGGCTTGGCCTTGCCAACGCCCTGCTAAAGCCAAGAGAGATACTAATTCTCGACGAGCCCACAAACGGTCTGGACCCGCAAGGAACTAGAGAGGTCAGGAACCTGATTCGCTCGCTTGCTGCGGAGGGAATCACAATCTTTGTCTCTAGCCATCTGCTGAGCGAAATTGAGCAGCTCTGCAGCCACCTGGCCGTTATGACAGCCGGCAAGATTGTGGCCCAAGGAAACATTCAAGAACTTAGAAACGAATCGCAAACCAGGCTTGTACTCAAGTCAGACCGTATAGACGAACTGGTTGACGTTCTGAAGGGACAGGGGTTATCAAAGATATCTCTCAAATCGGACCACGTAGTCGTGCCGGTACCAACAGAGTTTGATGTGGCAACCCTGAATCAGCTTCTCGTGAAAAAGAAGTTTATGATTTCTGAGATTCGCTTAGAACAACCAAGCCTTGAAGAATACTTCGTGAACCTAACCGGAGAGGGGTTTGAGGTTGTTCGCTAAATCTCTCAGCATGTCACTGATGCTCTCAGAGCTAAGGGTGATGTTTACCAGGCGCCGAACCTGGGCCATGCTTGCGGCCATTGCACTAATACCGATTCTGTTGGCTTTGGCTGTTGCACTAACTGCCGAGGAGTTAGCCCCGGGCGAGGGCCCCCCGTTTCTCAGCCAGGTAACTCAAAACGGACTTTTCACTGGCTTTACAGCCACGCTCCTGGCGCTACCACTTTTCTTGCCGCTCACTATTGCAGTGGTGGCCGGGGACACAATTGCCGGTGAGGCAAGCCTTGGAACCCTTCGATACTTGCTTATCGCCCCTGTCGGAAGACTTCGACTACTGGTCGTAAAGTACATCGGAACAGTCGTGTTTGCCCTGGCTGCAACCTTTACGCTCATGATCGCCGGCATTATCATCGGGTCAATTCTGTTCCCGATAGGACCTGTGACACTGCTATCTGGTGATCAAATTTCACTTGCTGAGTCAGTTTGGCGAATGGCCGTCGTGGCTTTTTACACCACGGTTTCCATGACTGGTATTTTGGCTATCGGGCTCTTTATCTCAACCCTAACCACCGTTCCGGTTGGTGCCATGGCCGCAACCGTGGTCTTAACAGGGGTAAGTCAGATTCTTGACAACCTGCCTCAGCTTTCCTGGCTACACGAGTGGCTATTCACTCACTACTGGTTAGATTTTGCAGACATCCTGAGACAACCAATAGAGCTTGGGTCATTTGCCAGCAATGCGCTGTTGCAGCTGGGCTACGTTGCAGTCTTTGGAGCGTTGGCCTACTCAAGATTCAGCACCAAAGACATTCTTAGCTAGAAAACCTCTTGCTGAGGTTTGACCCTTCTAGCTATAAGAGATTTGGGATTTTCTGCTCTGCGGCAAGATTCGCTCTGCGGAACACAAGTGTCACGAGAGCTGAGATCAATACTATGAATAGCGAATACAGCGCCGGTACAAGCAGGATTTGATCTAAGCCCGGGTTGTCAATGTAGACGGCCACAATTACAGCAATCGCTAAAGGTCCGTTATTGATGCCGGTTTCAAGGGCAATAGTCCTCGCATTCATTGGGTGGACCTTGATCAACTTCGTGAAGTAGTAAGCGACTGTTATTCCAAATAGCCCCATTCCAATCGCTACAACATATGTTGGCCACTCTGTGGTGAGCAACAGTTGCCAGTTTCTTGGCACCCAGATGATGATTAGGAAAGGTATAAAGAGCAGACCAACTACGCTTCCGATGAGTTCAATGACAGCGCCAACGTTTGCACTGAATTTGCGAAGCAACATACCAAGACCGACCGGAATAATCAGGCCGACAATGACCAGTGCCAATTCGCTAAAGGGGACGCTTAAGGATTCATCAAGGCCCAAAAGATTCGAGTAAATGAACAGCGCTGCCGGGGTCATTATGAAAGCCCAGAGCGTCGAATTTACGGTCATTGTGAGGCTAAGAGCGAGGTTTCCCTTTGAGAAATAAGTGAACAGATTCGAGGTCGTTCCCGCAGGAACGCTACCCATAATGAGTGCACCAAGCGCCACAAACAATATTCCCTCTCCACTCGAGAATGGAATCAGCACTGAGACTATGAGCAGGTAAACAGTCAGCGGCATGATAAAGAACTGGGTAAACCAACCGATAACTAGGCCCCAGGGGCGCTTGAGCGCCGATCCAAAGTCCTTCGGCGTCAATCCAGCGCCAAGTCCAAACATGATAATTACAACCAGTATTCGGAGAAGCGTCTGCTCAAATTCGTTTACAACTGTTGCCTCATTGGCGGTTTCATTAGCCAGAATCATTAGATTATTCATCGTTATGCACCCTTGCTTTCAGACGTCATGCCATCTCGTAGTTCTCTTCTTAGAATCTTGCCGATGGGGCTCTTGGGCAGCTCATCGACCATGGTTATCTTTGACGGTATTTTGTAAGCCGCAAGGTGCTCGCGGCAGTAAGCAATAATCTCATCCTTGCTTGGCTCGCGAACAGACGAAACGACAAAAGCTTGCACTTTTTCACCGCTCTTCTCGTCCGGGTAGCCGATGACACCAACCTCAGAAATTCCGTCCATTGAGGCGATTAGTTCCTCAATCTCATTTGGATAGACGTTAAAGCCGCTCACGAGAATCATGTCCTTCTTGCGATCAACGATCTTGAAATAACCGTCCTCGTCCATCTCAGCAATGTCTCCGGTGTAGAACCAACCATCTCTGATTGAATTTGCTGTCTCTTCATCGTTTTGCCAGTAGCCCTTCATGATCTGTGGCCCTCGCGCCACCAGCTCTCCGGGTTGCCCGACTGGGACCTCTTTGCCGTCTTCATCAACACAACGGATATCGGTTGATGGGACTGGGATTCCGATGGAACCCAGCTTTGACAAGCCCCCCATTGGGTTGAATGAAAGCACAGGCGATGTTTCAGTTAGGCCGAAACCTTCAACAATTGGAGTTCCCGTTAGGTCTTTCCACTTGGTCGCAACGCTGTCGTGAAGCGACATGCCTCCTGCAGCAGAGCCCACTAGGTGCTTTGGCGGTGACTCCTGGAACCAACGCTCGTTCAGAAGGGCGTTGAAAAGAGTGTTTACGCCGCTCAGCCAAGTGATCTTGTAGTTCTCAAATGCGCGCTTAAGGTTTGATGGTGGGCGAGGTGAGGGGACCAGGATGTTTCTTGCCCCCGAATGATAGAAGCCCAGCAGATTTACTGTGAAGGCAAAGATGTGATACAGCGGTAATGCGGTTAGAACCGTTTCCTTACCAGGGGTTATGTACGTGCCGTTCATCGCAATCATCTGAATAGTGTTCGCAACCAAGTTGCCATGGGTCAGCATGGCACCCTTTGAAACACCCGTTGTGCCTCCGGTGTATTGCAACGCCGCGATCGAATCGGAAGATAGCTCCTTCTGATATTCGACTACCTCCGTAGCGTGATTCGAACCGAGCTTGATAGCTTGCTTGAATTTCGTATGACTTACCGTCACCTTTGGAAGAGTGCGGCTCCAGACTTTTTGAACCATGCGAATCACTCCGGCGACTACGCCCGGGAAATACTCAGCTACTTTCACGGTGACAACATGCTCGACATTTGTCTTGCCCAAAACTTCAGGAAGCCTGTCTGCAAACATGTCAATGACCACTAGGGCTTTTGCCCCAGAGTCGCGGAACTGATGAATCATTTCCGAGGCGGTATAGAGAGGGTTGGTGTTTACCAGCACGAGTCCGGCTTTTAGGATTCCAAAGGCGACCACTGGATAGGCCAGACAGTTCGGCATTTGGACAGCCACTCGATCGCCTGATTTCAATCCGAGCTCATCCCGAAGGTACCTGGCAAATGAGTCACTTTGCTCATGAACTCGCTTATAGGTCAGTGAGCCATTCATTCCATTTGGCATAACCTGCGTGAAAGCCAGCTGCTTCGAGTATTCATCCGCTGAAGCTTTCAATAAATCTGGGAGGTGTGAAAATCCAAAATCAGTAATTTCCTTGGGGACATCAGCAGGGTAGTGCTTCATCCATGGGCGCTCAGTCATCGTTGGCCTTTCGCCGAGTTGGTTAAAACTCTTTGGTAAATAGTATGCCGAGTTAACCCCGAATGCCCAACCCAATTGAAAATACATAGTCCGCACATACCCAATTGCAAGCGACACGACTGTCAGCTGAAGGATCGTGGGCTTCTGTCTAAAGCATCGAGATTTAGCGCTAAAGGCACCTATTACAAATACGCTGTTACACTTCTAAGCTGCAGGGGCCTCTAGCTCAGTTGGTTAGAGCAACGGACTTTTAATCCGTGGGTCGTGGGTTCGAATCCCACGGGGCCTACGAGAACCCCATCCTCCACGATGGGGTTCTTTCATTTACTGGCTCGCAAGCTCGTGTAGCTACCTAAGAGCCACTAGCTACCAATTCCAGGTCACTGGCTCCCTCCACCCTCCAGCCTTCTTCGGTGAAGACTAAAAAGTACCGCAGTGCGTAGAGCGCGTCGCTACCTTCTATGAACCTGACATCGATAACACCAACGCTTTGATCTTGGCTGACGTAGCAGTTCGAAAACTGCAATTTCGAAGAAGAAAGAAGGGGACCATAACTGGATGAAATAACGTTTATGAATGCTTGCAGATCTATATTTTTCTGAAACTCAGGTGACGCAAATGAATAGGCAAGCTGAAAATCCTCAGCTGCAAACGCCTCGGTTTGAGAATTGATTGACGCTTGGATCAACGCCTGGAGGTCAGCGGAACAGTCCACAGCCGATGAGGCACTCTGGTCACCTTCCGCATCTGAAGTGTCCTGGTCGGTTTCTTTGGCTTCTGGAGATGAATCTGGCCGGGTAGCCTGCGCGTCGGGGGAAGAGACTTCGGGCTCTTCGACGGTAATGACGGCGCTACAGCCGGCAAGTAGGAGCAAAGCTGCCATGGAAAGAGTGATTGGAATTCGCATGAGCATGCAAACCGCAGATTGGAAATCATGATTCCCGCAGACTTTCTCACCCGGTTCGTTTAGGTGGCTTCGTTGCTAAGGGAAGCGGTGAAGGCAAAATTCGGTTGACAACCCTGTGAGTGAAAAAGGCAGACAATTGATAGGCGTTTATAAAGCCGATGGTGGGCTCATTGGCGAGGTTTCCTACTTCCTTGGTCACTTAGTTGGAATGAGAGAGTGCAGCCTCTGCGACATCACCCACTCGCCCGTAAAGAAAAAAGCAGCTTTCAAAGAATTTGAAAAGCAACTTTTCGAACAAAGAGGAATAGGTTTTCGCCTCGTTCACATGAACGAGCGCTCTGACAGTGTTCTTGCTGCTTCCAAGGGACGAGAGCCCTGCGTGCTGCTGGAAAACGAAGATGGATCAATCTCAATGTTTTTAGACTTTGTTGAGCTCAAGGCAGCCGCAGGCAAGGTTGGTTCATTTGAGAAGCTAGTAAAGTCCAGACTGGACATCTACCTCTAAAGCCAAATGGCTCAATGAGCCTGAATGCTAGAAACCGCTTTTCTCTGGTGAAGCCACTGCAACCAGATTGCTGCCGTCAGCCACAGCACCTGCATAACGGCAATCACTCGCTCCGAAAGCCCAACAATTGGTTGTCCCGGCTCAAGCCAAGTCACCAAGAACCACAGGGTTGTCACACCCATAATCAGCGTCGCAGGAATCGCACCTATTGGTCTGATGCTCCAGTGGTAGCGCTTATCAAAGCGCATCGCCAGTAACGGCCAGGCGGAAAACAGCACAAATGCGATGGTCGCGAAAAGCACGTGAAGCTGTGAAGAGCTGTCTTGGGAAGGAGTGGCAAAAAAGGTGTAGCCAAAACCTGCGAAGCCGGCGGCGGCCAAGGCTATTCGCCCGGGTAGGGAAAAAGACCTGGCATGCCAAGCTCCCAAGAGAGTAAGCAACGACCCGAACAAGAAGAAGCTCGATTGAATCCACTGCACAGGCGAGTCATCGGCCGCTAGATCGCTGATGGTCTTGGCAATAGGGTCATAGCCTTCGACCAAGGAGCCGGAGATAGTCCAGCCCAGCACGTTTTGGATTGGCCCCAGTGTGGCGGCCACCAGTGCCCAAATTCCAATCAATCGCATAATAGATTCTCGCTTATTTTCACGCTTACAGTCTGATGCACTTACTGGACAAGCGCCAACCTAGACACCTTCAATTTTGTTCTGTTTTGACCAGTCAGCTGAACCCAGTTCGACTGATTTTGAATTTATCGAAATACCTGAATGCTGATTACTGTTGCACCTGGCTATGGAACTTACAGGCAAGACAATTTTGATTACCGGTGCCTCAGGCGTTTTAGGTTTAGCTCTCACGGAGAAGCTAGCCAGCAAGGGCGCGAAGGTGCTGGGAACAGCAACAGACAATGACAGCGCTGGAAAGATTTCTGCCAAGGCTGAGGTCAGACTACTGCTTGACTACCGAGAGCCAGAGTCGATTCAGACCTTGACCGACTATTTGGTTGCTGCCAGCCAAGTCGATGGCATCATCAACGCCAGCGGCGTTGTGGCATTTGGTCCCGCTGCAGAGCTTGATCTAGCAACCAGCACCAGATTGAACAGCGTGAACAGCGCGGGTCCGATTCAGTTGATTACACAGCTTTTTTCAAAGCTCAAAGCTTCTGCTGAGTCCGGAAATGAGCCGTTCGTTTTGAACATCACCGGGGTGGTGGCCGAGACTCCAATGCCCGGGATGGCCGCCTATAGCTCTTCAAAAATTGCCATCCACGGCTTCTTCACCGCACTTTCAAAAGAGTGGCGCCGAGAAGGCATCAGAGTGATCTCCGCCAGACCTGGCCACACTGAAACCGGTCTTGCTTCTAGAGCTATCGCGGGAACTGCACCGAATTTTCCGCAAGGGATGACAGCTGACCACGTTGCAGATCGTCTAATTGCTGCAATTGAAAACGACGAGAAAGACCTTCCAGCTAGCGAATTCTGATCTCGTAGCTGAAGACCCTTTCGTCTCCTGCTGCAATTTCTGAGCTAGAAATGTCGCTGTTGAATACATCCGTTGGGTGTGACATCGGCTCAATAGCTAGAGCACTTGAGCCTTCAAAGACTTTTGTCAGTGGCCTGTAGAGCATGAAGTAGTTCATGTTCTCTAGCGCTGTGACTGAATACTCAAAGTGATTTGTAGTGACGCGAACTTCATCCGAACCGTAATAGCAGTCGTCTAGAGCCATAAGCTCGGGCGAATTTTGGTCAATAGCCAGGCCGGAGATTTTAGTTTCACCGTTCGGAATCATCCGAGAGTCGGCTTCTATTCTGTGCGTGAAGTCGGATTTGACTTCAAATTGCTCGCCCAGCGTGAAATAGGGGTGAAAACCAATTGCGAATGGAATCGAGTGGCCGGAGTTGTTGGTGGCAGTGCTGGTAACTAGCAGCGCATCTTCCTCGAGTTCAAAGTGAATTTCAAGATCCAACGCAAAAGGATACGAGGGGTCTTGACCAAAACTGTAAAGCAGGGTCAGGGAATGCTTCTTATGGGAAACAACTTCCATTTCAGAATCCAGCAAAAGCCCATGAATGGCATTTCGGTCCGCATCTAGCTTCTCAACTTGATAGTTCTGGCTTCGAAATTGGTAGCTGCCGCCATCAAGTCGATTTGGCCATGGAGCCATGGTGTATCCAAAGACCTGGGATCGTGCGTCTTGGCCGCCGTATCCCCCAATAATCTGGTGGCCACCCAGGGAAAGTTCAAGAATCTGGCCACCTACTGTGTTGAACACTGCCATACTTGAATTCTTCTCGCTAACGCGAGAAATACTCAGTTGCTCACCAGGGTCGTTTTTGCGCACCCGTTTATGTTACAGATAAGTGAGTAAAGGAATCTGAGTGAATAACCCCAGCAGCCAAGCCAAGCTCTTTGACGGTAGAGATATTTTCTACTTTGACGACGCAGGCTCTGCGCTTCCGGCTATTCGTCACAAAGACAATCGCGAAACTGACAATCGTCCGGAAACGGCTGAGCTGCGTCACGATGTCCTTACCGGCGACTGGATAACGGTGGCTTCTCACAGGCAAAAACGGGCGTTTCTGCCCCCGGCTCACTCTTGTCCGCTCTGCCCCACCTCAGCAACAAACCTAAGTGAGGTGCCAGATAACTTCGATGTTGCGGTGTTTGAAAATAAGGGGCCTGCCTTTGGCCCAGACCTCGGGTTAATTTCTAACGCTGACCCAACCTCGCCATTTGGCTTTGCCACCAGTTCATATGGGCGTTGTGAGGTGGTTGTCTTTAGTCCTGAACACGAGGGCAGCCTTGGTTCGATGCCAGTTGCTCGAATCGAAACCGTAATTCAGGCATGGCGCTCCAGGACTGCTGAAATTCAGAAGCTTGACGGCGTCGTTCAGGTGTTCCCCTTTGAAAACCGTGGGCAAGACATTGGTGTCACACTTCATCACCCTCACGGCCAGATCTATGCCTACCCATTCGTAACCCCAACCACGAAAAAGCTACTCACCCAGATTGAGAATCACGGGGGCGACTTCTTCAAGGAGTTGGTGGAGTTCGAGTCTGGCTCAGACCGCGTGGTTGTGGAGACCGAGAACTTCATTGTGTTCGTGCCATACGCTGCCCGGTGGCCAATCGAGATTCACTTGCTACCCAAGCACTCAATAAAAGATTTCACAGAGCTTAGGGATGAAGAAGTATCAGAGCTTGCATCACTATACAAAAACATCCTCACCGGATTAGACGCTCTCTATGACAAACCGATTCCATACATTTCCGCCTGGCATCAAGCTCCGCTGGTTGAAGGCCGCGACAAAATCCGCCTGATGCTGCAAATCACTTCGCCTCTTCGAGATGCCGACAAGCTGAAGTACTTGGCTGGTTCCGAATCGGCAATGGGGGCATTTGTCGGTGACGTTGCTCCTGAGGAAACAGCCGCCAGGCTTCGCGAGGTCATCAAGTGATCCTCGCTGAACAAACAGCCACGGGGTTCGAAAAGCAATTTGGCTATAAGCCCACAGGCGTTTGGTCAGCCCCGGGACGAGCAAACCTGATCGGTGAACACACCGACTACAACAACGGGTTTGTGTTGCCATTTGGAATTGATAAGAGAACCTATGCTGCGGTGGCAAAGCGCAACGACAAGACGATCAGAGTCGCCACATCCTTTAGTTCAGAGTTGATTGAAATCGAATTGCAAGAGGCTAAGCCAGAGGACCTTGACTGGGCCCTGTACCCACTTGGTGTTGCATGGGTGATGCGCCAAGGCTTAGGTTCTGGTTTTGATCTTTATCTAAATTCTGATGTTCCGGTTGGAGCTGGCCTGTCATCTTCGGCTGCAGTCGAATGTTGTGTGGCATTGGCGATCAACGACCTCTGGGAGCTTGGACATTCGGGACAAGACCTGGCTCTAATCGGACAACGGGCCGAGAACGAGGTTGTAGGTGCCCCTACCGGCATCATGGATCAAACGGCGTCAATGCTAGCCCGGGCAGATGCTGCAGTATTAATTGACTGCAGGAGCCTTGAAACCGAAGTCATTGAACTTGGGTTTGGTGCCAAAGATTTGGTGGTGGCAGTGATAGACACCCAGGTGTCCCACCGTCACTCAGATGGAGGCTATAAATCCCGCAGGGATTCGTGTGAACTTGGAGCCAGCACCATGGGTGTGACTTCGTTGCGGGAATTAACTGCGGCCGACCTGCCAAGGGCTAAATCTCTGATGGACGATGTGACGTATCGAAGAGTGCGACACATTATTACCGAAAATGATCGAGTATTAGAGACGGTGGAGGCACTCAAGAGCGCCGCGCTAGAAAAGCTAGGCGTTCTCTTCGCCGATTCACATGTTTCCATGCGTGATGATTTTGAGATCTCGATCCCAGAACTTGATCTGGCTGTCGAAACAGCAGTCCGAACGGGCGCAATTGCCTCGAGAATGACCGGTGGTGGCTTCGGAGGTGCTGCGATAGCACTTATTGCTTCAAGCAAGCTTTTGGAGCTTCAGGAAGCGGTAGCGAGGGCATTTGAAAGAGCAGATTTTGGACCAGCAAGAGTGTTTGCAGTTTCTGCGAGCGCCGGAGCAAGACGAGAGCTCTAATAAACCGGCTTTACTTCAATACCGGCATCAATCATTTGATCTATTGAGTTCTCTATCGACTCTTGTGCAACGCCGGCTGTCAGGCCGGTAATCACCCTCACGTCCAGCCCGATCCTCTTAGCATCCAAGGCCGATGCCCTCACGCAGTAGTCGGTAGCAATCCCAACGACGTCAACCTGTGTGATTTCAAACTCTGAGATCAGCTCCTGAAAGGTTTGCCCCGAATCCGCAGTTCCTTCAAATATCGAGTAGCCAGGGGCTCCTTGGCCTTTTTTGATATGAATCCCGATTAGGGACTGATCGAGGTTCGGGTGGTATTCGCTGCCAGACTCTCCGGCTATGCAGTGAAGTGGCCAGTTGTTTACATAGTCGGGTTGATCATCTGGGTCTGGGAAGTGACCGCCGTTTGAATCGTGAGCAGTATGCCAATCACGGGAGGCAATCACGAAGTCGTAGTCGGAGGCATGTTTTTTGAGGTGCTCGCTAATCCGAGAAGCCGTTGCGGCTCCCCCGCTGCATGCAAGCGCGCCTCCCTCACAAAAGTCAACCTGCACATCAATTACTAATATCGCTCTTGCCATTTCTACCTATTCACCAAAGTTGCGCCACATTCGTAAAACCCCATCACCAAATCGTCCATGGCTTCCCTATTAGCCGCTGTGACATCTCCCAAGTTGTAGACCGTGAAGATTAACTTTGACTCGTCAGGCGAATTTATGATTCCCGCCAGCGTATAGCCAGTTCTGATCCACCCGGTCTTTGCAGTGATTGAACCGACCGCATCATCAAAACGGTAACTTAGCGAACCCGGAGTTCCGGAAACTGGCATTCCTTGAAGAATGAGCTTGAAGTCTCCATACCCCTTATCGACTAAGACCAATAGCTCGTTCACCAATTCAGGTGAAATCTGGTTGTACTTTGATAGTCCGGACCCATCCTCAACAACAATGTCAGAAAGGTCCAGACCAGTTTTCTGCAGGGCCCTCTGAAAGGCCATTGTTAGTGAACTGAAGCTGCCATCGAGCCCAACATCCAGCGAGACTAATCGTGCAAGCGCCTCCGCCTGCGAATTATCGCTAACCACAAGCATGTAGTCGATCCACTCTGACATTGGTCTGGACTGGACGCTGGCTATCTGGTTGGCTGCGGCAGGCGTAATGCCCTTGCTCACC
Organism: Aquiluna sp.; assembly: GCA_029241985.1. GTDB lineage: Bacteria > Actinomycetota > Actinomycetes > Actinomycetales > Microbacteriaceae > Aquiluna. The sequence goes on along the minus strand of JAQWUU010000012.1, from coordinate 10,483 downwards.
GTTGCACCTAATGCGCTGTCTCCCAGCGCCTCTTTGAGCCAAGCTCCTGCCCTGCTAACCGGGTCCTTAGACCTCGGTGACTCTTTTGCAGAGGGTGTTGCCCGATCTGCGTCCACCTGAAGAGCGGAGACGGGTGCCATGTAACCATCGGTGATGCCTCTTTGGTCCCAAACGCCCTGGTATTCTCCAGCTGCTCCACCATATAGCGAACTATCCAAAACGATTTCAGTAATCGCAACCTCGCCTGAAGCCCTCAAGACCTGTGACGCCAAATCGCTCAGCTTTGCAGCCTTTGCATACACCGAGCTCTGATTTACACCTGTTCGCGAGAGAGTCACATCCCCGGCCCCAACAAAATAGATCTTCCCTGGATCTATTTCGTCTTGATAAATCCGAGTGGTGATTCTGTAGTTTGGACCGAGTGTTTCAAGAGCTGCCGCTGCTGTAAAGAGCTTCATCACCGATGCCGAGCGAGCTGGGGTGGCGCTTGCCCGATCGAATAGGACTGCGCCAGTGTTGGCATCGATTACCTGTGCTTGCAGCGCGAGAATTTCTGGTGCATCTTCCAATTCCGACACCGAACATTGAACCAGCGCGGGCTCAGTTTCTTCAGGGATGACTTCCTCAGGCGCAGAATTCAGCGTTGCCTCCGGGGTACTACTTGGTTCAGCGACAATGTCTTCGGCCCCGGCATCAGAAGCGCTTAGGGGTCCAAGAAACAATAGACCTAGAGCTAGCAAGCCAGCTCCAAGGCCTGAACCGATTCCAATCAGTGCTTGTTTCATCTCACCCGCCTAAGCTTTACCCATGAAGTTTAGATTGTTATCAGGGCTCTTGCTCATGGCATTGATGATTCCAGCACCGGCGATCGCTCATGACCAGCTCATAGATCAGTCACCAGAAGCCGGCAGCGTTCTCGAGGCCGGGCTTATTTCTGTTGACCTAACCTTTAGCGATGATCTAATTGTTTTGGAAGATGGACAAGGCTCCGAGATCGTCATCCTTGATGAAAATCAAAACCCCGTAAACAACGGCTGCGCCGTGATCGAGGGTCGAGTCGCAACGACGAAAGCTGACATTGATAAGCCTGGCACCTACACCGTTGGCTGGCGAGTGGTTTCTGGCGATGGTCACCCGATTTCAGACAGCTTCGTGTTTGAAGTGGTGAATAAGACTGGCTACGTGGCGGAGCAAAGCTACATTTTTTCAGACTGCGCAAACCCCTACGAAAAGGGCGCTTCTGAACTGCAGCTGCCTAGTCCAACATATCTTTATTGGCTGCTTTGGATTTCTATCCCGCTGGCAGGGCTTGGCTTATTTATTCTTCTTCGACCCAAGAATAAGGGCCTTCGAGGCCAAGGTGAGCCCCAAGAATAACAACCCGAATAGCAGGACTTCAAAAATGAGGTCTAGTCGGTTTCCGGCTGGTGCTCGCAGGAGTGAGTAAGCGACATCCATCGCCTGGCTGTTCATAAAGGCCGCAACCATGGCAACAACCGCAACCTTCAGAAAAACAGCAGGTCCTGAAATTCTGGTGGCACTCCAGAAAACCAAAGCGGTCAATCCGGTTGCCAAGATGGTCCCAATGATCCAAAGAGTCGAATTCGGGTGGTACTGGTAGCTAACTAGTATTTGAATCAGGATGATGGCAAGCCACGAAAGAAGAGCTTTTAGTGAGCGGTTTTTCATCAAAGACTCTTTAGACAACCTGGCAGAACTTATCAAGTGGCTCTACCTGACCGGCAACCACAATTTGGTCACCCGACTGTAGAACGGTTTCTGGGAATGCCGGCTCGTAAGCCCCATCACCCTTTGTGACGGCGACAACCGTTACTTGGTAATTGCTCCGAATCTTCAGTTCAGCAAGAGTCTGGTTGTTGAAGGACTCTGGAACCTTGGCTTTTACCATCACGAAGTCGTTGTCAATTGGCACGTAGTCAAGTGACTCTCCAGAGACCATGTGAGCCACGCGCTTTCCCATTTCATACTCTGGGAAAATTACATGGTGGGCACCAAGTTGCTCCAGAATTCGACCGTGGGATTTTGAGTTAGCTTTGGCCCAAACATTTGGAACACCAAGTTGCAGCAGCAGCGAGGTGGTCAAAATGCTTGCTTCAATATCTGCACCGATTGCAACAACCGCAGCATCAAACTCCTGAATGCCCAGCTCCTGCAAGACAGCTTCATCGGTGGTGTTTGCCCTGACTGTGTGAGTGAGTTCCTGTGCCATCTGCTGGACTAGGCGCTCATCAGTGTCGACGCCCAAAACCTCGTGACCGGTTCGCATCAGCTCCAGTGCGAGCGAGGAGCCAAATCGGCCCATTCCAATCACGATCACGTTGGTGTGGAGAATGCGGCGCTTTGCTTTGTCTTTAGCCAATTAGGGGCCTTTCCTTTGGTAATTCATAGTGCCTCTTGGAGATACGAAGAGCAAGTGCGGATGCGACAACAACCGGGCCCAGCCGGCCGATAAACATCAAAAGCGCAAGCCAAACCTGGTGGAAGGCTGGCAGTTCTGCCGTGATTCCAGTTGATAGACCAACCGTTGCAGCAGCGGAAATAACGTCAAACAGGATTTGATCCAGACTGAAATCAGTGGTGGCTGCAAACATCAACGTGGTGAACAAAATAGCCACCGTGCTGAGTGCCACAAGTGTTAGCGCCTGACGCTGAATCGACCTTGGCAACCTGCGGTTGCCAACGTTCACTGCGGTTTCTCCACGGATCTCGGTGTAAATAATGAAAACTAAGACTGCAATGGTTGTGACCTTGATGCCACCAGCGGTTGAAGCCGAACCGCCACCGATAAACATCAATAAATCAATTCCCATCCAGGTTGCTGGGTCCATCTGAGAAATGTCCAAGGAGTTCAGCCCACCGGAACGCGGCATCACAGAAGCGAACATGGTGTTCACGAGCTTGTCCCAGGTGTTTAGGGCACCAAGAGTCCCAGGGTTATTCCATTCTATTGCACCAATGAAAAGTGCCCCAATCATCAGCAGTGTGACAGTCATCCACAGCGTCAATCTGGTGTGAAGAGAGAAGCGCCTGGCTTTTCCTCCCGGTCTCAACCTGAGCCTCCAGAGTCGTTCATGCAGCTCGATTAGAACCGGAAATCCAAGGCCGCCAACAATAACAGCTAGCATCACCGGGGCAATGAAGAACATGTCCTCGCTGAACCCCATCATGCTGTCGGTGTAAAGCGAGAAGCCGCCATTATTGAATGCTGAAATGGCATGAAATGTTCCGTGCCAAATCGAAGACAATAGCTCCTGTCCGTAGCTCAGGTGAAGGCGAAATGTTAGGTATGTCGCCAAGACCAATTCAAAGCCAAAATAAACAAGCAAAATTCGACCCAAGAGTTTTGGCACGTTGTCAGCACCGACGATCTTGGCTTCAGAAAGGGTGTTCATGCGATCTCTGAGGCTGATTCTGCCAGAGATTAGGAGGCCCAGAAGGGTTGCAAACGAAACGATTCCAAGCCCGCCAAGCTGAATCAGAAGCATGATGACAAATTGGCCAAAACCAGACCAATGGGTTGCAGTGTCAACAACTGTCAATCCAGTGATACAAACAGCCGATACGGCTGTGAAGAAGGCGGTAACCAGAGTGGTGTTATTTCCAGCAGCGGTGGACATTGGAAGCAAGAGTAAGAGGGTGCCAACAATCGCCGCCACACCGAAAGCAAGTACGACGATCTGCGTTGGATGCATGGATCGCTTGCGACCTAATTGGTTCACGGTTTCAGCCTACGCCTCCTTGATGGAAACCAAAACAACTCAAGTGAGATTACACCGCTTAGGCTTATGAAATGGAAGCCAACGAAAAACTCCTCATCTTTGATGGTGATTGCGCAATTTGCAGCACTAGCGCCAGGCTGCTCAAAAAAATCACCAAGGGTCGGATTGCGATTGAGCCCTACCAGCGACTAGACCTCGCGAAGTACTCACTGAGTTCAGAGCTAACTTCAAAAGCTGTCTATTACATTGTCGGCCCAAAACGCTTCGTGGCCGCAGAAGCGATGGGCCAGGTGCTCATCGACTCAAAAACTATCTGGGCCATAGCAGGTGCAATCATAAAACTTCCACTGGTCAGGGTTCTGGCGAAAAAGGTCTATTACATAATTGCTGCCAACCGGCACCGCCTGCCCGGCGGCACTCCAGAGTGCCAGCTAACCGATGAAGAACGTGGCAAGGCCAGCTAGCCTAGGCATTGATCAGATCACAAGATTGGCTTACCCATGACTGCACTTACTCTCCGCACTCCCTACCTGCTATTTGTTGGCAGCGAAACTGAGCCGATCTATGCCAAAACCGCTGCCGGTCTTGCGCAGTGGGCCCCAGAAAAATGCATGGGGCAACTCGGTCTTCCGGGCGGAACGATTGACCTAGGGCTACCAAAACATGACGTGGCAACTGCAGCTGCGGCTGGCGCGAAGTCTCTGGTTGTCGGAACCTCAGCAGTAGGTGGAGCAATACCAGCGGAGTGGATGCCAACGCTATTGAATGCACTCCTTCATGGAATGGACATCGTTGCCGGGGTGCACACCAAATTAAATGACATTCCAGAATTGGTGGCTGCGGCCAATGAATCAGGCGCAAGGCTCGTCGACGTAAGAGTGCCGCCAAAGGACATCCCGGTTGGAAGTGGCAAAAAAAGAACCGGGAAAAGACTGCTGACTGTTGGAACTGACTGCGCGCTGGGGAAAAAGTACACTGCTTTGGCTATTTCAAATCGCATGGTGGAACGAGGCTTCAGTGCTGACTTTCGAGCCTCCGGGCAAACCGGAATAATGATTGCTGGAAGTGGCATACCAATAGACGCGGTGGTTGCAGACTTTCTCTCGGGAGCGGCTGAGATGATTTCTCCAAACGCAGACCAAGACCACTGGGACGTAATCGAAGGTCAGGGAAGTCTTTTCCACCCCGGCTACTCATCTGTGAGCACAGGGCTGCTGGTTGGTAGCCAGCCGGATGCATTTGTGGTTTGCACCGAAGCGCTCAGAACTCATATCAAGGGCTGGCCAGATTTTGAGCTACCAAGCATCCAGGCCGTCATAGACAGAACAATCGATCTGGCAAAGGTTGTGAACCCAAACATTCACTGCGTTGGCATCAGCGTCAATACCAGCCCGCTTCCAGAACATGAGCGAGCGGCATATTTAGAAAACCTGAGCTCGCTATACGGTTTGCCTACCATGGACCCCCTGCAGTCGGGTGTGGACGCTGTTATCGACAAGATGACAAACGCCTAATGAAAATGGAAATTGAGCGGGTTAACATCCCGCTCCACACACCATTTGTTATCACTGGCTACACCTTTACTGAGCTTCAAGCCGTCTGGGTCACACTCTCCGATGGCAGAGTTTTTGGCAGAGGTGAGGGAGTCGGGATCTACTACCTGAGTGAAAGCCAAGACTCGATGGTTGCCGAACTTGAAGCCATCAAGCCACAGGTTGAGCAAGGTGCTTCAAGGCAAGAAATCAACGAACTGATGCCTAGAGGTGGTGCCAGAAACGCACTTGATTGTGCCTTTTGGGATTTGGAATGCAAGCAGTCTGGACAAAGTATCTGGGACCTTATTGGAATAACTCCAAACCCGGTCTTCACGGTAGCCACTATCGGAATCGGAACTCTGGAGCAGATGGCAAATAGGGCACTCGAGCTAAAGGATTTTCATAACATCAAAATTAAGGTCAGTGATGAAAGCCCTGTAGAAGCAGTGGCTGCCGTTCGAGAAGCAAGGCCGGATGCAGCTTTGGTTGTCGATGCCAATCAGGGTTGGACCCTCAGCGAGCTGGAGGACTTTGCACCAAAAATGGAAAGTCTCGGAGTCATGATGATCGAGCAACCGCTTGCCAGAGGTCTGGATAATCAACTGGCGAACTTCCAATCCCCGGTTCCACTGGGCGCCGATGAGAGCGTCCTTGACTTGGCCGAATACCACCTCAATTCATCCAACTACCAGGTGGTGAACATCAAGCTCGACAAGTGCGGCGGGCTCACCGAGGCCTTGCAAATTGTTGCGGCTGCTCAGCAGGACGGAAAAACTATCATGGTTGGCAACATGACCGGCACTTCGCTTTCCATGACGCCTGCATTCGTGATTGGCCAGACTTGTGGTTTTGTGGATATAGACGGTCCATTGCTATTGGGTAAGGACATCGACAACGGGCTCGAGTACTTAGAGGGCGGCCAAGTAATGCCGCCAAGTTCTTTGCTCTGGGGTTAGTAGCCCAACTCAGGGTTTACCAATCCGGTCAAGTCTTGTCCTGCAACCCAAGCAGCAACATTTACCCGCAAACGCTCGGCAAATAACGCAGTCACTATTTCTTTAGTGTCAGCAGTGTGAGGGGTAATAAGCAAATTATCCTGCTGCCACATCTCATGATCATCCGGCAGAGGTTCTGGGTAGGTCACATCTGTCGCCGCAGCTGCGATTTCTCCAGACCTGAGCGCTCCAACAAGATCTTCTTGGTTGATTACCTCTCCGCGGGCCACGTTCACCAAATAAGAATCGCTTCGCATCATCGAGAACACCCGTTTGTCAAACAAGAACCTGGTTTCATCAGTCAGAGCACATGCCACCATCACGAACTTCGCCCTTGCTACTTCAGCATCAAAGTCTTCAAAGCCAACGACTCTTCCCTCGAAGTCATCCAAGAACGACTCATCGGGCCGCTTTCGAACAACAACAACCTTGGAACGAAAAGGCTTGAGCATTGAGGCAAAGCTCTCCGCGATACCTCCACCGCCAACAATCAACACGTCCTGGTCAAACAGTGAGTCAGCGAATTGCCTGCCCCAGGTCTTAGTCCTAACCCGCTCTGGAATAATTCTCGCGAGTGCGAGGCTAAGCGCCAATGCATGCTCGGCAACTGGCTCGGAATAGGACCTCTTGGCGCTGGTAAAAGTAATTGGTCGGTCGAGCACTTTCTTGAATGCATCCACGCCCGCAAATGGCAACTGAACCCACTTCAGCTGCGGATTATTGTTTAGTGTTTCAACCAGTAGTTCGGGCCTTGAATAATCAGTCCAAACTAGGGCTTCAACATCGCTCGAGAGTTCAACGACTTCTGCTCCGGCAAATTTGATTGCCTCCAGATAAGCCGAGACTTTGCTTGGCCCCAGAGCAACTAGGTTTTTTGAATTAGGCATTTGGACTCCTTAGGCCAACTCTTCAAGGCTAGCCCCAGAATTAGGTCTTTGTGCTCCAGTGTTTCACGCGACTATCAAAAGCTTTTTTGTCTTACTTTCGTCTGGCGAATTTCTCTATGGCCCACCACGCGATGAGAATTCCAAAGGCAATGATGTAGCCGTACGCAGAGTTGACTTGTTGGAGGGCGTCCATTTTTCCTCTCAAAAAGGGGCGTCGTCCGAAGATTCTAAATGAGCAAAAAGCTCAATGCAAAACACCTGCAATTCTTGTGTATTACGGACTCAGGTTGCTGAACAGGTCAAACTTATTTGCTCTGACCAATAGGCTTTAGCAATGACTGAGCCAAAAGACCCCAAGAAACTAGAGAAGATATGGAAAAAAATCGGCATAGCGCTTTTTGTGGTTGCCGTAATTTTGGTTGCAGGTCCTCAGGTGATTGACCTGTTCAACCCAGACTTCAGATAATTCAGCTTTCTATTTCAACCCTTAGGTTTGGCCACCGGTCCTTCACCAAAGGCGCTGTGAGGTCAGACAGCCGCATGATCTGGTTTCCAGAGGCATCGAAGTTCTCAGCTGACAACCAACTTTCGAAAGCACTCTTCGCTTCGGGCCAATCTGTATCGATTATCGAAAACCATGCAGTGTCTCGGTTGTGACCCTTCACGATGGTGGCCTGCCGGAAAACCCCTTCGAAACTCATTCCCAATCGGTGTGCTGCAGATATCGACGGTTGATTTAGTGCATTGCATTTCCATTCGTAGCGCCTAAAACCCAATTCAAAGGCGTTTTTCATCATTAGATACATCGCCTCAGTCGCGAGTGAACTCTTTTGCATCCGTGAGGAAAACGTCAGCCAGCCAACCTCAATTGATTTAGCTTTTAGGTCAATCCTCAGGTAGGAGCTGACTCCCACTGCTTTACCAGTGCCCTTGTCGATGATCGAATAAAACACTGGGTCCTGCTGGCCTTGGACATTTTCTATCCATGCCAGAAAATCTTGAGAGTTATCAAACGGTCCCTGGGGTAAGTAATTCCAAAGATCATCATCACCCTGGAATGCCTCATATAAGCCCTCGCCGTGCTTGGAGGCATCGAGTGGAACCAGGTCACACTTTGAACCCGCAATCGCTGCCGCAGCGTTTGGGCTCAAAGCCTGGTCATTCTGAGTGATCGGAGTTCCGACAGGTGCGTTGAATTGATTCTTTGTTGACTTCAAGATCATGTGAACAGACTAGGCATTTTCTGTCTGATTTGTGGCTGAAATGAAGCCCATGACGCAATAGTCTCTTAGCCATGGAATGTAGACAATGCTCGGCTGATATCAACCAACACGATTACAACTGCCCCAAATGCGGGGCACTAACAGCCAGAACTAAAGAAGATCTTCAAAAAACAGACCCGCGCACCACCAAGGCGCTTGCCTGGTTGCTGCTTGTGCTGGGTGTAGCTGGGGTTGGTTTCGTCATTGCCAATAGCGCCACCGACTGGTACTCACCGCTGAACTTCATCCCACCAGCCATGGTATTGGTCGCGGGGACGGTTGCAATGATTAGCGGCCTGCGAACTAAGTAAGACGCATAGGGGCCCGTTTCCGGGCTAAAAACTTTGTTACTTGTCGTCCCACTGAGGGTTATCCACGTCCAATTTACTTTTCTCTGGTGGTTGATGCTTTTTAGACTTAACAACAAAAAAACTAAGCAAAGTTACTGCTACGGCACCTAGCACCAACAACACTAAAAGCGTTTCCAAAACCATAACCACTCTCCTTTGAATCAATTCGTTTGGTCTCTATCGTCAACAAACAAAATCCTGCAAAGAATTCCCCCTCCGTTGGCATCATGTGAGCAAGACGGGCCTGCAGGATTGGCAGATAGACTCTTGAAATGGGCCAGATCTTGCTAGAAATTTCAGTGACCGACTACCACACAGCCGGAGAGCCCTTTCGAATTGTGGAGTCTCAGCTCCCCTTGATAAGCGGTGAAACTGTGCTGGACAAGCGGGCTTCGGCAATTGCCAATCCTGAGCTGGAAAAGATTCGCCAACTCCTTGTTAATGAGCCCCGAGGTCACGCTGACATGTACGGCGGATTCATAGTGGAACCAAACGATTCTGGCGCGGACTTTGGAGTCCTGTTTTGGCACGGAGACGGTTATTCGACAGCCTGTGGCCACGGCACAATCGCCCTGGGAGCGTGGGCTGTGGATACCGGCCGAGTCGCAGTAAATCCCAATGGCGACACTACGGTCACCATCGATGTCCCATCGGGTCGAGTGCAAGCAATTGTGAGTCAAGCATCTGGGGTCACAAAGGCAATTTCATTCAAAAACATCTTTTCTCATTCGATAGCGGAAAATGTTTCGGTTCCACTTTCAGATGGCCGCGCTGTGGCAGTTGACATCGGCTACGGCGGTGCGAATTATGCCAGCCTGGATGCTAAGCAATTAGGAATCACGGTAGAGCCCAAACATCTAGACGAGCTGATAAAAATCGGCCGCGAGGTCAAGTGGACGCTAAACGAATCGCCAGAATCAGCGTCTCAAGCCGACCAGCGCCTCAATGGGATCTACGGAACCATAATTTACGAGGAGTTATCCAGTAGCGAGAATCAGTTGCATCATCGAAATGTCACCATTTACGCCGATGGCCGTGTCGACCGGTCTCCCTGTGGATCAGGAACCGCCACCAGAATCGCTCAGCTACACCACTCGGGGAAACTGACAAAGAACATGACCCTGATGCATGACTCAATTATTGGAAGTAGGTTCGAGGGCAGAATTGACCAAGAGCAGGAGCTGAATGGCACCAAAGGAGTGATTCCAGTTATCACCGGTAACGCCTTCTGCACTGGAACTTCTAGCTTCACACTCAGCGAAAACGATGAGATTGGCACCGGGTTTTCACTCCGATGAATCAACCTCGATGGATTTCAAATAAAGAGCTATTCGCAGGCTTCGGCTATGGCCGAGCAATTCAAGCCATCGCCCAAACTCTCACCGATGGTTTTAACCCGAGCTTGGATAAGCCAAGAACATTTGTGGATTTCCAGCACGGCCAGGGCTTGGTTATGCCAAGTGAAATTGGCCAGTTCGCAGGCTTAAAGTTTGTAACCGTGGCGCCTGATAATCCAGCACTGGGACAGGACAGAATTCAGGGGATCTACTCTCTTTTTGATGCAAGGACATTAAGCCCCTTGGCTCAATGTGACGGAGCAGCTCTCACTCTATTGAGAACCGCCTCGGTCACCGCAGCAATGCTTCAAAAACTAAAGGTCGCAACCTCTCCAAAGGTCGCGGTGTTTGGCTCAGGACCACAGGCTCTGGCCCAC
>JAQWUU010000011.1 GCA_029241985.1 Aquiluna sp. | reverse complement strand
TCGCAGCCGGCTTACAGTGGGGCGTGCGGGACTTGAACCCGCGACCGAACGATTATGAGTCGTTTGCTCTAACCAGCTGAGCTAACGCCCCCAGCCTCCTAAAGTTTAGTCACCCAACGCGCAACTTTTCGCGAACTCAAAAGTTAGCTCAAAGATTGCTCTTCGTACTCAGCCTAAGAAGGGTTTATAGCGGCGGATTCAGGAAGCAACTTATGGGTACCTGTGACACAAGAGGCACTAGGAGCTCCTAATCTCCCTTTTTCTTTCTGAGCTTCTTGGCGGCTTCTGTAAGTTCAGTCCTAAACTCAGACAATTGCTCACGGACTTCGCCTCTAACCTCTAATAGTCGCTCTCTAGCCTCACCGGCGGCACCACTAAATCGACCCCTCGCGTACTCAGAGGCATCCTCAGCCCGCCTGCGTAAGTTCAGCGCATCATGGCGGAACTCTTCGACCCGACGTCTCAGAGAGGCTGACAGCCTTCCAATTGGCAACATGTAACTCGGCTCATTGTCCAGTGTGGTAGGTGCTTCCTCTCCGATCCCCTGGTAAAGATTTTCGAAAATGGTGATGGTCTTCGCTATGTCGTGTGACTGAATCAAGTGAATCGAGTTTTCACTCAGTCGCGCAAGTTCTGCTTCATCAGCAGAAAGAATTCTTTCCAGTCGATCCCTAAGTGCATCAGCATCGTCAGGAGGGAAAAGATAGCCGTTGTCCCCGTCGTGCACTAGGTGAGGCAGGGCCATAGCATCCGCTGCTATTATCGGGCGCCCAGAAGCCATGGCCTCCATGGTTGCAATAGATTGAAGTTCTGCAATCGATGGCATGACAAACACAGTGCAATCTTCGTAGGCCTTCGGGAGCTCTGAATCCCCGATATGGCCCAAAAAGTGAACGCGTTCTCCCAGACCCAAAGACTTTGCCTGGGCCGTCAATCGATCTCGTTCTCCGCCATCACCGACCAGTCGCAGCTCCAAGGCGGGAAACTTGTCGAGCTTACTCATCGCGTCAAGAAGGACGTTTATGCGCTTTTCATCGTCGAGTCGGCCCAAGAATAGTGCAACTGGCCGACTGTTCTGTGTAGGAGTTTGGTTTGCAAATTTAGACGCGTCGATGCCACAGCTGATTGCTAGCACGCCCTGTAAGCCTGCCGCACGTTCCAAAAGATCCGCCGCTCGCCGAGTTGGCGTAGTTATTGCATCCATTTTCTTCAGCACTCGACCGGCATCAGCCCAAAGGATTCTCATGGCCATCGGGTATAGCCATCTTGGCAAAAGTGAATAGCGCATCAAGTTTTCTGGCATCACGTGGTTGGTCGCAATTTTTCGAAGATTTATGCCCCTTGAAGCCAGGAGGGCAAACCTTCCAACCATGAGATGGGACTGGATGTGAAGCGCCTCTGGCCGAACTTCCAAGATAACTTTGCGTATTTCCCTCCGCATACCCAACGGTGTCGGCCAACGAAGAGACTTATGATTTGGCATGCGGTGGCTTTTCAGCCTGTGAACGGTGATGCTCGCCCCATCGTGGGTCTCTTGCCTCGAGCCAAACCAATTTTCATTGCTCGGTGCAATGACGTGCACATCGTGGCCGTTACGCACCAGGCCACCTGCCAATCTTTCGGCAAATCTAGCGGCTCCGTTTATGGATGGTGCGAAGGTGTCACAGGCAATAATGACCCTAATCGGATCTTTCACTTATGTCCTCATCTGTCAGTTGGGGATGATTCCGGTTCAGAGTGAAAACTCCAGCTGCGGCTGTGATTCCAGCAATTACGAACCCAACCATTTGAACAACACTGGCCTCATTGGCTTCTCCAAGGATAACAATTGCTATCCCAATAGCAACAGCTGGATCAATCACAGTAAGGCCGGCGATCACTAAGTCTGGGGGCCCGGACGCGTATGCATTTTGAACGAACCAACCTCCAAGAAAAGTGGCTCCCAGCAATGACGCAAGAGCAAGCAAGGTAAGTAAGTCAAAATCCTGCTGCAAAATGCGCTGAATCACGACCTTGGCCAGCGATGCCACAAAGCCGTATAGGACGCCTGCGCCAAAAATGAATTGCAAAGCGGAGACTTTTCCCTTTGACCTCCAGAAAAGAGCACCGAACATAATCAGCAGCAAGAACAGCACTCCAACAACCTGCAACAATTTTTGATTGCTGAGCTCAACCGCCACGGCACTTGAGGCAGCGAAAGCAACAAACCCAGCGACTCCTGATGTTGTGAGTCCAATAGCCAAGAACGTTTTGGCGTTTAGTTTTAATCTGTAAATTCGGGCATTCAGGATCGATGTCATAATCAGCGCAATTGCTCCGATTGGCTGCACAACAATCAATGGAGCCAGCGCAAGAGCACCAAGTTGAAACATGACCGCCAAAACTAGGAAGCTCGTCCCGGTCAACCAACGTGGCCTACGCAGCAGGTCCAAAATCTGACCAACCTTCAAAGCCCCGAGCCGAGGTTGATTTGGTGAATGGTGCTTGGTCACAGCGTCATTTTGGAACTGCGCGCCAAGAGACAAAAAAACCGCGCCTATTACTGCCAGAAGAATTGCCAAACCTCTAACAATTTCGGGTGAAAACAAACTTTTTCTCCTGTCGATGGTAAAGCTCTAAAAGCCTAGACCAAATGAACCGATCGGTTCGATAGATTGGTCTGATGCCAATACGCAGAATCCTCATCACCGGAAGTCCTGTCCTTCACACACGTGCAAAAGAGGTAGATCAGATAGGCGATTCCGTCAGGGCTCTAGTCTCGGACATGTTTGAAACCATGGATGCCGCACCTGGCGTAGGCCTGGCTGCTCCGCAAATAGGTGTGGGCCTTAGAATCTTCGTTTTCTCCTGGGATGACCAGGGCGTAACGCACCGAGGGGTAGCTATCAATCCGACATTGGCCCTCTCAGATAGCCCAGTATCCGAACCAACCGAAGAATTCGACTCCGAAGGCTGCCTATCTATTCCTGGAGAGCGTTTTCCGCTGAGTCGCTACGGCCATGCAACCCTGACGGCAATGAATTTGGAGGGCAATGAGTTCCAAATCGAAGCGCGTGGATGGTTGGCAAGAATTTTTCAACACGAGTATGACCACCTTGATGGAATTCTTTACGCGGACCGACTTCAAAAACCTTATGCAAGGCAAATGAAGAAGGCCATCAAGCAAATCGGCTGGGGAGAACCCGGAGAATCATGGATGCCGGGTGAAGACGATCTAGAAGCCTAGATATCTAGAAACTCCGGCCACCACTGCCCCGGCTAATACGACGAAGATGTAGGGCACGCGAATAGCTAGCAACACAGCCGCAGTTGCCAAGGATAGGGCTCTCGCATCCAAAACCAGCGCATTCTGGGATGCAAACCCTTGCAGAACAACTAGAGCCGCCAACAGGGTGACCGTCATTCGGTCAGCGATACTTCGCCCCTTTTTTCCCACGAGACGATCTGGAATCAGATATCCAATCAATTTCCAGCTAAAGACTGCCAACGATCCAAGGACTACAGTGAGGACCATTTTTGCCCCCGAATCGGTAGCAATGCAACTGCCGCTGCCAACAGCACAGGCACCCCTGCTGGAGTCAATGGGATTGCAATTAGAGCTACCACTGCCCCTAGAGCTGCCAACGTGAGGTTGTTCTTTAGTCTGGGCCACAACAGGCCCAAAAATGCCGCCGCGGCCGCCCCATCGAGCCCCCACGTTTCAACAGAACCTAAAAGGTTCCCACCGATCGCCCCCAAGAGTGTCGCTGAGTTCCAAAACACATAGACGGCAGCACCGGTGAGCCAGAAGCCCACCCTTTGATTTCTGGGAGTGTCTTCGGCAGCGGACACAGCATTCGATTCATCAACAGTTAGCTGAGCCGCAAGTAACTTCCAAAGACCACTGGGGCCAATAACAGGACTTAGGCGCAAGGCATAAAAGGAGTTCCGAACTCCCAAGAGCCAAGCCGAAGATATTGCCGTTATTGGAGCTCCTCCAGCTGCGATGATGCCGACGAAAGCAAATTGGCTAGCGCCAGAAAACATTAGAAGGCTCAACAACATAACTGTGGGAATGTTCAAGCCGGAGGCCACGCCAATGGCACCAAAAGAAATTCCATAGAGTCCCGTTGCGAGCCCTACTGAAATGGAAGTGGAGACAACTTGCTTGCTCATCGGCTCTCCGGATTTTGTTGCTCCTCGACTTGGACTCGAACCAAGAACCTATCGGTTAACAGCCGATTGCTCTGCCAATTGAGCTATCGAGGAATGCATCCCGAAGGACGCGTGACAACATTAGCAGATGGACGTGCTATTTCATCAAATCTCGACGTTCCGATTCAAGGTTTACAAGCTGTCTTTGAACTTGCGCCAGTTGATCGGGGCTAGCATTCGCGTCTATTCTTCGCAGTGCTGCCAGCAAATCCAGCTTCTCCCTAGCGAGCGTGTTCAGCATCGCACTGCTGACAATACCCCTCGAATACTTTGCAAAGGCGGCGTCATTTGCAACGGGGAGCTCAGCCATAGCAAGGGCACGCACGTAGTCAACATCCTCAACCTCAACCTTGGAGCTCAGCAAGTTCGCGAAGCTCTTGTCGCTGAATTCGTCAGAAAGAGGCAAGACCGCGTCCAGTATTCTCTGATTTCTAGGCTCAGACAGCCCAGAAGCAGCCATCCGGCGGAGTTGCTCAAGTGAGAAAGTACTGGGGGCTTGAACCAACACCTCAAGAATCTGCTTCTCTAGTCTGTCAAGTGGCGTTGGTTGTGCCTTTTGAGCTTCCCCGGCTTGCCGCATTGGTTCTACGCGTTGCCTAACAGTGGCTGAAACACCTGATCTCACCATTTGTTCGATCTCGATTGGGTCGAGAGACACCCATTCAGCCAATGCCTTTGTGTACCCTGATCGAAGAGCTGAGTCCCTTATCTCAGCTACCACCGGCGATGCCGCCCTTGCCGCTGCCACCCTTGAGTCCAAATCTTGAAGAGAGAACTGGGATATTCGATGTCGAATCACAAATTCAAAAAGTGGAGTCTTCTGTTCCAGCATTCTGGCAATTGCATCAGGTCCATGCTTTTGACGCAGGTCAGCAGGGTCTAAGCCATCGGGCCCACTCGCCACGAAAGTCAAAGCGTTGAATTTGGCACTATCACCATAAGCGCGAAGGGCCGCCTTTTGACCTGCAGCGTCAGGATCAAAAGTGAAAATCACTTGAGCCGGTTCGCTGGATTGACCCAGCATCCTGTTTATGATTCGAATGTGCTCTTCGCCAAACGCGGTGCCACAGGTTGCCACAGCCGTCTCTACTCCAGCTAAGTGGCAAGCCATAACGTCTGTGTAGCCTTCGACCACGACAATTTGCCGTGTTTTGACAATGGATTTCCTGGCCAGATCAAGCCCATATAGAACTGAAGACTTGTGGTAAACGGGAGTCTCCGGGGTATTTAGGTACTTGGGCCCTTGGTCCTCTTCGTAAAGTTTTCGTGCCCCAAAACCAAGCACCTGTGAGTTTGCATCCCTAATCGGCCATAGCACGCGGCCACGAAATCGGTCATACCCGCCCTTATCGCTTTCCATAGCCAAGCCCGCAGAAATCAACTCTTGCAGCTGATATCCGGCTCCTAATGCAGCATCAATTAGGTTCTGCCAGCCCTTCGGAGCATAACCGATGCCAAAACTGGCGAAACTCGAAGCCTCAAATCCTCGATTTACAAGAAAATCCTTGGCGAAAAGACCCTCGTCGGTGTTGAGCTGGCTTTGGTAATACTCAGCGGCAAATTTATTCAGCGCGAGCAACCTGGAACGCGTCGAACCCTCGTCGGTCCCCTCTTCAAATTTGAGTTGGTAGCCGGTCTTATCGGCGACCTTTTGAACGGATTCAGCAAAGCTCACTGACTCTATTTCCTGGATGAATTTATAGACGTCCCCACCAGCACCACAGCCAAAGCAATGGTAAAACGCTGGATTTCCACGAACGTTGAAGCTTGGGGATTTTTCATCGTGAAACGGACATAAACCCTTGAAGGAGCCTGAGCTGGCGGGCTTTAGTGAAACGTAGGAGCCGACAATCTCAACAATGTCGGCACGTTCTTTGAGTTCCTCAATGTCCCCCTGCGAAACTCTTCCAGCCATGTTCAAATCCTACGCTTTGGTTGTCTTATGCAGTGAAATCGCCGCCGGATCGGTCAGAGATGCCACGAAATCAACAATCGCACGCTTCTTAGCTTGATCACTGTTTGCAGCATTCCATGCCTCTGCTGCCAGAGCGTCCAACCCTTCGCCGTTTTTCGCGAAGAATGTGTCCGCCAATTCAATCAATAGAGACCGCTGATCTTCGTAAAACGGCTGCCTGGAGTTGTGAGTCATGATTGAAGACGCCACGATTCCCTTGAGAACAGCTATCTCGCTGCGCACCTTGCTGGGCACAATCACGCCGGCACGATATCTGGTGAGTGAATTCTTCGATGCGTTTTGCAAAATTGCCTGTGTCGTTCTGGAGACGAAAGAACCGATTATGTCGCTCGCCAGATTCTTGAGCTGAGCCAGATGACGAGGACTACCGTCAAAATTGTGAAGCCAATACTTAGAGGACCTGAGTGAGGCCAGGGCCTCTTCAAGTTGAACCTTTGCAAGCATTCCCCCGGACCATTTACTGATGTCGTCAATTAGCGCTTCGTCGGCAACAGAATCGGAGATTTTTGCCGGTACCACGAAACCTTCGACGATGGAATCTTCAAAATCATGCACCGAGTAGGCGACGTCATCGGCGAAGTCCATGATCTGGGCCTCAACACATTTGGCCCCGTCCGGTGCTCCGTGCCGCATCCACCCGAACACTTCGAGGTCATCCTCGTACACGCCGAATTTTGTGGTGTTTCCGAATTCGGATGCTCGCGAAAGCTGCCATGGGTATTTAGTGGACGCATCTAGCGATGCCCGGGTCAGGTTCAATCCTCGAGCATTTCCGCTTGGGTCATAGATTTTGGGTTCGAGTCTTGTAAGAATCCTGAAAGTCTGTGCGTTTCCTTCGAAACCCCCAATGTCAGCTGCCCAAAAATTCAGTGCGGCTTCGCCGTTATGACCAAACGGTGGATGTCCGAGGTCATGGGCTAGGCAACCCATGTCAACAAGATCCGGATTTACTCCAAGTGATGTCGCTAATTCTCTTCCCACCTGCGCTACCTCTAGCGAGTGAGTAAGCCGCGTACGCGCAAAATCACCGGAGGTGGGGGAAAGAACTTGAGTTTTCGCACTCAGTTTTCGGAATGCTGCTGAGTGCAAAACCCTCGCCCTGTCACGAGCGAATTCCCCACGTCCCTTCATTTCTGACGTCGGCTGCTCGACAAATCTTTCAAAATCGGCAGGCTTGTAGCCGTTGTCTAAATCGTTCACCAGCTAACCTCCCGACACAGATAGTTCAGCAAACTCAAGTTGCGCGCGGTGGTCGCTGGTCAATTCTCTAGAATCTAACCACCCCTCTGGCACGGTGCAACGTTTGAGGGAGCCAAGTCGACCTCGAGGCCCTTCAGCCTCTTCACCGGGGTATGGAGCATCTTGCGGAAGTGTCGCTAGTAGGTCAGCTGCCTGCTGGAGTGACTCAACTCTGGACAGGTTAGCTCGAAACTCTCCCCCAACCGGGTAGCCCTTAAAGTACCAAGCGACGTGCTTTCTGATATCTCTGCATGCTCTTGACTGATCCTCGAAGAATTCGGTCAGAAGTTCTGCGTGCCGATAAAACGCAGTTGCGACCTCGCCAAGCGTTGGCATTACCTCCTGAAAAGAGTCGGCCTTCTTGCCATTCAGATAATCGGCAATCGCCAGCTCTAGGTCCTGAAACAGCCAAGGCCGCCCAAGACAGCCCCTTCCGACCACAATTCCGTCAACACCCGTTTTCTCCATCATTGCCACTGCATCCGCAGCTGACCAGATATCGCCGTTTCCTAAAACCTGCACGTCTGGCAACGATTCGCGCAACTCAGCAATGGCGTCCCAGTCTGCTTTTCCCGAGTAAAAATCCTCTGCAGTGCGTCCATGCAGCGCGACAGCACTAACCCCAGCATCCCGAGCTGCCTTGCCCGCGTCCAGGAATGTCAGGTGATCTTGATCAATGCCCTTCCGCATCTTGACAGTGACTGGCACGTCACCGGCGGCCTTTACCGCAGCCTTGACGATAGATTCGAAAAGCTCCGCCTTCCAAGGAAGAGCGGCGCCACCACCCTTTCGAGTCACCTTGGCGACCGGGCACCCAAAATTCAGGTCTATGTGATCTGCGCGATCCTCTTGAACCAGCATTTCCACGGCCTTGCCTATGGTTGCCGGGTCCACTCCATAAAGCTGAACCGATCGATAGTCTTCTGACTCATGGTGACCGATTAGACGCATGGATTCTTCCGTGCGTTCCACCAACGCTCTGGAAGTAACCATCTCGGAAACGAAAAGGCCGTTGCCATATTCCCGGCAGAGCCTGCGATAAGCGGTATTGGTTATACCTGCCATGGGTGCCAGCACAACTGGCACCTCAAATGTCCTGCTACCGTACCGAAGAGCCAATGAACTAGCTAAGCCTCTCAAATAAGTAAGAGGAAACCTTGTCCAGGGACACTCGCTCCTGGGCCATAGTGTCTCTTTCTCTGATGGTCACTGCCCTGTCTTCTGGGCTCTCAAAATCAATCGTTATACAAAAAGGTGTCCCGATTTCATCCTGTCTGCGATACCTTCTGCCGATAGCACCTGCGTCATCGAAGTCAATGTTCCAGTGCTTTCTCAGCTCTCCAGCCAGGTCGCGAGCCATTGGGTTCAACGCCTCGTTTCGACTAAGTGGCAAAACCGCAGCCTTGACTGGAGAAAGACGGTAGTCCAATCTCAGCACGGTCCTCACGTCCACACCACCCTTGGCATTTGGGGCTTCATCTTCGGAATATGCATCGACCAGGAACGCCATTAATGAGCGAGTGAGGCCGGCTGCCGGCTCGATTACAAATGGAGTCCAACGCTGTTCCTCTGTCGGGTCAAAGTAGCTCAAATCAACCCCCGACGCTTCAGAATGGGTTTTCAAGTCAAAGTCAGTTCGGTTTGCTATGCCCTCAAGTTCTCCAAATTCACTGCCTTGAAAACCAAATCGATATTCAATGTCCACAGTTCGTTTCGAGTAGTGGGAAAGTTTTTCCTTTGGGTGATCAAAAAGCCTTAGGTTCTCAGGTTTTATACCAAGGTTTAGGTACCAGTTATGGCGCTGCTCAATCCAGTAGTCGTGCCAGGTTTCATCCTCACCGGGCTTGACAAAGAACTCCATCTCCATTTGTTCAAACTCTCGGGTTCTGAAAATAAAATTGCCCGGTGTAATTTCGTTCCGGAAGCTCTTCCCCATCTGACCAATACCAAAGGGGGGCTTCATCCGGGAAACATTTAGAACATTGTTGAAATTCACAAAGATTCCCTGTGCAGTTTCGGGGCGCAGGTAGTGCATTCCTGAATCGTCGTCCACTGGTCCCAAGGAGGTTTTCAAGAGGCCATTGAAGCTTTTTGGCTCAGTCCATAAATCTTTACCGCCACAGTTAGGGCAGGCGATTTCAGCCATTGATGTTGCTGGCCTCTTCTTCTTCTCTTCAAACGCTTCTTCGAGGTGGTCCTGCCTAAAACGCTTATGGCATGACGTGCACTCGATAAGTGGATCAACGAAAGCCTCAACGTGGCCAGATGCTTCCCATACTTTTTTTGGCAAGATGATCGAGCTATCAAGGCCCACGACGTCATCACGTCCAGAGACCATCGATTGCCACCACTGGCGCTTTATGTTCTCCTTGAGCTCAACACCCAGGGGGCCATAATCCCATGCTGACCGCGAGCCTCCATAAATTTCACCTGCTTGAAAAACGAAACCCCTTCGTTTCGCTAGTGATATAACTTGGTCTAACTTCTGGGCTGCCATAATTCTCCGGGGTTTTTTAGCTTTGAGTCCTGCGAGTTGCTAGTTTAGCGGGGCATCCGAGGCTTGTCCGAAGCGGCGCTGCCTTCTGTTGAACTCGGTAATCGCTTCCCACATGGATTCTCGAGTGAAATCCGGCCAGAGAACGTCCATGAAAATCATTTCGGCATAGCTGGATTGCCAAAGCATGAAGTTTGAAGTGCGCAGTTCACCACTTGACCTAAGAAACATGTCCACATCTGGCAACTCAGGCACGTAAAGGTTTTTCTGAATCAATTTCTCCGTGATGATCTGCCTTGAAACTTTGGTGTCCAATGACTTGTTCACCGCGTCAACAATTTCTTGACGACCTCCGTAATTGACTGCCATTGTCAAAACCAGACCAGTGTTGTTCTTCGTTAGCTCCTCAGCAGCCCTGAGCTCATTAACCACAGACGGCCACAACTTCCGAACAGCGCCAGCCCATCGGATCTTGACATTCCATTCCATCAGCAAATCTCGTTGCCGACGAAGGACCTCTTTGTTGTAGCCCATCAGAAATCGAACTTCCTCCGTGGAGCGCTTCCAATTCTCAGTAGAGAAAGCGTAGGCGGTCAGGTTTTCCACTCCGGCCTCAGAAGCACCCGCGACTGCTTCTAAAAGTGCCTGCTCCCCTGCCCGGTGGCCCTCCGTTCGTGTGAGTCCACGCTTATTTGCCCACCTGCCATTGCCGTCCATAACCATGGCAATGTGTCTGGGTGTTGATGAGAATTCTGGTGTTGGTCTAGCGGGGTCTTTGAGAAGAATCATGCGCGCTCCACATGTTCAAGTGACCTAAGTCCGCGCTCAAGTTGCCATTGCAAGTAGGCAGAAACAACGCCGCTGACTGCTCTTCGAGTCTTACTGCTCGAAGACGATACATGAGGCCAATTTCCAGCGAGTAATGCTTCGATGTGGCTGATCCCTTCAACTCCGAGCCTCACTGAGCCGGGAAGCATGCAGGCTGTGCAGCTAACAGCCCCAGAGTGAACTGAAAATGCAATGGGTGAATCGGACCCACACCCTTGGCAGCTCTCAAGATTAGCTATCCAGCCAGAGATCGCGAGTGCTCGCAGCAGATACGAATCGAGTATCTGGTCCGAAGCCTGCTCTTTCAATGACAATGCGCGAAGAGCACCTACCACGAGCATGAACTGCTGTGAGGAGGAGTCTTCTCGAGTGAGTCTTTCTGCAGCTTCCAGTACGGCACTAGCAGCCGTGTATGTTGCATAATCAGCAATAATTACCGACCCGTAGTTCGACAACTGCTCAACCTGCGAGACGGTGTCTAGCGTCCTTCCTTGGTATAGCTGGACGTCGACAACCGTAAAAGGTTCAAGCCTGGCCCCAATTCGGCTAGATGTCTTTCTCACACCTTTTGCTACCGCCCTGACCTGTCCATTATTTTTGGTTAGCAGGGTTACGATCCTGTCGACTTCCCCGAGTTTATGCGTCCTAATGACGACAGCTTCATCTCGGTAGTGTGGCATGCAATAAGTATGGCAATGAAAGTGGAATTAGCTTGGAACTGCTGCCCTCACGGCTCTGTTTGTCGCGCTAATCAGAGCCTTCAACGAAGCTGTCGCGATGTCACCATCAATTCCTACACCCCACAGTGTCGCACCATCGACCTCAAGTTCGATGTAGGCCGCCGCTAGGGCATCGCCTCCGGCGCTAAGGGTGTGCTCTACGTAGTCGAGAAGTCTGATTTGCGGGCCCATCTCTTGCAGGACACTGATGAACGCTGAGATAGGACCATTGCCAGTCGCTTCTGACTGAACCTCGCTATCGCCGTCCCTGAGTACCACCTGAATTTTGACTTCTCCGTCCATGTCAGATTCGGTGCGCATCTTCTTTAGCTCGAAACGACCCCACTTTGGCTGCAGTGAAATTGCGGGCAAGTATTCGTCTTGGAAAATCTCCCAAATGCGCTCAGAACTTACTTCGCCGCCGGCGCTGTCTGTGTAGCCTTGAATAACCCTTGAAAACTCAATTTGCAATTTTCTTGGCAAGTCAAGGCTGTGGTCCGTCTTGAGCAGATAGGCAACCCCGCCCTTACCGGACTGGGAGTTCACGCGAATAACCGCCTCATAATTCCTACCAACATCTTTGGGGTCAATTGGTAGATAAGGAACGGCCCACGTGAATTCATCAATGTTCTTGCCCGCAGCCTTGGCGTCTAGCGCAAGGTGGTCGAAGCCCTTTTTGATGGCGTCCTGGTGAGAACCTGAGAATGCGGTGTAAACGAGATCTCCGCCGTATGGACTTCTTTCTGGAACCGGGAGCTGGTTGCAGTACTCGACTGTCCTCTTGATCCCGTCAATGTCACTGAAATCGATCATTGGATCAATGCCCTGGCTAAACAGGTTCAAGCCCAGGGTAATTAGGTCGACGTTTCCGGTTCGCTCACCATTGCCAAACAGGCATCCTTCAATGCGGTCCGCACCTGCCATGTAACCAAGTTCTGCAGCGGCAACGGCGGTGCCACGATCGTTATGTGGGTGAAGTGATAAGAGTATTGAATCTCTTGGTGCAAGATGCCTAGACATCCACTCGATGGAGTCCGCGTAGACATTCGGCGTCGCCATTTCGACTGTCGCTGGAAGATTAATAATTAGCTGTCGCTCAGGCGTCGGCTTGATAATCTCGGCAACCGCGTTGCATACCTCAACAGCGAATTCGAGCTCAGTGCCGGTATAAGACTCTGGTGAATATTCATAAAATACCGCCGTCTCAGGGATGGTCTTTTCAAGCTCAAGGCACTTGAGCGCAGCATCTGTGGCGATTTTCTTGATGCCGTCCTTGTCCTGGCCGAAGACAACCCTGCGCTGCAGTACTGAGGTCGAGTTGTAGAAGTGGACAATTGCTTGTTTTGCCCCAGCAATAGATTCATAAGTCCGCTCTATCAAGTGGTCTCTCGACTGCGTCAACACTTGAATCGTGACATCGTCGGGAATCAGGTCCTGCTCAACAAGCAGTCGAACGAAATCGAAATCCAGCTGCGATGCCGATGGGAACCCGACCTCGATTTCCTTATAACCCATTGAAACTAACAGTTTAAACATTTCGAGTTTTCGCTCGGAGTTCATGGGGTCGATCAGGGCTTGATTGCCATCCCTGAGATCAACTGCGCACCACCTTGGAGCCCCAGTAATAGTTTTAGTGGGCCAAGTCCGGTCAGGAAGCACAACCGCTATCTGTTCAGAAAAAGATTGATACCTGCCATATGGCATTTTTGAAGCTTTTTGATTGTTTTTCATTTCTCTCCACCTAAATTTGAAAGTAGCCGCAAGTTGGCTCCGCGACGAGATGTGGCCCGAACTAGGACTCGTCGCGGCCGGTAAGCAGTAGAGAAAAGCGCATTTGACAAGGCTAACACCTGAGACTGGAAATCGCTAGAACCCCAACTTGCCGAGCTGTTTGGAGTTGCGCTGCCAATTCTGCGCGATACGCACCTGTATAGCCAAGTGAATAGGTTCGCCCATTAGGTTTTGAATCTCACGACGAGCTTTTTGCCCAATAGTCTTCAACATTGAGCCCCCCTTGCCAATGATGATTCCTTTTTGAGAATCCCGTTCAACCCAGACTGAAACGTGAATAGTTGGTTTCGGCTGTTCGTAAATGATTTCGTCCAAAGTTACCGCCAGTGAGTGCGGTAATTCATCGTTCATGAGCTCTAGAGCAGCCTCACGCACCAGTTCGCATATCTGATCTTCCAACGGCTCCTCACTGACTGTGTCGGCCTCGTACAAGAGTGGGCCAACAGGCAGATGACTAAGGAGTAACTTCTCTAGCAATTCCAATTGTTCTTGAGTAACCGCAGAAACTGGCACTATTTCTTGCCACTGCTCGAGCTCTGCCACAGCCATCAAGTGCTCAGCGAGTTTTGACTTAGAGACCGTTTCGCACTTTGTCACGACGGCCAACTTTTTTGCCCTCGAATACTTCTGTATGTCTCTGATAATTTTTTTATCCCCGGGGCCTATCGGCTCATTAGCCGGAGTGCAAAAAACAATCACATCAACTTCGCTGAGCGTAGAGCTAACTAAGTCGTTGAGCCGCTGCCCAAGCAGCGTTCTTGGTCGGTGAAGACCAGGGGTGTCCACCATTATCAACTGACCCGCCTCAGAGGTTTTTATCGCTCTGATAGCACGCCTCGTGGTCTGTGGCTTCGAACTGGTTATGGCTACTTTTTGCCCCGCAATCGCGTTTGTCAAAGTCGATTTTCCGACATTCGGCCTCCCGACGAAACTTACAAAGCCAGATCTAAAATCATTCAACTGTTTCAATCTTTCTGACCAGCACGCTTAGGAGCTGTCCTTTTTTCGCGAGTACTCGCTCAGCCTTTAGCCAAAGGCCATCGAGCTCAACTTCTTCTCCACCCACCGGCAGTTCCCCGATTGTTTTCACCAATAGGCCACCAACGGTGTCCACATCCTCATCATTTAGGTCGATGTCAAGCAGTTCCGAAACTTGATCGAGAGAAGTTCTCGGGTGCATTCGATAAATGCCATCTGGAAGGGTTTCGATTGACACATCCTCACGATCGTACTCATCTCCGATTTCTCCAACCAGTTCCTCGATTAGATCCTCAACGGTCACAATGCCTGCGACGCCACCATACTCATCGACAACCACTGCTATCTGAGTACTAACTTTTTGCATCTCTTGCAAAAGTTCAGCTACAGACTTTGATTCCGGAGTGAACAGCGCCGGTCTTGCCGCCTCAACTGCTTTCTTAGAGCCCAACAACGCTGGGTCTTGGTGAACCACTCGCGCAAGGTCTTTTAGATACAGGACACCAAGAACGTCGTCCACATCCTCACCTACCACTGGCAACCTTGAGTAGCCCGAAGCAATGAAGGTGCTCAGGGCATCCTGAAGCGATGAGTCCGCGTCAACGACTTCCATGTCTACCCGCGGCACCATAACCTCTCTAACTACGGTTTCGGAGAATTCTTCAACTGAGTCCAGCAACTCTTGCTCATAAGCCTCAGCAACTTCAGGAATCACAAGCCTGATAGGTGCGACCAAATTTGCCCACCGAGACACAAACGGTTCGGTTCGGCTGACCATTCGTTCGGCAAATGCAGTGGCGCCAAGTCTGCGGCCGATAAATTGCTGAAAGGCCCAGATGGCTAGAAGCGCTAACGCTAACCAGGCCCCCAGCTCTCTAGTGCCAGGCGAATAAATTAGCCACAGTGCGGCTAGGCCGACCAAAAGCACAGCGCGCGCGATTGACAGCGCTCCGGCGCGGGAATCCTCTGCTAGTTCGAGGCGACTCTGAATCGAGGCCAGGCCAGTTAGCACCAGCAGAACCGTTATTCCAGAAAGGGCGAAAATCAACTTTGTTCACTCTCGTAGAAATCGGCAAGCAACTTCTTCTGCAGCGAGAACATTTCGATCTCTTCGTCTGGTTCTGCGTGATCAAAACCAACCAGGTGGAGCATCCCGTGAGTTACCAGCATCAAAATTTCATTAATTGTTTCGTGACCGGCAGCAACCGCCTGGGTTGCTGCGACCTGGGGGCAAATTACGATGTCTCCCAGTATCCCCTCGGATGGATTTCCAGCATCGGATCCAGGCCTCAGTTCGTCCATCGGAAAACTAAGAACATCAGTTGGACCGGGTTCGTCCATCCATTTAATGTGCAAGTCCGTCATGGGACCTTCGTCCACAAAAGTTATGCCCAGTTCAACCAGTTCGTGCAATTTCAATTCATCTCTGACGAAGCGAGACAGACTTAGCACTCTCTCGTTGTCGACCTCCTCAAGAGACTCGTTGGTTATTTCAATGCTCACTTGTTCTCGGCTTTCTCGTAAGCATCGACAATTCGAGTTACCAGTTCATGACGGACTACGTCTCGACTCGAGAGTGTGGCCACGTGCAAGCCCTCCACCTCTTTTAGAACTTCCCTGGCGATTGCAAGTCCAGACTTACCACCTGGAAGGTCTACCTGAGTGACGTCACCAGTGATAATCATCTTTGAGTTGAACCCCAATCGAGTCAGAAACATTTTCATTTGCTCACCGGTTGTATTTTGAGCTTCGTCAAGAATGATAAAACTGTCATTCAACGTTCGTCCTCGCATGTACGCAAG
The DNA here is from genome assembly GCA_029241985.1 of Aquiluna sp. Classification (GTDB taxonomy): domain Bacteria; phylum Actinomycetota; class Actinomycetes; order Actinomycetales; family Microbacteriaceae; genus Aquiluna. Next base: position 77,331 of record JAQWUU010000011.1, on the reverse strand, counting down.
CGGCGCGACTTCAATCACCCCAGCATCCATCAACTTTGCTGTCACATCCGGTTCAAGCATTTCCTGAAGCGAATCAAAAAGCGGTCTGAGGTAGGGGTCAATCTTCTCGCTCAGAGTGCCAGGCAAGAACCCAAGACGCTCCCCTGCCTCCACTGCAGGTCTCGTCAAAATTATGCGGCTCACATCTTTGCGGTAAAGCGCCGATACCGCTTTAGCGACCGCCAAATAGGTCTTCCCCGTGCCGGCTGGTCCGATGCCAAATGTAATTGTGTTCCGATCAATGGCATCGAGGTACTGCTTCTGTCCGACAGTTTTGGCCCGAACAGTCTTGGCTGGAGTAGTGATGCTAGTTGCGGCGAGAATCATCGATGCCGGCTCGCCAATTTTGGAGGTCACGATCTTTAGGGTTTCGGCAACAGATTGCACGTCAGGCAGAAGTCCTTGCTTGATCATTTCTACCAATTGGTCGATGACAGCTGCTGAAGTGTCTACTTCGGCCTGCTCGCCACTGATCGTAAAGGCCGTCCCCCTAATTTGGATGGAAACACCTGGGAGCAGACTCTCCAGCTTTTTGATGTTTCTGTCTTCTTGCCCGAGTAGGTCAAGAAGGGCGACGGAGGTGATCTCTAAGGAAGTCTTGACCACTACTTTGACTGCTGACTGAGCACATGCGCATGGGTGTGAAAAACGGTTTGGCCTTCGCGGCTTCCAGAGTTGAATTGCAACTTGAATTGACCGTCTGTGAACTCACTGGTGACAGTGCGAATCAGATCAAAGACGCCCTCGAGTTCTGATTTGATAATCATTTTCGAGATGTTTTCGGAATGAGATTTTGGAACAACCAGTATGTGAACTGGGGCTTGGGGGTAAAGATCCTTGAACGCCACAGCGTGTTCGTTCTCGCCAATAAATTCCGTAGGAATCTCTCCCGACACAATTTTACAAAAAATACAATCCAAATTTTCCTCCGTGTTCAATGTTAGCTCCTGTTCCAGGAGCCTGAGAGAGCTTGGATGGCAGCTATAGCGGCCGGACCGGCCGACGATGTCCTCAGCACAGACTTTCCAAGTTTCACCGATTGAAATCCGCTATCAGCCAGAGTGGCAAGTTCGCTCGCATCAAGCCCTCCTTCTGGCCCAACTACCAGGGTCACTACCTCTTGGAGTTCAAGTTCGGATAAAGATGTTTCAGCCCTGGGGTCTAAAACGAGGTTCTGCCCCTGTCCGACTAATTGCTTATCGGTCGCCAGCGATCTAACTTCGGGAAGATATGACTGCTGTGATTGTTTTATGGCAGAAATCGCAATTTGATTCCATCGCTCCCGGTTTCGGTCAGCCTTAGCACCCCACTCAACAATTGATCTTTTAGCCTGAAATGGCGTGATGCTGGCAACTCCAAGCTCGCAGGCTGTCTGCACAGCTGCCTCATCTCTGCCGCCTTTGGCAAGAGCTTGAACAAGATGAATCGAAACCAAAGGTATTGGCTCGATGTCTTTTTCTAGGCTTCGAATCTCACCCGAAATAGCATTCACCACTTCTGCAAGATGGCTAACCCCAAGGCCATTAGTCACAACAATCTGGTCACCCGTGCGTATCCGCAGGGCCTTGAAATGTGCAAGTTCGGTCGTGGAAATGTTTCGGGACTCCTCAGTCACCGCTGGGTCATAAAACCAATGCACTAAAAGCGCCCTCTACTGCGTCTGCTTCCAAGGCGAGGTTTGTCCTCTTTATGGAGCTCCCTAAGCTTCCTAAAGATGTCTTTCTGCTTCCCATCTAGCCTGGAGGGCGTTAACACCTTAATTTGAAGAAGCAGGTCTCCCCTACCTCTGCCACGTAACCTGTGTGAGCCGAGCCCCTTCAATGTGATGATGTCCCCGTGTTGAGCCCCAGATTTCACTGAGACTTCAGATGCACCGTCAAGAGTTTCGACATCCACTTCGAAACCAAGAGCTGCATCCGCAATCGGGACCTCCAGAATTGCAACTAGGTTGTCCCCATCCCTGCCAAAAATAGGATCCGAGCGGACTGATACTTCGAGGTAAATGTCCCCACTTGGTCCACCGCCGAAGCCAACTTCACCTTGACTCGGAAGGTGCAACCGAAGGCCATCGGACACCCCGGCTGGAATGTCAAGGTCCAAGTCTCTGGATGCACGCACTCTTCCTTGACCCCTGCAGCCGAGGCAAGGTTCAGGTATTACCTCTCCAGTACCTCGACAGGTGCCACATGGAGCAGTCGTAACCATGGCACCCATGAAAGACTGAACCTGTCGTTGAATCTGTCCTGAACCGCGACAGATATCACAGGTCTGAGGACTGGTGCCCGGGCGACAGCAACTACCCTGACAGTCTTCACACAGCACGGCAGTGTCAATCGTCAAGGTTTTATTCACCCCGAAGACCGCTTCCTTAAGGTCTAAATCCACACGTAGCAACGCATCTTGCCCTCGCTGAGAACGAGACTGAGGTCCGCGCTGGGAACCACCAAAAAAAGTATCGAAGATATCCCCGATGCCCATGCCTTCTTGGCCGCCTCGGTCGTATGTGCTCCGAGATTTTGCGTCACTTAGGACTTCGTAGGCGTGGGTGACTAGCTTAAAGCGCTCTTGAGAATCCTTGGCTGGATTGATGTCAGGGTGCAACTCCCTGGCCAGCTTGCGGTAAGCCTTCTTGATCTGATCTTCACTCGCATCTCGATCGACTCCCAACACCTGATAGTGATCGCTCAAGAATTTGCCTCCAGTACGTTGCTTAGATATTTTGCTACCGCTCTGACGGAAGCTATGTTGCCCGAATAGTTCATTCTTGTCGGGCCCAGAACCCCTATTTTAGCAGCCTCGACGCCGGTCGCTTCATAGCCTGCGGTCATTAGCGTTGCGTGACTTACTCCGGCGACGCCCAGTTCAGAACCGATCCTTAGGTGGACACTGTATTGATCTGCCTGCATCTCGTGCATAAGGCGCATCATCACTACCTGTTCCTCGATTGCTTCCAAGACAGAGGAAAGTTCGCCACCAAAATCTTCATCTTGTTTAGCGAGCTTGGAGGCTCCAGAAAGCACAAGTTTTTCCTGTCGATTTTCATCGACCATAGATTTGAGGGTCGCCATAACAGTCTGAACAAACTGCCTTCTTTCAGGAAGAAAGTCGTTAGGAAGTCTGTCGAGTATTACCCCGACATCAGAAAGGCTCGCTCCAGAAAGAACTGCGTTTAGTCTTCCGCGAAGTTCGGGCAACAACTCGACCTCGAACGAGTCGGGCAGATCTGTCTGCACCTGTTGCACGCGACCGCTGTCATTTATGAGCATTACAAGAATTTTGAAATCAGAAACTTGGATTAACTCAACGTGACGAACGCGTGACTTGCCAAGGGTCGGATACTGCACCAGAGCAAGATTGTTCGTCAGCTCGGAAAGAGTTCTTGCGGTTCGCTCAACTATGTCATCAAGGTCATTCGCGCCGTCAAGGAAGGTCTCTATTGCTCGACGCTCTGAGGCGGTCAACGGCTTAACGTCACCGAGCTTGTCGACGAACAGGCGATAACCCTTTTCTGTCGGGATTCGGCCAGAGGAGGTGTGAGGCGCTGTTATCAGCTCCTCTTCCTCCAAAAGCGCCATATCATTTCTTATGGTGGCGGCGGATACTCCAAGAGGATGCCTATCAAGCAGAGACTTTGAACCAACCGGTTGATTGGAGGAGATGTAGTCCTCGACAATGGCGCGAAGGACTTGTAACGACCTACCTGGAATCATTGGCACTCACCTCGCTTGACTGCCAAGTGTAGACAAGATTCAACTAATTGGTAAGAAGGTCTAGAACTATCCGGTCCACAAACAGCCTCCCCTTGGCCGTTACGGAAAGACGGTTGCCACTCTTCGCGAGGAGCTCGTCTTTGATGAAGTTGTCAACAGTCTCTTGGTGGACCTTCAGCGAATCAAGCAATGAGGTGCTGACCCCTTCCTTAGTCCGAAGTTCCAGCATCAACATTTCTTCAAATCTAGTTTTTTCGTCTATGTATTCAATTCCAGCGACTGGAGACTTGGTTGCAACTGCCTGCTGGAAGGTCAGAGGGTGCTTAAGGTTCCAAAAGCGATTGCCAGAAATATGCGAGTGCGCTCCAGGACCATAGCCCCACCAGTCAGCTGATTTCCAATAGGCCTGATTGTGTCGTGACGGTTCACCCCAGTTAGAAACCTCGTACCATGACAGTCCCGCTTCGCTAAGTAATGTGTCTGCCAGCTGGTGCTTCTCGGCATCCAAGTCGTCATCCGTTTCAGGCAATTCACCAGTCTTGATCTGCCTAGCCAACTTGGTCCCAGGTTCCACGATAAGTGAGTATGCAGACACATGACCGGTGCCCAGATCAATGGCTTCATTCAGAGTCCGTTTCCAAGAATCCAGACTCTCCTTCGGTGCACCATAAATGAGATCAACACTTGTTGAAAGACCAGCGCCCTTCGCTGCCGCCACAAGATCGGCTACAAGTTCAGGCCTGTGTGTTCTCTCTAAGGTCTTCAGAACTGCACTGTCGAAGCTCTGAACTCCCATGCTCAGTCGGTTTACTCCAATTGCGGCCAACTCTTCCAGGTAGCGAGGACTTGTCGACTCAGGGTTAGCCTCCAGCGTGATTTCTGGGTTGGCTTCAAAGGCGAAGTTATGACGAAGGGCTTCAATAATTGCGGCCAGCTGCGTGTCTGAAAAAAGCGATGGTGTTCCACCGCCAAAAAAGAGAGTGGATATTGGTCTGACCGGGTATCCCGAACTTGCCAGGATATTTGCGCTTCGTTCAATCTCCAAAATGATCGCGTCGTGAAAATCTGCTTGCGAAACACTTCCAATTTCTTTAGCGGTATAAGTATTGAAGTCGCAATAACCGCACCTGACCTCACAAAAAGGGATGTGCACGTAGACGTGAAAAGACCGATCCGTTCCGAACAGCGGCGGAATTAGATTGCTTTCGGGCCAGGCTAGACCCAGCGGCAAAGCAGACCCCACTGCTACTTCTTCTTTTCTGACTTCGATGACTCGTCTGAAGAAAGTGCTGCGATGAAAGCTTCTTGGGGCACTTCAACGCGGCCGACCATTTTCATTCGCTTCTTGCCCTCTTTTTGCTTTTCAAGAAGCTTGCGTTTTCTGCTGATGTCGCCGCCGTAGCACTTTGCCAGAACATCCTTGCGGATGGCGCGGATGCTCTCTCTGGCAATGATTCTCGATCCGATGGCAGCCTGAATGGGCACCTCAAACTGCTGCCTTGGAATAAGCTCACGGAGCTTTCCAGTGATTCTGGTTCCTTGGGCGTATGCCTTGTCGCGGTGAACAATTGAACTGAAGGCATCAACCTTTTCACCCTGGAGCAAGAGGTCCACCTTGACCAAGTCCCCGGGTAGGTAGCCGTCGTCCTCATAATCCAGCGATCCGTAACCCTGAGTCTTGCTTTTCAACTGGTCAAAGAAATCAAACACAATTTCTGCCAACGGAAGCTGATATCGCAACTGGACTCTGTCCTCACCCAAATACTGCATGTCAATCATCGTTCCGCGCCTCGACTGACAAAGCTCCATGATTGTGCCGACATAATCCTTGGGGCTAAGAATTGTCGCCTTCACAATTGGTTCTTTGACAACCTTGATTTTCCCCTCTGGGAATTCCGATGGGTTTGTCACAATGAACTCAGTGTTGTCTTCCCGAGTAACCTCGTAGACCACCGACGGTGCTGTTGCAATCAAAGAGAGATTAAATTCTCGCTCTAGTCGCTCGGTAATAATCTCTAGGTGAAGCAGGCCCAGAAATCCGCAGCGGAACCCGAATCCTAGAGCCGCTGAAGTCTCAGGTTCATAAACAAGGGACGCATCGGACAAACGCAGTTTGTCGAGGGCTTCACGAAGGTTTGGATAGTCACTGCCATCGATGGGGTAAATGCCCGAATACACCATCGGGTTCGGCTCAGAGTAGCCCTTTAGCGCCTTTGTGGCGGGCTTATTTTTAGTGGTGACAGTGTCGCCGACCTTGGACTGCCTAACGTCCTTTACACCTGTAATTAGGTAACCAACTTCCCCAGCAGCTAGACCCTTGGTGACAGTTGGTTCTGGGCTAATGACACCAATTTCAAGTAATTCGTGCACAGCACGTGTTGACATCATCTGAATCTGTTCACGAGGTGATAGCCGTCCATCTATCATTCGGACATATGTCACTACGCCACGATAGCTGTCATAGACCGAGTCAAAAATCATTGCTCGTGCCGGTGCGTCAGGATCGCCTGAAGGTGCTGGCACTCGCTGCACGATTCGATCGAGGAGCTCCGCCACACCCTCACCCGTTTTACCAGAAACCCTCAGGCAGTCCGCAGGGTCTCCACCAATCAGGTTGGCAAGCTCCTCCGCATATTTCTCGGGCTGCGCAGCAGGAAGGTCAATTTTATTGAGAACAGGAATTATCTCGAGGTCATTTTCCATTGCGAGGTAAAGATTCGCCAAGGTTTGGGCCTCAATACCCTGGGCTGCGTCAACCAGAAGCACCGCGCCCTCACATGCCGCAAGCGATCTCGAGACCTCGTAGGTGAAGTCAACGTGGCCGGGAGTGTCAATCATGTTCAGGGCAAAAGTCTTGGCATCGAGCTCCCATGGCAATCGCACTGCCTGCGATTTGATGGTGATTCCGCGCTCCCGCTCAATGTCCATACGATCGAGGTACTGATCCCTCATCTGGCGGTCGTTGACTATTCCAGTGAGCTGAAGCATCCTGTCGGCAAGGGTTGACTTGCCATGGTCAATGTGAGCAATGATGCAAAAATTTCGCAATTGCTCTTGTTGAGTCAGGGAAGGCTCGAGTGCAGTCCGTGCGCGTGGCGACAAATAAACCTCTTAGTGGGATGAAATACCTTCTTATTCTCCCATGCTGCTTGCCCACTGCGAGCCAAACTGATAGAGTTTTGCCTTGTTCGCGAGGATTTCTTCGCAAAAAAAGTTTTTCGCCAGAGAGAGTAGAACATGGCAAATATCAAGTCAAAGATCAAGAGAATCGGCACCAACCGCAAGTCTGAAGAGCGCAATAAGGCTGTTCGCACCGAGGTCAAGTCGGCAATCCGCGCTGTGCGCGATGCCAGCACCTCAGGTGACAAGACCGCGGCGGCGGCTGCCCTAGTGGGCGCCAACAAGACCATCGACAAGGCGGTCAGCAAGGGCGTAATTCACAAGAACCAAGCTGCTAACAGGAAGTCAGCGATCGCCAAAAAGGTCAACGCTCTGTAAACAAGAATTTATCTAGAAAAACCGAGACCTTGTTCTCGGTTTTTTTATTTAATGTGACTTTGCCATTCTCAATAGCAGTTTCTCTATCGAATATTCTGGATCGCGACTCGCGCCCTTTGTGTCGAAATCAGTTTTTGCAGCAAGCTGAACTAGATCAATCAATTCCGACTCGCTCCAACCGCTAAGTTCGCGTCGGGCCTTATCGACCTGCCAAGGCGCCATTCCGAGTGCGGCAGGCGATGCATTTCTGTCGTTGAATAACCTTGCCAGTTGTCTAATTTTCATCGCCAGTGCAGCGGTCAGAGCTACTGGATCAATTCCTGTGGCAGAGCCGTGGCGAAATAGTCGAATAGCTTCAGTGGCATTTCCGGCCAGTGCGGCATCAGCGATTTTGAAAGCGTTCGTTTCTTGACGACCTTCGAAGCTCTGCTCAACATCGGAGGCCGAGATTTTCACCCTGCCAGACTTTGCTAATTGATCACAAGCGGCGCCCAGTTCCCCCATGTCAGAACCAAACGCTGCCACGAGTGCCTTGGTAGCCGGTTGCTCAATTGGGATCCCGAAAGTTTTGAATTCACGGTTTACGAAGTCGATTCGATCGGAGTCCTTCTTGACTTCATCGCAGACTATGTTCAAAGCCAGTGGTGCCAATTCTTTTCTTACCTTGCCATTGTGTCCAACGAGGTTCGGGGTTCGCACGATTATGGTGCAATTTTCGGCAGGCTCAGACATCAAGCCTTTGATGTCTTCTAGCAAGCCCTCACTTGCACCTTGAATTATGACAAGTCTTGGTTCGTTGAATAGAGATGGAGCAGCCAGGCTCAAAAGTAATCCAGCTGAGTATTCACCATCTGAAACTTCGCTTATTTCGAGATTCTCATGTTCGAGGCGCAATTGGCTTTTTATTTGCCTAATGGCCCGTCCAGCGAAATAGCTTTCTGGCCCAGAAATCAGCACCAGCGGCCATGGGGTCGCTTGGTACCAACTAACTGTCTTTCCATTGCTCACGTTGAAAGTTTACCTGCGACGCTGACAACCCAGATTTCCTGATCGAGTGACAACGCCACCGACCCAAGTTCATCAGTTCTCAACACCTGAGACCCAGACTGTCTAGCCTGTGTCAGTGCCTTGGTGGTTGGATGCCCATAGGGATTCATGCCGACTGAGAATATGGAAACATCAGGCAGCAACAACTGAAACAGCTCATTTGATTGGTCGGCCGACCCATGATGAGCAACTTTTAGAACCAGAGGCTTTGAGGCCAGAGTGCGAAGCTTTGCCTCACTTGTTCGCATCAACCTTTGCTGGCCAAATTCACCAAGGTCCCCAAGTGCCAGAACTGAGTACTCAGGTCCACTAAAGCCAACGATCACTGAGGCATCGTTACTGTCCTTCGCCTCCTTTGCCTGTGCCGACGGGGCCAGGACGCGCCATTCCAATTCACCGAGTTGGCCAGTCATGCCCGAGAATCCAGTCAGAATTTTAGTTTCGGATTTCTCAAGAGCATTTGAGACCATCGCCACAAGGGGTCTATCATCCCGAAAACCAGAAATTATGGCCGTTCCAACTCTGCGCCCAGCAAGCACACCATTTATACCTCCGGCATGGTCGGCGTCAAAATGCGTAATCACTAGCAGGTCAATAGCTTGAATGCCGAGTCCTTCGAGGCAACTGTCGATCGGCTCCGGTTCACGACCTACGTCTATAAGTGCAACTCGTCCTAGGCTCTGCAGGAGCAGAGCGTCACCCTGACCAACATCGCAGTTGAGTACGTCCCATTCACCTGCAAAGTCGCGATACCTAACGACATCATTTGTCGACCATGCAATGGAAAAGACGAGCGTACATGTCAAACCAGACGCTAGAAGCCGCCGATAACGAATGAACCGAGGCTGGTAAAGAGAAAGTGCCAGGAGCACTATTGCGGCTGCAAGCCAAACACCCGTGGGGCCTCCAACAAAATGCACTCGAGCCGCTGGCCAGGCTGACATCTCGTGGGCAACGAGTGTGATCCACCAGGTGCCCAATGAAGCCAGCCAGCTGATGGCTGTAGACAAGACAGGAAAAGGCAAAGCCAAAATTAGGGACAAGATTCCCAAAATAGTCACCGGTGCGACCACTGGTTCGACGACTAAATTTGCCAGCACGGAGTAAATCGGTATTGAAGGTTGAAGCATCAGCAGGATTGGAGTTGTTGCAAGCTGCGCGGAAAAACTGGCGGCGATGCCAATTGCAATCAACCGTGGCATGAACTGCGAGAGCCAGTTGTAAATTGGCAACGCCATAGTCAAGAGCCCTACTGTTGCAATTGCTGAAAGGGAAAAGCCAAAGTCTGTGGCCAATCCTGGGTCGATGGCCAACAGAAAGATAACCGCCCAAGCAAGACAGATGATTGGCTTTGTTCCTCGCCCCAACCAGAGCCCTATAGCCACAAAAGTTGCCATGGTGGCCGCCCTTAGGACACTCGATTCAGGACCAACGACCAACACATAGCAAACCATTACCGACAGGGCAAAGACGAATCTTGCATTTCTCGAGATGCCAGAAGCTCCCCCAATCAGATATGCCACACCCATGATGATTGCAAGATTTGCACCGGAAACTGCAACCAGGTGAGTTAGCGAAAGCGTCTTCATTTGAATTGCGACTTCAGTAGACAACAGGTCACGTTCACCAATTGCCAACCCTGCAACCAGCGCCTCTGAGTCGGAAGAAACACCGCCTAGACGGTGCAAAAATGTTGCCCGAAGGGTCTCTACAAATTCAATTTTTGGATAAGAAACTTTGATCTGTGAACTTGCCCCCGGAGGCGCAAGGATCCAAAGAATCAGCCAATAGGCCGCCGCGACGTAAACAATCACAAAGTGAGATTCACTTTCAGCTGCTCAAACAGCTTGCTTCCTATGCCGGTGACTTCTAAGAGTTGATCCACACTCGCAAAAGAACCAATTTCGTCGCGGTAGGCCAAGATTCTGCCGGCCAGTGCCGGTCCGATACCCGGTAGCGTCTCAAGTTGCGAAGAAGTGGCTCGATTTAGAGAGATGAATCCATCACTTTCCGCAGTGGCCATTTGAGACTCCGCCAAAATGACTACCTGCTCACCGTCGTACACTAGCCTTGCTAGATTTACGCTTGACTCAACCGCATCAGAGGTAAACCCTCCTGCCGCCGCAACCACATCACGGACCCTGGATCCGTAATCCAGTTCGTAAAGCCCTGGCTGACTTACCTCACCCACCACGTGAACAAAAATCTCTCCTGAAACTGTGAAGCTACCGCCGCTACTCTCAACAGCTTGCTCTGGTTTTGGAGACGAGGTATTAGACAGGAGGACACCAAACAGGAGAGCAACCAGCCCAAGTGCGAAATAGAGCTGCTTACGCTTTTTTGATTCCAGGCCAGTTAGCCAATCGAGTACTTTCTGCATCCTGAGAGAATGCCCTGGCCATTTAGGCCTGGCGGTCAGAGTTCAAGTATTTGTGGAAAAGAACCTACTTGGTTGCGATGTTTACAAGCTTCGGTGCCCGGATAATCACATTTGAAATTTCAAGCCCCTGCAAAGTTTTCTGAACCTGCACTGAAGCCATAGCCAAGGCCCGCAGTTGATCCTCAGTGATCGAAACATCGACTTCAAACTTGTCACGAAGCTTTCCATTTACCTGAACGATTGCCATGACGGTGCTTTCCGTCAATAATGCTGGGTCTGCGTCCCTGAATCCGGCCAAAGCCACTGATGCTTCATGACCAAGCAAGTGCCACATGTCTTCTGAAGCGTAAGGAGCGAAAAGCGATAGCGCCTTTGCCAACTCTTCGGCGCCCTCTCTTACGGCAGGGTCTGAAGGACCAGGTCCCTGGTCTATTGCCTTTCGCAAGTGGTTTGTAAGCTCCATTGCCTTTGCAACGCCAACATTAAATTTATGAGTCTCGATAGCCTCTTGGAAGCCCTTGAGGAACTGGTGAGTTGACTTTCTAACTCCCGCGTCCCCTGCTGTCACGTCGATTCCCGGGTTGCTTTTCACATCCTGCGCGATTCGCCACGCTCTGGCAAGAAACTTCGCTGACGCCGCAGGTGACACATCGGCCCAATCGATATCATCTTCAGGTGGTCCCGCGAAGGCCATTGTGAGGCGGATAGCATCAACTCCATGAATATCTAGCTGGTCGCTCAAGCGCACAAGGTTGCCACGAGACTTGCTCATGGCAGAACCATTCATCAAGACCATTCCTTGGTTCAACAATCTTGTGAACGGCTCTTCAAAGTCCACCATGCCAATGTCATGCAACACCTTGGTGAAAAATCTGGCGTACAAAAGATGCAAAATAGCGTGAGTAACACCGCCAACATACTGATCCACCGGAGCCCACTTTTTGGCTTCTTCTTGACTAAAAGGGACCTCGTCAGAGTTTGGATTCAAAAACCTTAGAAAGTACCACGAGCTATCGACAAATGTATCCATGGTGTCGGAGTCACGTTTTGCGGGACCTGAGCAGCTAGGGCAACTCACATTTAACCATTCGCTGGCAGCACCAAGGGGTGAGGTTCCTTTTGGTTGAAGATCCAAGCCCTTGCTGTCCGGCAGCTCCACCGGGAGTTGATCAGATGGGACCGGAACTTCTCCACATTTCTCACAGTGAATGATTGGAATTGGCGTGCCCCAGTAGCGCTGACGGGAAATTAACCAGTCTCGCAACCTGAAGTTCTTGGCGCCCTTACCCGTGCCCTTTTCTTCAACAATTTCAATTGCCCTTGCAATGGCGTCTGTCTTGTTCAGGCCATCTAAAGGTCCGGAATTCACAATGACACCATCGCCAGAGGTAGCAATGCCTGTTTCTGCAGGGTCAGCCTCCCCCGTGTCTACAACCATTTTGATTTCAAGATCCATGGCTTTTGCAAATTCGATGTCCCGGTCGTCGTGGGCAGGAACTGCCATGATCGCGCCGGTGCCGTAGTCAGCAAGAACGTAGTCAGAAACCCAAATCGGTAGCCGCTCGTCATTGATGGGATTCACTGCATAGTGACCGAGGAAGATTCCAGTCTTCTTTCGGTCTGTTGCAAGCCGTTCAATGTCGTTTGCCTTTTTTACTTCATCCAGATACTTTTCAAACTCCGCGCGAGTCACATCCGGTGCGCTTGCTGCCAGCTCTTGCGCGAGCTCGCTATCCGCGGCTAGAACCATGAATGTTGCCCCATAGAGAGTGTCCGGCCTGGTGGTGAAAACGGAAACCGATTTGTCCATGCCTTCGATTGCGAAATCAATGTTTGCGCCCTGAGATCGACCAATCCAGTTTCGCTGCATGGATAGCACCTTCGAGGGCCACTTACCCTCGAGTCCGTCCAGGTCATCAAGCAACCTATCCGCGTAGTCGGTTACCTTGAAATACCACTGGGTTAGAGACTTCTTTGTGACCGAAGAGTCACACCTTTCACATAAACCTTGCACGACCTGCTCATTGGCGAGCACCGTCTGGCAGCTTGGGCACCAGTTCACATTCGAGTTCTTGCGATAAGCAAGCCCGCGCTTATAGAACTCCAAAAATAGCCACTGATTCCATTGGTAATAACTTGGGTTGCAAGTTTCTAGAACGCGATCCCAGTCAAAGCTGCAGGCATAACGCCTCATCGAAGCTTTTTGCTGAGCAATATTTTCGTAAGTCCACGCTTTAGGGTCTAACCCTCTTTTAATGGCTGCGTTTTCCGCAGGTAAACCAAAGGCATCCCAGCCGATTGGGTGCATGACGTTGTAACCGCGCTGGGACCAGTAGCGCGCTATTACATCACCGAGCGCATATGCCTCTGCGTGACCCATGTGGAGGTCTCCCGATGGGTATGGAAACATGTCCAGGACATACTTGGTGGGTCTGGTGTCATCTTTCTTGGAAGAGTCAAAAGGCTTTAGGTCATCCCAAACTGGAAGCCACTTATCTTGAATGGCGCGGGTGTTGTACTCTTCTTGCAATTTGAGACCTTTTGATTGACGGTTCGTATAGGTTACCAATTCACTGAGGCACTCATCGCCTCAACCAGTGCTATGGCCTTTAGTTTAATCTCTTCGTGTTCAGCTTCAGGGTTCGAGCCCGACGTGATGCCTCCGCCAACTCCAATTCTTACGCTATTCTCGCTGAAAATCGCAGTTCTGATAACCATGCCAAGGTCCATGTCTCCTGAACCTGAAATCCAACCGATGGCCCCAGAATATGCCCCACGTTGGCGCTTTTCGATTTGGTCTATCAGCTCGCAAGCTCGAATTTTAGGGGCCCCCGTCATAGACCCTCCAGGAAATAGTGCCGCCAATGCGTCAAACCCTGTCATTCCATCCCGTAGTTCGCCCGAGACGTCAGAAACCAATTGATGGACAGTCGAGTAACTTCTGATTGCAAGCAGTGCTTCAACGGTGATGGATTCGGCCTTACACACTGCAGACAGGTCGTTGCGAATTAGGTCAACAATCATGAGGTTTTCAGCTCGCTCCTTGTCATCACTGATGAGCGAAGCCATTAGCTGTTTATCCAGTTCGACATCATCGGACCTAGCCCTGGTTCCCTTAATCGGCGAACTCAATACTCTGGAGCCAGAAACTGTCAAGAACCGCTCAGGAGAAATACTGAGGTATTCAACTCCCGCCACTTTTAGGTAGCTGCAGTATGGTGCTTGGTGCTTTCTCCTGAGCCTCAGAAAAAGCGCCAATGGATCGCCAGTGAATTCCCCCTCAAGTTCCGTAGTAAGGCAAATTTGATAAACCTCACCCTGGGAAATCTGGTCAAGTGCGATGTTTATGTTGGCTGAATATTTTGACTTCAAATCAACTGCCGTTAGCTCGAAGGCGGTTGCAGCGTCGTGGTTCATGTTGTAGACAGCTGCCTCTCCACCGGCTATTGCCAACCGAAGCAAAGCCGCATGAAACCATTCTGTAAATAGCTCTTTGGTATGAAAGTCACCAATGAAAAACATTGCGCGCTTATCGTGGTCGTACACAAAGGCTCTGTCAACAGTTATCCCTGAAACAACCAGTGGGCCAGAGTCCGGATTGGAATACTCGACGACTCCCACAAAGCCCGGCCTAAAGGCGAAGGGAAGATCCTGCAGGGTGTCTTCTGAAGCGTGAATGTTGAGGCTTTCGCTCGACGCTCCGGTGCCAATGACCGAAAATCTAGAATCGTGATGATGTTCCCTGTCTAACCAGAAACAGTTGGGCTGTCCTGAAAAGAAGGAGATAAACGTATCTGCGATTGGGCTCCAGCCAGCAATGCGTTCATAGTAAAGAGTCATATCAGCTACTGCCAGCCCTCTATTCTTAGTTACCAATGAGCGTTTCTGGAGACTTCTTTCAATTCACCGGCGGTGAATTGATTTCCATTGCCCACGCTATACCAGCGCCGCTGACAGTGGCTGACAGCTGGCTGGTTTTAGATGGGTCAGTCAGGGAGTTGAATCGTCATTTTCAGAGGTTCATGACTTCGACCACCGGACTTGAACAAGATTACCTTCTGGATTTTTTTGACAGAGTCGCTAACCAAGTGCCGAAGATGGGTGCATGGTTTCCAAGAATTGAATTTCGCGACCAGTTGCCGCCAGGAGAGCAGCTTTTCCTTAGATTGCGCCAAGCACCGACCAGAACCCTTCACTGCACGCTTTGGTCACTGGACGAACTTGACCCAAGACAAAACTCCTCAGTAAAAGGACCCGACCTTTCTGTGTGTCAAAAACTGCGCAGGCAAGCGAACCTTCATGGGGCCGACGAAGCCGTGATTCTAAGCGAGGACGGCTACGTCGCTGATGGTGCTTTGTCCGCAATCGTTTGGTGGCGAGACGGAAAGCTGTTTGCCCCGGATGACACTGTGGCATGGCTTCCTTCCATAACCAGAGAGATTGTGTTTGAACTAGCAAACCAGGCAGGTTTTGAAACCGACACTGAAAGAGCGAAGCCAGAAGATTTGGCTCACTGTGAGATTTGGAGCCTATCTGCGCTGCAAGGAATCAGAGGCGTTACCAACTGGCAACAAATTCCCGTTGGTGAGCACAAAATGCTGAGCTCGTTCAGGAAACGATTGTCTATGTTGTCGACTGATGCCAGCAATGATGGTCCCCTAATTGCTTAGCGAATTAGGCTTCGGTGCGAATAGTTTGCCTGTCAGGGGAATCACTGTGATGGAAAAAAGGGCGCCTTCAAGAGGGCAACGGGAGGATTAGTTCATGTGCGGTCGATTCGTAATTGCCAAAGAGATATCCGCGGTTGCCGATTTATTTGAAGTAGAGAACTTTCCGGTTGACGCAAACCTGATCAACTACAACATTGCGCCTACAACTAAGGTTCCAATAATTCTTGAGCGAGAGATTGAATCGCTACCGGTAAGGGAGATTCATCTAGCGCGTTGGGGCTTGATGTCAGCTAATTCAAAGGACTTTTCTGGACCCCCACTTTTTAACGCTCGAGCCGAGACTGTTCTGACCAAGCCGAGTTTTGCCGAGGCCGCGCTTTCTAAAAGGTGTGCGATTCCAGCAAGTGGCTATTTTGAATGGCAGGCCAGCGGAGATGAGAAAACTCCGTTTTTCATTCACGCTCCAGATCAAATGATTTGCTTTGCCGGCATCTACAGCTGGTGGCGTGATGAGACCAAGGCAGTAAATGACCCTTCCAGGTGGGTACTCACCTGCAGCATTCTTACCCAGGACAGTCCCGATAACCTAGCGAAAATTCATGACAGATCCCCAGTTTTCCTGCATGAAGATGCTCTTGATGCCTGGATTTCGCCCGATTACCAAACCACCGATCAGTTGATCAGAGAACTCCAGTCTGAGTCAAGTGAAGTTGCCTCTGGCTTAGAATTTCACAAAGTCAGTGCTGCTGTCGGGTCTGTGAAAAACAATTCGGCAGAGCTAATAAGCAAGATCTAACAGAGATTTTGTAAATGTCCTAGACAGGACTTACACTTCTAATTATTCGAACAAATGTTCGATTAGTTAGAAGGGGCGCTGGCTGTGGACTTTGAACCTGCCACGGGCATCATGTTGGATGCTGATGGTGCTCCAACTTGCTTTACCTGGCGAGACGAGGTATTTATGGCAGCTTCTCGTCCCGTGCGCTGGTATTCCAGGACGCTCTGGTGGCAGTATGCCGAACAGGCTGCTGTGGGCCAAGGACAGAACTTAGTTGAAACAGAAATGTGGCGGCTGTGGGCAGCAGGTCACGCTGGTAGATACTTTTTTCAACTTCGGCATCGAATGCCTGACAATCAGTGGGAAGTCGAAAAAGCCACCCCCTAAATGAGCTTTACTCACCTAAATGTAAGCTCCGCATTTTCTGCCCACTATGGAGTGAATCGACCGAACCAACTTGCCGCAGCCGCAGCGGCAATGGGCTTCCCTGCACTGGCGATAACAGATCGAGATGGTCTGTACGGAGCGATAAAACATATTGGTGCCTGCATTCAAGTTGGGATCATTCCAATTGTTGGTGTGAGCCTTGAAGTCACAGCAGAAAAATCACTCGGGCGGGTTGTAATCCTCGCCCACGGCAACAACAGGGGGAAAGGTTGGGCAACTCTCTGTCGGATAATTTCACAAGCCCAAGAACACAGGGGCAAGAAAAAAGAAATTTCCATATCAATCACTGAGTTGGCTCGCTTTTTCAAAGATGAAGCCAGTTGCACGATTTTGCTTGGACCAGAAAGTGCTCTTTCAGAACTCGTCCTGACTTCACGTGCTGGAGCACTGCAGCAACTAAGGCAATGGCTTGAGCACTTTCCTCTGCCAGCATCACTGGCTATTGAACTTGTCAATCACATGACAGAACCTGGTGCTCCAGGTTCTGCGAATCACGCCAATTCGATGTTTGAGCTTTCCAAGCAGGCTGGGGTGCCTGCAATTATCACCAACGCCGTGCGCTACATAGAACCAGATGGCGCACTGACCGCTGACATTCTTGACTCGGCCAGAAACCTAGAGGCTTTGGGACTGTTTGCTCCGCAGCCAAACGCCCAAGCATCCCTAAAGTCCTGGCACCAGATGGCCGCAATTGCTCTTGAAATTACCGAGGATCCGGCCAAATCAGTTGAACTGCTGAAAAACACCGAGCTGCTTGCCGAAAAATGCTTTCTGGACCCCCAGGCCGATTGTGGCTGGAATCAGCCAAAGACACCGGAACAGTCAGCACTGGGTATTACCGGCAACCCTTTTGAGGTGCTATGGCAAAAAAGTCACGCGGGGATTTCTCTACGATACCCAGACATAAAGGCTGCAGAGCTAGCCTCAGTGCAGCACCGACTATCTCAAGAGTTAATAGCAATCAATAAATTGGGTTTTGCAACTTACTTTCTTACGGTTGCCGACGTGGCCCAGATGATTCGTGACATGCGAATACGAATTGCTGCCAGAGGTTCTGGTGCCGGTTCTCTAACCAACTATTTGCTCGGCATCAGCAACGTGGACCCAATTGAGGAAGGCTTGCTTTTTGAAAGATTTTTGTCTACCGAGCGATCGACCCTGCCCGATATAGACATAGATGTCGAGTCCGCGAGGAGGCACGAAATCTATCGCGGAATCTTTCGGCGCTACGGAGGAAACAGAGTCACACTGCTTTCAATGCAGTCGACCTACAGGGGTCGAGGGGCAGTCAGAGACGGAGGCATGGCCCTCGGGTTAGAAGATGATCAGGTTGATGAGATAGCCAAAAACATGTGGCGCTTTTCAGCCAGAAACTTTCGTGCAGAAATGGCTGAAAAGCCTGAACTTGCGGACTTCTCAAAGCTCACCGAAACCGATCGGAAGCTTAACCTCCTGGTGGATATCACTCAGCGCTTAGACCGACTCCCCCGGCACATTTCCATGCACCCGTGTGGCGTAATACTCGGTGACTCTCAGCTACTAGACCTAACACCAACGGAACCAAGCGGGATGGGTTTACCGATGAGCCAGTTTGATAAAGACGACATGGACCCGATGGGGTTTCTAAAGCTGGATGTTCTTGGAGTCCGCATGCAAAGCGCTATGGCCTACACGATTAGAGAAATAGCAAGAGTAAAGAAAGAAACAGTGGACTTAGACGCGGTGCAAAAAGACGACCCCGATGTCTACAAAATGATTAGGACAACAAACACCCTTGGCCTATTTCAGATTGAAAGCCCTGGCCAAAGAGAGCTGACAGGCAAGCATCAACCGACCAAGTTCAATGACTTAACCATGCAGATTTCTCTATTTAGGCCAGGGCCGATGAAGGGCAACATGATCAAGCCATATCTGGATGGCAGGCATGGCTTTATTCAGCCTGATTTTATGCACCCGGATCTAAGAGAAATTCTTCAGGAGACCTACGGAGTGGTTGTTTTCCACGAACAGCTAATGAGAATTATGAACGTTATGACCGGGTGCACTCTGGCCCGAGCGGATGAAATGAGAAGGCAGCTTGCAAACCCCAAAAAAGCCAATGCCGTTGCTGGCTATTTCAAGAAGGCTGCTGCTGCGAGAGGCTACAAAACATCGGTTATCGAAAGGGTCTGGTCGATCCTGGAAGGATTTGGCAGTTTTGGATTCTGCAAAGCTCACGGTGCGGCCTTTGCCGTTCCGACCTATCAATCGGCATGGCTAAAAACCCACTACCCAACTGAATTCATTGCAGGCCTGCTAACCCATGACCCTGGAATGTACCCGAAAAGACTTCTGCTCGCCGAGGCAAGGAGACTTGGAGTAGAGCTTCTTGGGATTGACGTAAATAAATCCGCGATTGACTACGTGGTTCAAGAGCAATCAGGGCGCTTAGGGGTCAGAGTCTCACTTGGAGAAATCTCAGGTATCTCGAAACCCGAAATTGAGCGAATCATATGCGAGCAACCATTTGATAATGTCACTGACTTTTACCTGAGAGCAAGGCCATCAAGGAGAACGCTCGAAAAACTCGCCCTGGTTGGGGCACTGGACGAAGTAGCTGGGATATCTAAAGAAGATGCTGCCCACAACAGAGCAGACCTGCTTGTAAAAATCAGGCAACTAAGCTCTAAGGCGGCACCGGCTTTGGACAAGAACCAGCTTGTGTTCGACCTAAAAAACCTAGACCAGCTGCCCATCGGAAACATGCCGATAGCCAACAGTGAAAAACTAGCGGCTGAACTCCAAGTCACAGGAATGGACATCTCTCAGCATCAAATTGAGAAGTTTCAATCGATGCTGAATGAAATGGGAGTAGTCAGGGCAAGTGAAATTGGTTCACTCAGAAGCAACACAGAAGTACTGGTCGCGGGCGTGAGAGTTGCAACCCAGACTCCACCGATGCGAAGCGGGAAAAGGGTGGTTTTCATTAGCCTGGACGACGGCTCCGGTCTGACTGATGCTACATTTTTCGACGAGGCGCAGCGCAGATGCAGCCATCTGCTATTCCAGAACAAACTGCTTCTGATCTCAGGGAAAACTAGACGGACTGGAGCGAAGGGAATCTCAATCCTTGCTGAAAACGCCTGGGACCTTAGACAACTCTGGCAGCAGTGGGAAAGACGCGCTTCTTAGTCCTGATTGAAGATCGCCAACAGCCGCAAAATCTCAACGTAAAGCCAGATTAAGGATGCTGTGAGGCCGAATGCCGCTCTCCATTCCATCTGCTCTGGCCAGCGCTGCTCCACACCCTGGCGAATAACTTCAAAGTCGAGGTTCAACGTGAACGCAGCCAAGCCGACCCCTACAAGAGCTATCAGCCAGCCAAATGGTGAGCTGTAGATGCTGATACCTGCAAACATCGCAAAGCCTAGGTTTACAAGGGCAAACACCAGATAACCACCGATGGCAAAGGTCATAAAGCGAGTAAAGCGCTGATCAACCTTGACCCAACCAAAACGGTAGGCAGCAAACATTGCTCCTGCGGTTGCGAAAGTCCCGATGACGGCAGTCTGAACAATTCCCGGGTATACGGTTTCTAGCAGACCACTGAGTCCGCCAATGAAGACTCCCTGCACTAGTGCATAGGCCATGTAAAGACCCGGGCGAACCTTCTTGCTAAAACTTGCCCAGAGCCCTAGACCAAGGCCAACAAACATCGCAGGGAAGAACAAGCTGTAAAGCTCTAAATACCAAGTGGCGCCCGCTCCAACAAGAACGGCCAAAAACATTCCCAACACCTTAGAGGTCGTTCCCTCCATGGTCATTGGGTTTGAAGTCATTCGGTCGAATTCAGAGTTGACCTGCTGTTGATCCAGTGAGGCAGCCTGAAGACCTGAACGCATGCTCCTGTTGAATGCTGGGTTGTGCGATGCCACGATTGTCCTTTCGATAGACAAAGAAGTTAGACAAATACTAAGTGAGTTGTCTGGAAATTTCCTGGAGATGCGCCTGACTAACCTGATGACCACCCGCGTGGCGCAACCAATTTACTTCGGCTCCTGCCTGCTCAAGTTCTTGAATCCACTTTTTGGTAACGGCGATTGGCGCGTAGGGATCTTGGTCGCCATTGCCAATCCATATGCGCTTGCCGGTCAAATCCGTCTCTAGCGATGCGGCAAAAGGTCGAGTGCTTCCCAAAAGAACGCCAGCGCTAAGGAGAGTTGGATAACGCACCATTATGGCGGCGGCCGTATTGGCTCCATTTGAAAACCCGACGGCAACGAACTCGTTGCCGGCAAGTCCGTACTCCTCGGTTGCCACTTCCAGGAAATCTGCCAGCTCTGAGACTGCTTGATCAATGCTTTCCTCGTTAAAGGAGCCGTCAGAATACCTCTCAAAAAAGCGATTCATTCCGCCTTCTAGATACAAGCCCCTTGGGCTCAGGATGCCGGCTTCCGAGTCGAGTAGCTTGGCCAATGGAACTAGGTCATGCTCGTCGGCACCAGTGCCGTGAAGTAACAGGAACGTCCTATTAGACCCAGCCTGAAAGTAATGAGGTCGAGTCAAATCTCGTGCGTTCAATTTTCCACCACGATCGGTGGAAGTGACGCCTGGATTTGCTCTCTGGACGGTTCGAGCCAGGGAGGGAGCTTCAACTTCTTACCGAGTTCCAGCAGTGGCTCGTCGATGTCAAATCCAGGCTCATCGGTTGCAATCTCAAACAAGACCCCTCCGGGTTCCCGAAAATAGATGCTCTTGAAGTACTGCCGATCTAAAATCTCAGTCACCTGGACACCTAGAGACAGCAACTCTTGTTGCCAGAGAGACATTGTGTCAAGATTCGGAGCCCTGAAAGCCACGTGGTGAACGGTCCCGCCTGCTTGAAGCCCTTTATCTTGGACGCCGCCAAGTACCTCTACCAGGGCACCAGTGCCGCCGGTGTCCATCGAAAACTTAGCTCCCGCGCCAAAGTCAGACGTGTGTTTCATTCCAAGCAAATTAGTGAGCATGCCGGCGGTTGGATCAACCTGGCGCTGCGAAAGAGTGACGGAATGTAGCCCTCTTACTGCATGCTCAGCAGGTATCGAACTCACGCCATCCCATCCGCTTCTAGAGTCTGATTCGGTCGCCGTAAGCTCAAGCCTCATTCCGTCATAATCAAAAACTGTGAGAACCTCAGACTCCCCGCGCACAACTGGCGAGTCAACCTGAATATCCAAGGACTTCAATCTTTCGTGCCACCATCCGATGGATTCTGCAGGAACACTGAACGCAGTCGCAGTGGTTAGGCCCGCTCCCTCCTTACCTTTAGGAACTCCGATCCAAGGGAAAAAGGTCAAAATACTGGCTGGTGAGCCGTGCTCATCTCCGTAATAGAGGTGCCACACATTAGGTGCATCGAAATTAACGGTTTGCTTTACAAGCCTCAGGCCTAAAACACCCGTGTAAAAGTCGACGTTTTTCTGGGGATCCCGCGCAATAGCTGTTACATGGTGGATGCCGTGCGGATTTACTGCCATTTATACGCGCTGCCTATCTTTTGATTAGTGACTTAATCTATGTAAAGGGCCTAAGGCGCGAATTTGTTCCAAGGTTGAAAAAGAGGAAACCACGGTGGACCTGAGGGGACTCGAACCCCTGACCCCCTGCATGCCATGCAGGTGCGCTACCAGCTGCGCCACAGGCCCGTGAACTGCCTTAGTCTACACAAAAAACTTAGCTGGTTGGGACCACTGGACAATCACTCCAGAGGCGCTCAAGCGAATAAAACTCCCGCTCCTCCTCGTGCATAACGTGAACAATCAAGTCTCCAAAGTCAAGCAGGACCCATCTGCCAGTCTGCCTGCCCTCACGAAAACGTGTCTTTACCTTGTGCTTCAGCAGCTCATCCTCTACAGAGTCAGCTATTGCCTGAGCCTGCCGCTCATTGGTCGCGCTAACAATCAGGAACACCTCTGCCAACGCAAATGGTTCGGTCACATCAAGAGCGACTAGGTTTTCTCCAAGTTTGTCCGTGGACGCCTTTGCGGCGATTTTTACCAACTGAATGGTCTCGTTGCTTGCTGGCAAAAAAGTTAGCCTCCTACGGCACCTAGAATCGTTACGGCTGCAAGTATCGCAGTAACTACCAGTCCTAGCGAACCAATCGCCAATGCCCAGGGTCTCCACCAGCCTTTTCTCAGAACTGATTGGGGCACAACGCCCATGGTGGCACGCTGATCAACTAGGTGCTTTGCACTGATGGGACTCACGATTGAAATGACACCGGTTATGCTCTCTTCGCTAGATGACAAGCCATCAACATCAAAACCGGCCGTATTTGGGCCAGTAGATGTGTCCGAAATTATCGAAATAGAGCCTGTGGTAACAACCTCACCGGTATTCAGCGGTAGGTAAATTGCCTCAGTCGTGGTGGAAAGAACTATTGAATTAGTGCTCGGCTCAGCCAGCAAATTTGTGCCAGTAAACAAAAATTCACCCGGTGCCTCGATGGACGTGAGGTCGTTATGACTAAAAGACGCTGCTGCGACCTCAGGGACGTCCGCTTCGGTCAAAGATTCTCTTATCAAACGCCTCGCCCCAGTCTCTCCGCCTTCGAGGTTTTCTGACTGGACACCTTGCGCCAACGGCGGAGTGCTTATGGATGGATCAGGCCGCACCGCGTTATCCGAAAGCAGTCCCAACTCCCTAATCTGCCTGCGAGTCAGTTGAGAAATATCCAGCTCCGGCTCGCTACGAGGCTCTGGATTTGGCTGGGCTGAGGCTAAGACGGCAGGTTCAAGGTCTGTCAACGCGTCGGGAACAATTTCTCCAGCCCTCTCAAGCTCTCGGAGTTGTCTCCTTGTCATGGATTCAGTCAATTGCCGCCCCTGTAAAGCTGGTGTTTGGCTATGTACTGCACGACTCCATCGGGTACCAGGTACCAAATTGGCTTGCCCTCTTCTGCGCGAGAGCGAATGTTGGTTGAACTGATTGACAATGCAGGGACCTCAAGAACCGAAATAGTACCTTCCGGTGCCTCTGGAAGCTCCAGCTTGTGGCCTGGCCGACTCACTGCGATAAATTCCGCCAGGGACCAAACTTTGTCTATCTCTTTCCAAGCCAGAATCTGCGCGATCGCGTCCGCTCCAGAGATGAAAACCAAATCGGCATCGGGATATTGACTCGCAAGATCACGCAAAGTATCAATTGTGTAGGTAGTTCCAGGTCGGTCGATATCTATCCGACTTACAGTGAACTGGGGATTGGCAGCAGTTGCAATAACAGTCATGAGGTACCGATGCTCTGCGGAGCTCACCGGTTTTTTGTGCCAGGGCTGTCCGGTAGGAACAAAAATAACCTCATCGAGGCCCAAGGTTGAAGCGGCTTCACTTGCTGCAACCAGGTGTCCGTGGTGGATTGGGTCGAAAGTTCCACCCATCACTCCTACTCGGAGTCGCCTGGCCGTCATAGAAACTAGTGGCTGGCTTTAGAGCCAGCAGTCTTGTGAGAGTGCCGATTCGCAACATCTCGGTATGACCAGGTGACTGCGCCCAACGCTAGAAAGGTCACGAACGCTATGACACCAAAGAGAATTCCAGGAATTGGAAGTTCAGAATGGTGAACGATCACACCTTCTGCAAGTAGTACTGAAATCAAAACTCTCTCCTTCTTTGCCCTCTAGCTTAGTTGCGAATCTGGCCTCGACCACGAACCAACCACTTGGTGGATGTTAATTCAGAAAGCCCCATCGGTCCGCGCGCGTGGAGTTTTTGAGTGGAAATCCCAACTTCAGCGCCAAAACCAAATTCACCGCCGTCCGTGAAACGTGTGGAAGCGTTCACCATCACAACAGCGGAATCAACTTCTGCCAAAAACTTTTCAGCGTTACCGATATCCTCAGTCAGGATTGAGTCCGTGTGTTTTGTGGAGTATTCAGCAATGTGGTCCAGAGCCTCATCCAGTCCTGTAACAACTCGAATTGCCAATTCCAGTGAGTGGTACTCAGTGGCCCAGTCCTCCTCGGTTGCCCTTATTGACCGGGGAATTAGCGCTTGGCTTTTCTCACAGGCATGCACTGTCACAGCGCTGGCTTCAAGCTCCTGAGCCAAAAGCGGCAGCAGTTGCTCAGCCACAGCTTCATGAACCAGCAAAGTTTCAAGTGCGTTGCAAACCGAAGGCCGTTGCACTTTTGAGTTCATGATGATTGGTAGTGCCTGGTTGAGGTCCGCGCTTTCATCTACAAAAATATGCACCACACCTGAACCGGTTTCTATTACTGGAACCGTGGATTCGGCTACGACTGTCTTTATCAGATTTGCAGACCCTCGTGGAATTAGGACATCAACGTAATCCCGAGCCTTCATAAGCTCTACTGCACCTTCCCGGCCAAATTCGTCTACTGAACAGATCGCTTCTGCCGGCAGTCCAGCCTTTTTAAGGCCGGACTGGATCAAAGAGTTCAGAATCTGATTCGTGTTTTCTGCCGCAGATCCACCTCTGAGCACAGCTGCGTTTCCGCTTTTGATGGCCAAGGTTGCAATGTCGACCGTGACATTAGGCCTGGCTTCGTAGATACAACCGATAACGCCAAATGGGACTCTCACCTGCTGAACGTTGAGCCCATTTTGAAGCTTCATTCCTCGAACGGAATCTCCAACTGGGTCGGGCAACTGCTTGATAACCCTCACGGCCTCAGCCAAAGCGTGAATCCGCTTTTCATCCAGCATGATTCGATCCTGCAGTGATTGGCTAACCCCGTTAGCTATAGCGTTGGTCAAGTCCAATTGATTCCCGCGAAGAATTTCTTGCACTCCATTTTCTAGTTCAACCGCAATTTTTTCCAGAGCCTCGTTCTTGACGGACGTGGTGGCAAGAGCCATGGCCAAAGACGATGCTTTTGCAAGCTTCAACGTATTGATGATGTTCATGCTCAAAATCCTAAACCCTAGAGTTTGGCTCAAACCAAGTGTGCTTGCAGTCACTATCCAGAAGTTTTGTCACGTTGGCAGTAGCCGTGAGAATAACGCCAACACCGCCGGTGGTTGCGAGCCTTGCCGCGGCCAACTTTGTGAGCGCTCCGCCGGTGCCGTAGCCAGTTGATGTTCCAGACACTTCAATGCTATTCAAGGGGTCCCCGAATTCCACCAGAGCTATGTGCTCGGCACCTGAATCCTGAGGTGGCTTTGTGTAGAGGCCATCGATGTCGCTGAGCAGAACCATGAGATCTGATCCGGCAAGCGTTGAGACCCTCGCAGCTAGTTGATCGTTGTCTCCAAAGCGAATTTCATGGGTCGCCACGGAGTCATTTTCGTTGATGATTGGAACCACGCCTATTTCTAGAAGACGCTCGATTGCCCTCATTGCGTTTATTGAAGATTGTTCCTGGTCTAAATTCTCGACAGTCAAAAGAATTTGACCGGGGAGCAGATTGTGCCTCGCCAAAGACGACTCGTAGCGACCCATTAGTTTTGCCTGTCCGATACTCGCGAGAGCCTGGGAAGTTGGCAAGTCATCCGAACGGACAGTCAATCCCATTAGAGGCGCCGCAGTGGCAATCGCGCCAGAACTGACTATCACAACTTCTTTGGCAAGCTTCCGAAGCTCAGCTGCAAAGTCAACAATGAGGGCTAGGTTGTGCTCATTTTCACCGGTGATTGAACTGGAGCCAACTTTTACTACGATCCGCTTGGCAGATGCAAGACGCTCTGCCGTCTTCAATTGCCATCTTCTTCTGCGAAAACGCTCGCCTCTCGAACTGCTTGCCGCTCCTCGCGACCCTGAGCACGCTGGTCCATCATTGCGTAGTATTCGTCGCGACGAGTCTGGTTTGTCCGCCTTGGCCCGACGTCATTCACGCCAAGGCCTTCGGCTAGCTCAGCCACTGAATCGATGAGAGGGTCCCAATCAAATACGACACCATTACCCTCTCCAATAATCACTGTCGAGCCACGCTTTGCTCCTTGCCGCACCAGTTCGTCCTCAACGCCGATTTTTGCAAGACGCTCCGCCAAATAACCGACAGCCTCTGTGTTACCAAAATGCGTCTGAGCTACCCAACGTTCAGGCTTTGAGCCAATGATTCGAAACACATCCTCGCCTGATATGGACTCTTTGCGAACAACATATGCAGAATCATCAACCTTGGACTGAATCAAAGAAAAGCGTTTCTTGGTTCCACTAATCTGATTCTCTCTTGCTGTCTCGACTACCTTACTCAAGGCAAAATTGAGATCTTTTAAGCCCTCATGGCTAGCAGTTGAAACTAAGAAGACTGGATATCCAAGAGCCTCTAGGTCTTTCTTCACAAATTCGGCTAGCTCTTTAGCATCAGGGACATCTACCTTATTCAACGCAATCAGTTGAGGCCTCTCATGCAAAGGCGTTTGACCCTCAGGGACTTGATAATCGCGCAACTCGCCGAGGATTATGTTGAGGTCACTAATTGGGTCCCGACCGGGTTCCATGGTTGCGCAATCGATCACGTGAAGCAGAGCGCTACAGCGCTCAACATGCCTGAGAAATTCAAGGCCCAACCCTTTTCCCTGGCTTGCACCTTCGATTAGACCCGGAACATCGGCGACTGTGTAGCGCCTCTCCCCTGCCTGAACAACGCCTAAGTTTGGATGAAGAGTCGTGAATGGATAATCCGCAATTTTAGGCCTGGCGGAACTCATCGCGGCTATCAGAGAGCTTTTGCCCGCACTTGGGAAGCCAACTAGCGCAACATCGGCTACGACTTTTAGTTCAAGAATTACATCGCCTTGCCAACCTGGGACACCGAGCAGGTGGAAACCGGGTGCGATTCGCTTCTGATTTGACAGGGCGGCATTGCCGAGGCCTCCCTGGCCTCCCTGCGCGATCACAATCTCCATGTCGGGAGCATCAAGGTCGGCAAGCAATTTGCCCTTGGCATCCTTGACCACGGTGCCTACGGGCACCTTGAGTGAAATATCGCCACCGTGGGCTCCATTGCGGAAGTCACCGGCCCCTGATGACCCGTTGAGGCCGGAGCGGTGTGGGCGATGGTGATAATCCAGCAGGGTAGTCGTATTGAGGTCTGAAACGAGGGAAATAGTTCCACCGTCACCACCGTTAGCACCATCCGGCCCTGCAAGCGGCTTGAATTTTTCACGCTTAGTGCTGGTGCAGCCGTCGCCACCATTACCTGCGGACAAGTGCAGTGTTACTTGATCAACGAATGTGACCATTTTTCCTCCAAACAAAAAAAGGCGAACCCGTTGCAGGTTCGCCTTTCTTCAAAATTTCCTACTGGGTAACGATGTTTACTACTCGACGACCAGCTTTTGCACCAAACTTGACGGCTCCTGCTGCTAGAGCGAAGAGTGTGTCATCCTTGCCACGCCCAACGTTCACCCCAGGGTGAAAGTGAGTTCCGCGCTGGCGAACAATGATCTCTCCGGCGTTTACTGCCTGACCATCGTGACGCTTTACACCCAAACGCTGTGCATTTGAATCGCGACCGTTTCTAGTGGAGCTAACTCCCTTTTTGGATGCCATTGTCTAACTCCTCGTTACTTAATCTCTTTGACCTGGACACGAGTGAGGTCCTGGCGGTGGCCCTGACGCTTCTTGTATCCAGTCTTGTTCTTGTATTTTTGAATTGAAATCTTTGGCCCTCTGGTCTGCTCTAGCACTTCTGCAACAACCTTGACCTTGGCAAGAGTCTTTGAGTCTGAGGTGACCTTGTCACCATCTACCAAAAGAACTGCCGGCAGTTCGATCATGCCCGATGATGCTGCAATACGGTTCATGGTCACGATGGTGCCGACCTCAACCTTTTCCTGACGTCCACCAGCGCGAACAATTGCGTAAACCACGTTGAAACCTAACTTTTTAGGGAAATCTCGTTAGCTCACAGATGGTGAGCAACAGCCTCGAAGTTTAGCAAAGAAAATGTGTCGGGGCAACACAGATTGCAAGTATTTAGTTCTTTGTGTCGATGGCTTTACCAGCAGAGGTTGCCCTGCGCCTTTTCGGCTTTGCCACTAATTCCGGTTCCGGGAGAGAATCCAGCACCGCATTCAAGATTTCAGTCTTACCCTCAGGCTCCTTGACTTCAGGCGCGCTAGCCGAATCCTCGGAGTGCCCGGCAGCCGCAATCTGATTTACAACAGACTTGAAAGCATCAGCTTGCTCCGCCGTAACGATCTTCTTTACGATTTGGGGCTCCGCCTGAGATTTAGTTCTTTCCTTGCGCTTACCCCTTTTGGGTTCTGATGATTCAGGCATCTTAAACCGGGGCTCGTCGTGAACGACTACCCCTCTGCCGGCGCAGCAATCACAGGGCTCAGAGAAGGTTTCTAGCAACCCGAGACCGATTTTCTTTCGAGTGAGCTGGACCAGGCCGAGTGACGTAACTTCGCCAACCTGGTTCTTGGTCCGGTCTCTGGAAAGGCATTCAAGAAGCCTTCTACGAACCATCTCCTGGTTCGATTCCTGGATCATGTCAATGAAGTCAACCACGACAATTCCGCCGATATCTCTCAATCTGAGTTGGCGGACTAGTTCTTCGGCAGCTTCCAAGTTGTTCTTGGTCACTGTTTCTTCCAGGTTGCCACCGGAACCTATGAATTTACCGGTGTTCACATCCACGACAGTCATGGCCTCAGTGCGGTCGATGACCAAAGAGCCACCGGACGGCAGGAAGACTTTGCGATCAAGCGCCTTGATAATCTGATCGCCAAGCTTGTAGGTGTCAAAAATATCTTCGTCTGATTTGTGCTGAACAATGCGCTCAAGAAGCTCCGGGGCGACAGATTCCAAATACTTACTGATCGTCTCGTGGGACTCATCCCCGGCAATAACAAGCTCAGCGAAGTCCTCATTGAAAACATCACGGATTATTTTGACCAACAAATCCGGCTCGCTGTGAAGGAGCGTTGGAGCCTTACCCATTGCAACGACGGCATTGATTTGCTCCCATTGAGCCTTTAGTCGCTCCACATCAAGGGTCAGTTGGTCTTCAGTCGCGCCCTCAGCTGCCGTGCGAACAATCACACCGGCATCTTCTGGCAAGGCATGCTTCAGAATCTGCTTTAGTCTTTGTCGTTCGCCCTCCGGGAGCTTCCGAGAAATTCCCGACATATTGCCGCCGGGTACGTAAACCAAAAAACGTCCAGGTAGCGAAATCTGGGAAGTTAGGCGCGCGCCCTTTTGACCCACCGGGTCCTTGGTTACCTGAACCAAAACCTGATCTCCAGACTTCAGAGCAAGTTCAATGCGCCGTGGTTGGTTTCCAGTTTCAGCAGCCTCCCAGTCGACTTCACCGGAGTAAAGAACGGCATTTCTACCTCGTCCGATATCAACAAAAGCTGCTTCCATGGATGGCAGAACATTCTGAACTTTTCCAAGGTAGACGTTTCCGATCAAAGAGCCTCCTTGGCTCTCTGCTACGTAGTGCTCGACGAGAAGGCCGTCTTCCAAGACACCGATCTGAACTCGCTCATCTTTTTCGCGAACGACCATGCGACGATCCACGGATTCGCGTCGCGCCAAAAATTCTGACTCGGTAACAGCTGTCCTGCGCCTACCGGAATCTCTTGAGCTATTTCTGCGCTGCTTCTTAGCTGCCACGCGGGTAGAGCCGGTTTCCTTTTCTTCGGTTGCCGGTTCTGCCTTCTTAGCAGCAGGCGCAGCATCAGACTTTGTGCGGGTCCGAGTTCTAGGGGCGAGAGGCTTTCTTGGGGCATCGCCTTCTTCATCATCGGCCAACTTGCCGCTGCGAGGATTCACTTTTGGAGTAGGTAGGTCAGGCGCCTGGAAGATTAGCTGAGTGCTCAGCGGTTTCTTCGGCTCTTCTTTTTTCTTAGCCACTTATGCCTTCAAGCCCGCTCGGTTCACACCCTACGGGCCCATTCTCGTGATTCAAGCCTCGGCCGGAATCTAATTCTCATCATCGGGGCATATCGCTCGCCGAATAAATCTTCGATGCAAGTGTGTTTGCATCTATTGAAAGTATGACACGAGTTGTTACCAAAATGCGATAATTCGAACATGCTATTTCCAATTGCACTGATTTCCATGGGCGTCATGGGCTGGATTGCCAGCTTTGGCCTAACCCTTGAGAGGCTTCGCGTTGCGGAAAACCCAGCCTTGTCAACATCCTGCGACATCTCTCCGCTTATTAGTTGCAAGTCGGTGATGCTTAGCGAACAGGCAGCACTTTTGGGATTTCCGAACCCGTTGATTGGGATAGCAGCGTTTTTTGCACCCATCTTGGTTGGGATGGCGATCCTTGCGGGAGCCACATTTGCACCGTGGTTTTGGCGGGTATTTTTCTTGGGCCACGTCTTTGCAATGGGTTTTGTTATCTGGCTTTTCACGCAATCGGTTTATGACATCGGAGCTCTGTGCATCTATTGCATGGTTTCTTGGGCCGCGACGATTCCACTTTTTTGGACGCTATTGGGCAAAACGATGCAGGATGGCCACCTGGGCCGAAACCTCAAGCTGGGTAGATTTATCTATACGTGGGCTTGGGTTCTCACACTTATGAGCTTTCTAGTGATGGCCCTATTAATTCTGGTTCAGTTTTGGGACTACTGGATAACGCTGGTTTAGACCCTTCCAAACCAGATCGCCAACTCCCTCGCAGCACTTTCTTCAGAGTCAGACCCATGAACCAGATTCTGAACCACCTTCGTGCCCCAGTCGCGACCTAGGTCTCCCCTAATTGTTCCCGGTGGAGCCAAAGTGGGCTCTGTCGGCCCCGCAAGTGAGCGGAAGCCCTCAATCACACGTTCTCCCTCGAGGGCAATTGCAACAACTGGGCCCGAAAGCATGAACTCCATCAAAGCCTCGTAAAAAGGCTTGCCCTCGTGCTCAAGGTAGTGTTCCGCCAGAAGCGCCCGAGAAGGCTCAAGCTTCACTAGATGCGCTACTGAATAGCCCTTAGCCTCGCAGCGAGAAATAATTTCCCCAATTAGGTTGCGTCTCACGCCATCGGGCTTAATTAGAACTAGTGTCTGCATCATTTCCTTCTTCCTTGAGTTTTTCAAAGTTGGCTCTAGCTTTATCAATTGTGCCGCCGGCAACCAATGCCCAAATCCACATGCCTGCCACCATCGAACCAATCACAAACATTCCCCACAGCCAAAAGCCAGAAGCCAGCACCGCTGCCTGAATCAGCCAGCCCAGAGCATAGCCAAAAGGCTTGGACAGAACTGCAGGCGTGAGGATGCATAGCAATGACACAGTTAGACCAATTGCCCAAATAATCTCAACCCTGGGGAGGTTCGGACTGATATCGGCTGCCTTCAGGCCAAAGGCAGTGAGGGTGGCGAAAAACACCACGAACGCCTCGAAACTAAGTGCTATCGAGGCAAGTGCCCTCTTTGAGGATCTATTCCGCAATGTCATCCCTGTCTTGCTCTTGAAGTTTTGTCAAAACCGCGCCCACCAAATAAAGCGAACCAGTCACGAACACCGGTCTATTGGTTTCGGCGCCTAGCCTAATTGCTCGTTCATATGCTTGCCAGAAATCCGCTTCAATATCCTCAATCTGGACGTCTTCATCGCTGAAAACGTCGGATAGTTCATGGGCAGGCAATCCTCGTTCACCCGGTGCGGTTGTCAAGATCAAATGATCAAACACACCCACAAGCTCCCTGGCACTTGCCCAGACATCCTTATCTCCAAGCATGCCAACAACGCCTATGGCGCGTGGTGAGTCAAAATGCCACTGCAGCGAAGCCCTAAAACTTGCCAAGCCTGCCGCGTTATGAGCTCCATCAAGCACCACCAGCGGATCTTTGCTAACAACCTGCATTCGACCCGGTGTTATTGCATCGGCCATCGCGCTTCGAAGTACTTCGTCAGCAATACCTCGCCCAAGAAATGCCTCGGTTGCCGCAATAGCTGTGGCGGCGTTTTCTGCTTGATGTTGCCCAATAATTGGCATCCAGATTGATGGATAGTGCTGCCAAAGTCCGTCAAGTGAAAACCTTGTTCCAAAGCCATCGGCTTCCACTCCTGAAAGTTGGAATTCTGACTCGGCCAATATGAATTCCGTTTCAGCTGCAGCCCGAAGTATGGATTCCACGGACTTTTGCTGCGGACTTGAAACCACAATTGATTTGGGCTTGATGATTCCAGATTTTGTGGTTGCTATTTCTTCGACCGTATTTCCTAGGGTTTTCTGATGATCAAGCCCGATAGCCGTGAAAACTGCAATATCCGCATTCGCAACGTTGGTAGCGTCCCACTCTCCCCCAATTCCAACTTCCAACACCAGAACATCAATTGGTGCGTCGGAAAAAATGTGAAAAGCCAAAGCCGTTATTGCTTCGAAGAAAGTCAGGGGCTCTTCACCCTTTTCTTTGAGTTCAGAATCAACTAGTTCCATCAAAGATTCGTTTTCCTCGTAGGCGTCAATAATCCGCTGATCGGATACTGCTTCTCCATCCAACGCTATGCGCTCATTGAAGCTGACTAAATGTGGGCTGGTCAACCTGCCAGTGCGAAGGCCGTGCTCACGAAGCAGACGTTCAATAATTCTTGCGGTCGAGGTCTTTCCATTCGTACCCGTGATGTGGATAATCCTGTAATTGTCTTGAGGGTTACCCATGAACTCAACCAAACGCCTTGTTGGTTCGAGCCTGGGGCGAATCTGATTCTCAGGTTGCCTTGCATACAAAGAGTCGAGCACCTCTTTGAACCTCAGGTCCTCTTCGGAATCACTCAATTTTTCCTAAGCGCGATCTCAAGCATCCCTGAATCGCCGATGCTCAGGCCTGCATTCACTTTTGCAACCACAGTCGAAATTTCCAGTGCCAAAGTCTCTTTGGCAATGAGCTGTTCGTGAAGAGTCAAAGCTGCCAACGACTCTGCATCGACCGTTAGAGTCAGCGCGATTCGATCAGAAACATCCAGACCTGCGTCCTTACGTGCCTGCTGCACATGTCGAATCGTGTCACGAGCGAGGCCCTCCGCAAGCAACTCTTCGGACAGTTTGGTCTCTAGAAGCACGAAACCATAGCTGGTGATTCCAACAACTTGGTCATTGGATTCCGCACCGGGAACCAGGCTCAATTCAAACTCTGAGGCCTCAAGCAAAGTGCCGTCCACAAGAACACCGTCAGGGGTAGATTCCCAGTTTCCCTTTTTGGACTGGATAATTATGCGCTGGACATCTTTTCCAAGCCGTGGGCCCAGCACTCTGGAATTTACAACGAGAGAGTGCTCTAAGCCGAAACGCTTGGCAGTGCCTGCATCGGCTTGAATTACCTCAACTTGCTTCACGTTTAACTCATCCGCGAGTAGCTCCGAATAATCGCTCAGTGACCCAAGATCAGAGACTGCAACGGTCAGTTTGGAAAGTGGAAGCCTCACTCTAAGTGAAGCCGCCTTGCGCAAGGAGAGCCCCACTGAGGCCGCCTCCCGGATAGCATCCATGTCACGCACCAACTCCGGATCCGACGTGAACTCTTCAGCCTCTGGCCAGCTCTCCAAGTGGACAGACCGGCCATTTGTTAGACCGCGCCACATCTCCTCGGCGACAAGAGGCATAAGCGGCGCAACTACTCGAAATGTCGATTCAAGAACCGTGTAAAGGGTGTCAAATGCATCCTTGTCACCTTCCCAGAACCTATCCCTTGATCGCCGCACGTACCAATTGGTAAGAACTTCTGCGAACTCACGCACTCTTCCAGACGCAGAGAAGCTGTCAAAAGCGTCCAGGTCCGAGCTGACTTGATCGATTAGATCTCGCGTTTTTGCCAAGATGTATCGATCAAGCAACTGAGTCGAAGCCATTGACGGGCTTGCGGTGTAATTTGACGCGTTTGCATACAAAGCGAAGAAGTAATAGGTGTTCCAAAGCGGAAGTAGTGCTTGTCGCACCCCTTCCCTGATTCCCTGCTCGGTCACGGCAATGTTTCCCCCGCGCAAAATTGGACTGGACATCAAAAACCAGCGCATTGCGTCAGAGCCGTCGCGATCGAAAACTTCGTTCACATCCGGGTAGTTCCTGAGGCTCTTGGACATCTTCTGCCCATCGTTTCCAAGAACAATTCCATGACTAACGCTGTTCTTGAAAGCAGGCCTGTCAAACAGGGCTGTTGACAGCACATGCAGTGTGTAGAACCAGCCCCTGGTCTGGCCGACATACTCGACTATGAAATCGCCAGGAAAGTGTGTTTCGAACCAGTCTTGGTTTTCAAACGGATAGTGCACCTGCGCAAAAGGCATAGAACCGGACTCGAACCAGCAGTCAAGAACCTCAGGCACCCTGCGCATAGTGGAGTTCCCGGTTGGGTCATCCGGGTTTGGTCTAGTTAGCTCATCGATTACGGGGCGATGAAAATCTGAGGGTCGGACTCCGAAGTCGCGCTCCATCTCATCCAGGGAACCGTAAACATCCACGCGAGGATAATTAGGGTCATCAGACTTCCAGACTGGAATCGGTGCTCCCCAGAATCGGTTTCTAGAAATCGCCCAATCTCTAACGTTTTCCAACCACTTACCGAAGCTTCCGTGCTTGGTGTGCTCGGGTACCCAGTTGATATCTTGGTTTAACTCCAACATGCGATCACGAATTTTTGTTGTTTCAACAAACCATGAGGAAACGGCTTTGTAGATCAGCGGATTCTTACACCGATAGCAGTGCGGATAGCTGTGCTCGTAAGACGCTTGACGAAAGAGACGGCCAGCTTCCTTGAGGTCTTTAGTGATCGGCTTATTTGCATCAAAAACATGCTGGCCCTGATAGGGGCTAATCAGTGACGTGAACTGGCCTCTTTCGTTCACTGAAACATAAGTCGGAATGCCTGCTGCATTGCAAAGCATTTGGTCATCTTCACCATAAGCAGGTGCCTGGTGAACTATTCCAGTTCCGTCCTCCGCCGTAACGTAGTCCCCCACCAGAACTTGCCACGCATTGCCAATGTCAAACTTTTCAGGGTCGGTATAGAACTCAAAAATAGGCTGGTATCTGAGCCCTCCGAGCTGGGCACCTTTGACTCTTTTTGAAACTGCAGCCGTGGCAGAATCGAGATCGGCAAATCCCAGCTCTTTGAGATAGCTGCCAATTAGAGCTGAAGCAATTAGATAGCTTCCAGCACCAAGCTCACTTTCAGG
This sequence comes from Aquiluna sp., assembly GCA_029241985.1. Classification (GTDB taxonomy): domain Bacteria; phylum Actinomycetota; class Actinomycetes; order Actinomycetales; family Microbacteriaceae; genus Aquiluna. The sequence goes on along the minus strand of JAQWUU010000011.1, from coordinate 41,706 downwards.
CGCAACAATAAGTGAGTAATCAATTTCGGGGCCCACTGCTAGCGCAAAGTTTGTCGGCAATGTCCAAGGAGTTGTAGTCCAAGCAAGAAGATTCACGCCGTGGAATTCGCCCTCGGTTGTGATGGGGAATGTCACTGTTACTGATTGATCTTGCCGATCTCGATAGACCTCGTCGTCCATGCGGAGTTCATGATTTGAGAGCGGAGTCTCGCAACGCCAGCAATAGGCCAGAACTTTGAAGCCTTCGTAGATGAGTTCCTTTTTATAGAGCTCCTGAAAGGCCCAGATCACACTTTCGGTGTAGTCCTTATCTAAAGTCTTATAGTCATTGTCAAAATCCACCCATCGAGCCTGTCGCGTGATATAGCTGCGCCAGTCCTCGGTGTACTTCAAGACCGATGTCTTACAAAACTCGTTGAACTTGTCGACCCCGTATTTTTCAATTTCTGGTCGACCAGAAATCCCAAGGAGCCTCTCGGCTTCAACCTCCGCGGGAAGTCCATGAGTATCCCAACCAAACCTTCGTTCGACTCGATTACCTCGCATGGTCTGATAGCGAGGTACCAGGTCCTTGACATATCCAGTTAGCAAGTGACCGTAATGTGGTAATCCATTTGCGAATGGCGGACCATCATAAAAGACGAATTCAGGCGCATCCGCTGCGGCCCGCTGGTCTATTGACTCCTGAAAAGTTCCATCTTTTTCCCAATAGGAAAGGACCTCCTTTTCGAGTTCCGGAAAGGAAGGCGAGGCCTTTGGCCCCTGAGAGGAATTGCTGTGCTTTGGATACATCAATGCTTTCGGAGAGGTAACGGTCAAGAACAATGTTAATCTAGACACTACGAATATACCGAGGTCAAAGCTATTGAATAATGCAACCCCCGAGCCAACCAGGCACGCAACCGTTCCCGAAAAGGCTTCTGTAGAGGGCCTGGAGGCCAAATGGGCCCCGGTTTGGGAGTCCAATGCCGTTTATAAATTTGATGCTGCAGCGCTAAAAGAAGATGTTTTCTCAATAGATACCCCGCCACCGACGGCCTCGGGTTCGCTGCATGTTGGTCACGTTTTTAGTTACACGCACACCGATGTAGTGGCCAGATACAAGAGGATGAACGGGGCTGCGGTCTACTATCCAATGGGATGGGATGATAACGGGCTGCCAACTGAGCGACGAGTTCAGAACTACTACGGAGTTCGTTGCGACCCAACATTGCCGTTTGACAAGGACTTTCAGCCACCACAAATAGGTGGCGACAATAAATCCACCAGGGTGCAAGATCAATTACCAATTTCGAGACAAAACTTCATTGCACTCTGTGAGCAACTGACGGAAGAAGATGAAAAGACCTTCGAGAACCTCTGGCGTGACCTCGGGCTCTCCGTAGATTGGGCTCAGAGCTACCGAACCATTTCAAAAGAGTCACAGCTGATATCCCAAAAAGCCTTCCTAAACAACCTAGCAAGAGACGAAGCGTACTCCCAGATGGCCCCCACTCTTTGGGATGTCAACTTCCGCACGGCTGTGGCTCAGGCTGAGCTAGAAGACCGTGAAATGCCCGGCGCCTACCACCGAATTGGGTTTGATGGTCCAGACGGGAAAATATTCATTGAAACCACAAGACCCGAACTAATTGCTGCTTGCGTAGCACTTGTCGCCCACCCGGATGACGAGCGGTACCAACACCTATTTGGCAAAACTGCAAAGACACCGCTGTTTGGAGTAGAAGTTCCGATTCTCGCTCATCGCCTGGCCCAAATCGACAAAGGCTCAGGAATAGCGATGATTTGCACATTCGGTGACGTTACCGATGTCATTTGGTGGAGAGAGCTCAAGCTTCCAAACCGAGCAATTATTGGATTTGACGGTCGAATCATTTCAGAAGCTCCCGATGTCATTTCAGCTGGTCCGGGAGCGTCCGTCTACCAGGAGCTTGCGGGTAAGACAATTTTCTCCGCCAAAGAGTTCATGGTCACGGCCCTTCAAGAATCGGGAGACATGGTTGGTGAGGCTAGGCCAATTACGCACCCAGTTAAATTCTTTGAAAAAGGCGACAAGCCACTTGAAATTGTTTCGACAAGGCAGTGGTACATAAAAAATGGTGGCAACGACAAGTCGCTTGCTACGCGCCTTATTGCTCTTGGCAAGGAAGTCGACTTCCACCCAGATTTCATGCGAGTGCGTCTTGAAGACTGGATCAACGGACTAAACGGTGACTGGCTGATCTCCCGACAAAGGTTCTTCGGCGTGCCTTTACCGCTTTGGTATCCACTAGATGCTGATGGAAATCCAGATTATGACCACCCAATTATTCCAAGCGACGAGCAACTGCCGGTTGACCCCTCGAGCGACACTCCAGAGGGTTTCCAGGAAAACCAAAGGGGTAACTCCGGCGGTTTTGTTGGCGAGCTCGACATCATGGACACCTGGGCAACTTCTTCACTAACTCCCCAGCTAGCGGGAGGGTGGTTGACCAACGATGAGAAGTTTGAAAAAGTCTTCCCCTACGACCTTCGCCCGCAGGGTCAAGACATTATTAGGACTTGGCTATTCTCCACCCTGGTCCGATCCGAACTCGAACACGGTGTTGCACCGTGGAAGCATGCTGCAATTTCAGGCTGGATTCTTGACCCTGATCGCAAAAAAATGTCTAAGTCGAAAGGAAACGTCGTAGTTCCAAACGAAATTCTAGAGACTCATGGCTCGGATGCTGTCCGCTATTGGGCGGCTTCGGCAAGACTCGGGACGGATGCAGCGTTTGACGAAGGTCAGATGAAAGTTGGACGAAGACTGGCGATTAAGCTTCTGAATGCAGCTCGGTTCGCACTTAGCTTTGAGCTACCAAAAGGAATCTCTGAAGTTAGTGAGCCAATTGATAAATCAATGCTGGCGGCTCTGCAAAAAGTCATCGATGCCACAACGGAAGCCTTCGAGAAGTATGACCACACCAAAGCCCTGGAACTGACCGAGTCGTTTTTCTGGAACTTTACTGACGATTACCTAGAGCTCGTAAAAGAGCGTGCTTACGGCAAGGGGGACTTTTCTGATCAGGAGACTGGAAGCGCTGTCCTGGCGCTGCGGCAAGCGCTAGGAGTCCTCGTAAGGCTGTTTGCTCCATTCATTCCCTTTGCAGCGGAGGAAGTTTGGAGCTGGTGGCAAGAAGGAACAGTCCACAATTCGCAATGGCCGAGCTCGCTTGAGATTTCAGGTGATGATGAGCAGCTCCTCAAGCTTGCGAGCACAGCACTGGTCCAAATCCGTAAAGCAAAGTCTGATAAAAAGCTCTCAATGAAGGCCGAGCTTGCATCTGCAACGGTTAGCGGGCCACCTTCACTTCAAAGCCTTGCTAAAGACTTGGCCGCGGTAGGGAAAATAACAAATCTCGAGTTTCAGCACGGTGAGTCGGTATTGGTTTCAAGCCTTGTGTTTGCGGAAGTAGAAAATTAGCGTTTTCTGATACTCCAAATGATGATTCCTGCCACAAGTGCCCAGAAGGCACCGCCAACTCCAAGAATTGTTACTCCTGCAGCACCGATCACCAAAGTGACCACCCCCGCCAACCTAGTTTGATCATCACTCACAGCCGTTCGGATCGCTCCTGCGAAAGTATTCAGCAGCGCCAAACCGGCTAAGGCCAAAAGAAGTTCTGTTGGGACCGCCAAAACGAACGCGGCAAAACCGGCAGCGAATATTGCGAACAGGATGTAAACCACGCCGCCCCAGGCCGCGGCAAGCCAACGCCGATTCGGGTCTTTGGCGGCACTTTCGTCCGCATTTAGCGCAGCTGTGATTGCGGCCAGATTGAGCCCGAAACCTCCGAAGAAACCAGTGATGGCTGATCCGAGGCCAGTAGTGATGAAGACTCTTGATGTGGGCAATTTGTAACCCAAGGAACCCATGATTGCGAGCCCCGGCAGATTTTGAGAGGCCATTGTTATCAAGTAGAGAGGCACTCCGATTGCCAAGATGGCGGCCACATCAAATACGGGAGAAACGATTTGGAAATCTGGCCAGAAGCTTGCGACTTCAATTTCTCCTACAGCTTCGCTTCTCGAGATAAGAACGAAGCCCGTGATGATTGCCACCGGAGACGCCCAAAGCGGTAGGAAACGATTTAGCGTCAGCCAGACAATGACGGTGGGCATGATCAACAAGGGAAAATCAACCGCGGAGTGAACAGTAGCCACAACAAAAGGAAAAATTACACCCGCGAGCATGGCGGCAGAAATCTGCGGGGGGATTTTTCTGATCACTCTTCCCAGTGCTGGCCATGCACCAGTCAGTACAACTAACAAACTGCTAACAATGAATGCCCCGACAGCAGTGTTGAAGTCCAAACCGAGGCCAGCACTGGTGGCCAAGAATGCAGCTCCAGGTGTAGACCAAACGATGCTTACAGGCATTTTCAGCCAATAGCTCAGTCCTATGGACAAAACTCCATATCCAAAAAGCATCAACGCTATTGCAGTCGCAGTCTGGGAGGAGCTGGCTCCCATTGCACTGAGGCCAGCTATTGCAATACCAAAGGTTGCGATTGACCCCGTCGTCGATGCCACGGAGCCCGCAATCAGTGGCGCTAATATTTCAGGTCTATTTGCGATGAGGCATTTCTCTAACTACGCGGATTTGTCTTGGCGGGGAGCCTTTACTGGCTCAACGACTGGCAGGCCACCATTTCTAGCGATGTCTTCGGTTATGGTCACAGTTCCGGTGGTATCTGACCCTGGCAATTCGAACATAATTGGACCAAGCAGCTCTTCAAGTATGGCCCTTAGGCCTCTTGCCCCAGTCTGTCGCTCAAGGGCGCTATCTGCTATGAATTCGATAGCCCCAGGTTCAAAGACGAGTTCGAACCCGTCGATTTCAAACATGCGCTGGTACTGCTTGACAAGTGCATTCTTGGGTTCGGTGAGAATTGCGATAAGTGCCGGCTTATCTAACTCTTCGACGGTTGCCAGCACTGGCAGCCTTCCAATGAATTCCGGAATAAGGCCAAACTTCCTCAAGTCCTCCGGTTGCACCTGGCGATAAACGTTATTGACCTCAGATTTCTCCTTGAGCTCAGCTCCGAAGCCGATTCCCTTCTTCCCGGTGCGCTCGGCGACAATACTTTCTAAACCTGCGAACGCTCCAGCAACAATGAAGAGGACATTTGTGGTGTCCAGCTGAATGAACTCCTGCTGAGGATGCTTTCTGCCGCCCTGGGGAGGAATGGAAGCGACGGTGCCCTCGAGAATTTTTAGCAACGCCTGCTGAACACCTTCACCTGAGACATCGCGGGTTATCGAGGGGTTTTCAGCTTTTCTTGAAATTTTGTCAATTTCATCGATGTAGATAATTCCAGTTTCGGCACGCTTCGGATCGTTATCGGCAGCCTGCAAAAGCTTCAACAGAATGTTCTCGACATCCTCTCCCACATAGCCAGCTTCAGTCAGAGCGGTTGCATCTGCAACTGCGAATGGGACATTAAGGCGCTTCGCCAGGGTCTGAGCCAAGTAGGTTTTGCCGCAACCTGTTGGGCCTATCATGAGAATATTGGACTTCGCGATTTCAATTTCGTCGTGCTCTTTACCAGCGGTGGTCAGTGTGCCACCGGCTCGGATTCGCTTGTAGTGGTTATAAACCGCAACTGCGAGCTGCTTCTTGGCTCCATCCTGGCCAATCACGTATTCATCTAAAAACCCCTTGATTTCTTTTGGGTTTGGAAGATCGAGAGAGTCAAGGTCTGTGTTTGCTTTGTGCCCGAGCTCTTCTTCAATGATTTCGTTGCAAAGTTCAATGCATTCATCGCAGATGTACACGGCGGGTCCAGCAATCAGCTTTCGAACCTGTTTCTGGCTCTTTGCGCAAAACGTGCACTTTAGAAGCTCGCTGGTCTCAGATAAAGTCATGGCAAAACTCTATAGCGAGAGTTGGACTTTATAGCCCAACACTCGCCGAGATTAGCTACGCCTTCCGGGAAGAAAGAACCTGATCAATCAGGCCGTACTCCATGGCCTCGGCGGCAGTCAAAATTTTGTCTCGGTCGATGTCTTTATTGACTTCAGCAAGACTCTTGCCCGAGTGGTGGCTCAACGTGTGCTCAAGCCACTCACGCATACGCATAATCTCTTTTGCCTGAATTTCAATGTCAGAGGCCTGGCCCTGACCTCCGCCACCGGATGACGGCTGGTGAATTAGGACTCGTGCGTTCGGCAACGCCAAGCGCTTGCCGTGGGCGCCCGCGGCAAGTATCACAGCTGCTGCGGAGGCTGCCTGACCTAAACATACTGTCTGAATCTGAGGCTTGATGTACTGCATAGTGTCATAAATCGCAGTCAAGGCCGTAAAGGAGCCACCGGGAGAGTTTATGTACATCGTGATATCGCGATCTGGGTCCTGTGACTCAAGCACCAAAAGCTGAGCCATGATGTCATCCGCCGACGCGTCATCAACCTGAACACCCAAGAACACAATGCGGTCCTCAAATAGCTTCGTGTAGGGGTTGTGGCGTTTTACACCGTAAGAAGTGCGCTCTTCAAACTCAGGCAGGATGTACCTTGCTCCTGGCATAGCAATGCGACCCTCTTTGGTTTCGATGAAGCTCATGATCTACGCCTTCCCTACGCCGGTCGAACGACTTGCAAACTCTTGAATCTGATCGATAAAGCCATATTCCAAAGCCTCTGCGGCCGTGAACCAGCGATCGCGGTCGCCGTCTTCCATAACCTGCTCTACCGTCTTGCCGGTCTGCTCGGCTGTGATGCTAGCCAGCTGCCTCTTCATGGACATGATTAGCTCGGCCTGGGTTTGAATATCCGATGCAGTTCCACCAAAACCACCCAGTGGCTGGTGTAGCAAAACCCTGGTGTTTGGAGTGGCATATCTCTTACCCTTGGCACCTGATGAAAGCAGGAATTGCCCCATGGACGCAGCCATTCCAATGCCAACAGTGACGATGTCGTTTGGCACGTACTGCATGGTGTCGTAGATCGCCATACCTGCGGTTATTGATCCACCCGGAGAGTTGATGTACAGGAATATGTCTTTCTCAGAGTCTTCTGCTGCTAGCAGCAAGATTTTTGCGCAAATCTCATTGGCATTCTCGTCCCGAACTTCGCTGCCCAACCAAACAATGCGGTCTTTTAGCAGTCTGTCAAATACACCGGTTCGATCCATCTGGGGCATGGCCATCTAGTTCTCCTTCAGAGTTCTTGAACATAACGATAGCTAGCAAAACACCCAATAGAGGTGCTTGTTCGCCTTGGGCGTTAGACCTCGTAAGTAACTTTCGCGCCCTTGGTGTCAGTTATCTCTGCTTGAGATACCAAGAAGTCAACAGCCTTGCGCCTGGCAAGCTCGTCGGCGTAAAAGGAAACCTGACCAGAACTGGCAACCTGCTCGATGAACTGATTTGGATCCATCTGGTAGTTCCTGGAGGTAAAGGCGAGGTACTCGATTAGTTCTTGATCTTCAATCTTGATTGCCTCGGCATCAACGACTGCGTCCAATAGCAACTGAGTCTTGAAGCCCTTCTCAGAATCTGCGGTTACTTCCTTGCGATGAACATCGTCTTCCATTCGGCCTTCGCCCTCTAGATGGGCGTCGACTTCTCGCTTCACGGCTTCGTCCGAGACTGGGATGTTCGCTTTGGATACGAGCTCTTCAACAATCTTGTCTCTTGCCTGCAAAACCTGCTTACGGCCAAGCTCTACTGCAAGTTTGGTCTCAAGGTCTTTCTTTAGTTCTTCAAGAGTGTCGAACTCACTGGCAAGTTGAGCAAAGTCGTCATCCGCCTTTGGAAGCTCTCGCTCCTTGACCGCTTTAAGGGTAACGGAAACCTCAGCGGACTGTCCCGCCATCTCGCCACCGACCAACTTGGAGCTGAAAGTCGTAGTTTCTCCAGCCGTAAGGGTTTCAAGAGCCTCATCGATACCATCCAAAAGCTGTCCCGAACCAATCTCGTAAGAGATGTCGGCTGCCGTGTCAATTTCTTTGCCGTCCATAAGTGCGGAAAGGTCGATAGTCGTGAAATCGCCATTCTTGGCCGGGCGATCGACTGTTTTCAGGGTGCCAAAGCGAGCGCGGAGGGCATCAAGTTCGGTCTCAATATCCATCTTTGCGACCTTGACCGGGTCAACCTTGACGGCGAGGCCCTTATAGCTAGGAAGCTTGAATTCCGGGCGAACTTCAACTTCTAGTGAGATCACCAAAAGCTTCTCAAGCTCCGCAGCCGATGGGGCCGAGCTGATGTCTGCCTCAGGAGTTCCAAGTGGCTTTAGCTTCTCAGCGACCAGCGCCTCTCGGTAAAAAGAGTCCATGCCATCGTTGATTGCCTGTGCGATGATCTGGTCCTTGCCAACTCGCTGGTCTAGAACGGAAGCTGGCACTTTACCTTTTCGGAAACCGGGGATATTGACCTGGTTCGCAACTGTCTTATAAGCCTTATCAAGGGTTGGCTTAAAGCCGGCTTGATCAACCTCAATCGTCAGCTTGACGCGTGTTGGGCTTAGTTTCTCGACTGTTGTCTTCAAGTTATCTCCATAGAGGTAGGTGGGTTTTTATAAAGCAATTTGTCGGGATGACAGGATTTGAACCTGCGACCCTCTGTTCCCAAAACAGATGCGCTACCAAGCTGCGCTACATCCCGAACATTCTTGACCATTGGTCACGAACTCGACCACTCTACCCCATAGAATGGAGTCTCGTCTAACAAACGATGCGCGAGTGTAGCTCAATGGTAGAGCCTCAGTCTTCCAAACTGATTACGCGGGTTCGATTCCCGTCACTCGCTCCAGTGATTCAAGCCAAAAGACACCTATTTCAGGCACTTTGACAGCCATTGCACCAATACAGCTTTCTTGCATTCATCAATGCCAAAGAAACCTCATTGCCGCAATTTCGACAGGGCAAACCCTCCCGCTTGTAGACGAAATAGCGGTCCTTAACGGCGGGCATCGACTTTAAATAATCGTCACGGGTCAGCATGATTCCCTTCGATACCCCGATTTTCATCAGCTTTACGGCATCAAACCAAATGGCCGCTAGGTCTTTGTCTGACACCTCCATGCCGGGCCGATACGGGCTTCTCCCTGCGCGAAACAGCAACTCGGCGCGATAGACGTTCCCAATTCCTGAAATCACGGATTGATCCATCAACAGCTGTCCAATTGGAGTTTTCGACTTCTTGCATCGAGCAATGAACCTTTCTAGCTCCTGATCCGCTGGATCAATACGCAAGGGGTCTGGCCCGAGTCTGGATTTATGCATTTCAAAACTAGCCGCATCGATCACCTCACATGCTGTCGGGCCGACAAGGTCTGCAACTGAATCACTCGACAAGAACCTTGCCCGGACCTGACCCACGGGCTCCTTTGGTGTGTCTTCGAATTGACTAAAGCGCCACTTTCCGTAGATTCCAAGGTGGACTCGAATAAACCCCGATTCGAAACCTAGAAACAGGTGTTTTCCAAACGCCTCGGAAGTCATTAGTTTCTGTCCCGACACCAACGTGGCATCAACAAATCTGCCCTGCGGGGAAGTCACGAATAACTGCTGACCTACGAAATCCTTCTGGAATTTCCTAGCGGTCCGATGAACTGTGTGGCCCTCTGGCATTTGACTAGAAAAGCACCTCTCCGGTGTTTTCAAAGTGCGTGATTTTCCCAATCCGCCTGACGTGCCTCTCATCGTTGGAAAATGGTTCGCCGATAAAGATCTTTATGAGTTCAAGTACTTGCTCTTTGGTGTGTTGCCGCGCACCAACAGCAGCAATGTTGGCATCATTATGCTCTCTTGCCAGAGCCGCTGTCTCGCTGTTCCAGATCAAAGCTGCCCTAATACCTGCAACTTTGTTTGCAGCCATTTGCTCGCCATTTCCACTGCCACCCAGCACTATCCCGAGCGCTTCAACACCAGCAAGCTGATCCTCCGCAACAGCCTTGGCCGCAGCAATACAGAAACCTGGATAATCATCGAGTGCGTCATAAACGCTTGGGCCATGATCAGAAACATCAAGTCCGGCGTCACTTAGTTGCTCAACCAGAAAAGCGCTGAGCTCCATACCGGCATGGTCTGTGGCTATGTGGATTCGCATGAGTTTTTTGCCCTATCTATTTCTTATTCAGAGTCTTGCCTAAGTCAACGGCATCGTCGCTTCGAATTGCTATTTTCTCTCCCCAGCTCAATTCAAAAACCACCGCTGGTCCAGAATTTGGAATGAACGCGAGGGTTTTGGAGGCATATCTCAAACCCCAACCACCAAAATCTTTGCCTTTCAAGTCGCTGACTTTAATGCCAGTTACTTCTTTCCCAGGAATTGAGATCACTTTGACCCCCCGAAGGCGAACTTCCAAAAACTCCCCTAACGAAACCTTTGCCGTTCCAAGTAGCAGCCAGATTAAGAATCCGACTGGAATAAAAATCAAAAGAATCCACAATCCGACATTGGAAGGTTGGTTTCGGTCTCCACCAATCTGCAAAAAGGTTGTGAGCGCCATCAGGGCCAAAATAAAGACGTAGAGATAGCCCGCAAATCCCTTCAGTAATGGCCTCAGCAACCTAGCTCGCATCGGCACCAACTCAAGCGCCACGAGTCCAGCCCAGAAAAACGCAAAGCCGACCCCAATCAGCCCAAGGTATGAGCCAAGGCTCATGAAACCATCCGCTTCGCCCGTCACTCCCCAATGAATAGCAACCGGGTCTGGAAGGAGGCCCTGGGATCCAAGAATGGAGGCCGCGAGGACAAGAGCAGCGGTCGCAATCGGGAAAATGAACAGAATCGTCAGTCTAGAAAAGGGCATCATTCTCCAAAGCCTATTTTCTGTCGAGCTTACCTAGAGTAAACCGGAGCAGGACGGACGCTATCAGCGCTGTCAAAATCACATAGGCCAGAGTGAGCGCCTGGAGTTTTACCCCTAACACCACGGGTGCAGCCAAGGCTGCAATGACCATTGAGAACTCTCCACGCGGAATCAAGAAACCTGTGACTCGCCAAGTGCTCATCTTGTCGCTCATGTCCTTGGTCACCCACCAGGCGACAAGATGTTTTCCTGCAACGCCGATGATCGTGATGGCTATAGCCAGAGGTAAAACCGCAGGTAGGTCTGCCGGGTTAGTTGTGATTCCAAAGAAAAGAAAGAATATGGCCGCAAATATGTCCCGCAATGGAGCCAGCCGCGATCTGGCTGCTTCGGCCACCTCGCCTGTCAACAACAATCCAATCAAGAACGCCGCAACCACTCCCGAGAATCCGATCATGTCAGCCAGGCCGGCCGCAAGAAGCGCGGCACCGAAAACTGTTAGCAGGAGTCCGCCGGGCTCGTTAGGGTCCAAAAACTTCTGAAAGCTGGAGGACCCTCGAAAACTAATAAGTATCACAAGACCCGTTATCGCCAAAGCTACCGAAACAGTAATCAGCCCGCTCCAAGCGCTCACGCCCAAGATCACCGAAGTTAACAGTGGCAAATATGGCGCCAAAGCCAAGTCCTCAAAGACCAAGACCCCAATCGCTCGCTTTGATACCTCGGATCGTCGGTAGCCCATTTCTTTGATCAATTGGGCAGCAATTCCAGACGAAGACACGTAGGTGATACCGGCCAGTGCCAGTGCTCCGGGCAGGCCCCAGCCAAGAATCAGCCCGATAATGAAGCCCGGCGTCGCATTGGCCAATACATCGATTAGACCCGCGCTTTTTCTTTCTTGGAAAGCCTTCCCAAGGTCGTATGCCGAGTACTCAAGACCCAGCAAGAGCAGCAACATGATGGCCCCAATTTGTGCACCAGTATTCAGGAACTCCTCACTCAACGAAAGTGGAATTACTCCGCCATCGCCCAGAGCCAGCCCGATAAGTAAGTAAAGCGGGACAACGGAAAACTTCAGCTTGTTCGCAATTAGGGCAACTAGGCCCAGCACCAATAGGGCACCTCCGATTTCAGCCAGCTGGGCCGAAGCCTCTGGGCTGCCGACTGTAGCTGAAATGAATCGGTACATAAATCAATTATTGCCCAGTAAATAACCATCTGATGCCTCTAGGCTGTTTAGAAACAAACTCTTAATGAAAGAAAAAGCCAAATGCCTGGAGAAAACCTGACTCGCGCAGAAGCGATAGAGCGTTCGAGTCTGATAGGCGTTGATTCCTACCTGGTGGAAGTCGACCTAACCAAGGATTCCAGCACCTTCCCTTACACATCCACGGTCCGGTTTACCTCTTCTAAGATCGGGTCAGCAACTTTCATCGATGCCATTACAACCTCGGTGGAGAGTATCGAATTGAACGGCCAGCATTTGGACCCTGTGACTCATTCAGATGGAGTCAGGATTAGTCTCCCAAATCTGCAGGCTGAGAACACACTCGTTGTGAAGGCCCACGGAGCCTTTTCAAACAGCGGGGAGGGCTTGCACAGGTTCGTTGATCCAGTTGACGACGAGGTTTATTTCTACACTCAATTCGAAGTTCCTGATTCAAGAAGGATGTTTGCTGTTTTCGAACAACCTGACCTGAAAGCAACTTTCGAATTCAAAATTATCGGAGCAAGTAACTGGAAAGTAATTTCTAATTCCACAACCCCTGAATCAGTTCAACTTGAAAATGACCTGGCCCGGTGGGACTTTAAGCCGACGCCAAGAATCTCTAGCTACATCACAGCTCTCATCGCTGGGCCCTACTCGGAATGGCGCGACGAGCTCAAATCTTCAAGTTCGGACACTATTCCACTGGGCGTCTTTTGCCGCAGCTCCCTGGCTCAGTACATGGATGCCGACTACATCTTTGAAAAAACAAAGCAAGGTTTCAACTACTTCGAAGGCCTGTTTGATTACCCGTACCCGTTCGAAAAGTACGACCAACTCTGGGTACCTGATTTCAATGCCGGAGCAATGGAAAATGCCGGCGCGGTGACTTTCACCGAAAGCTACATCTTCCGCTCTGCGGTCACCGATGCCGTGAAAGAACGAAGAGTGGTGACAATACTTCACGAATTAGCTCACATGTGGTTCGGAGATTTAGTCACAATGACGTGGTGGAATGACCTTTGGCTCAACGAAAGTTTTGCAGAATACGCTTCTACCCTTGCCACCGCAGAAGCCACCGAGTGGACAGAAGCGTGGACTACTTTCGCCTCACTCGAAAAAAGTTGGGCCTACCGGCAGGATCAAATGCCCTCCACTCACCCGATTGTGGCTGAGATCAATGACCTAGAAGATGTTCAAGTGAATTTTGACGGGATCACCTACGCCAAGGGAGCCTCTGTCTTGAAGCAATTGGTTGCCTGGGTGGGTCAAGATGCGTTCATGAAGGGTGTCGGTAATTACTTCAAGGCTCACCAGTGGGGCAACACCGAACTGAAAGATCTTCTAGTTGAGCTTGAAAAGGAAAGTGGAAGAGATCTTTCTGAATGGTCTTCACTTTGGCTTGAAACATCAGGTGTAAACACTTTGAGACCTGAATTCGAAACTGACAGTGATGGATGTTTCACCAAATTTCAGATTTCACAAACCGCCACTTCTGAACACTTTCACTTGAGACCGCATCGACTGGGAGTTGGGTTGTTTGATTTGAGCGGAGGGAAACTCACTCGACGCCTCGGGATTGAAATAGACATAGCCGGAGATCTCACTCAAGTTTCAGAGCTCATTGGAGTAAGAAAACCAGACCTGGTTCTTATCAATGACCAAGACCTTGCATACGCAAAAATCAGGCTTGACGATGACTCCTGGAAAGTTGCCTTGAATAACCTGTCAGGTATCGAGGACTCACTTGCTCGAACACTGGTTTGGTCTGCAGCCTGGGATACCACCAGAGACGCCGAAGCAAACCCGCGAGACTTTATACAACTGGTTCTTGACCACATATCAGGTGAGACCGAGTCCACCACGGTTACTACTCTCCTACGTCAACTGGTCACGACCTCTTCGCTGTATGTCCGGGCAGATAAGCGTAAAGAAACCGCGGTCCACGTGGCCGAGTCGCTAATCACCCTGGCCGAGGCAGCCGAGGCCGGCAGTGACAACCAATTGCAGTTCACGAAGTTCGTTGCCCAGTTCGCCTCCACCCAAAAGCAACTTGACTGGCTGGACTCGCTGACCTCTGGAGACAAAAAACTCACCGGTCTCACTGTGGACGGTGACCTCCGCTGGGAGCTGCTGATTGGGCTTGCAGTTGAGAATAGAGCCGACGAGGCTCGCATTGCTCTAGAGCTAAAAGCAGACAACACTGCCAATGGCCAAAAGTTCGCCGCGGCTGCTAGGGCAGCTTTCTCAACGGAGACTGACAAGCAAAAGGCTTGGACCGAGCTGACCGAGAAAACTGCCTACTCAAATACTTTGATTAGCTCAGCATCGGCAAGCTTTGGAAGAGTTTCGGACACTGAACTTCTAGAGGACTACGCGGACAAATACATGCTTGTCGCGCAGAGAATCTGGGAGACAAGAACATACCAAATTGCCTCCTACCTGCTGACAAACCTTTACCCAGTCCAGCTTGCCCATCAGGGCCTAGCCGACAAGACGAGGGCTCTTATTGACTCTGACTTCGCTAAATCGAAGCCTGCATTCCGCAGAATTCTGGTTGAAAACCTTGCTGGTCTTGAAAGAGGACTAAAAGTTCAAGCAAAAGATGAAGAGGAAAACTAATGTCATTTACTGAGTTTCTAACCGAATGGTCGACCTTGATCTCGATCCTGGTAATCCTGGTATCAGCGATTGTTCTAAAGCTTCTCCTAAGCGTGGCATCCAAGCGGATAGTCAAGACCATTGTCACCGGGGTTCAAAGAGTTAAGCAGGATGAGCGAATGGATGCGATCCTGGCTGAACAGCGGCTCACTCAGAGGACCAAGACAATTGCTTCGGTGCTGGATAATTTCGCGACCTGGGCAATCGCAATAACCGCTCTGGTGATGACCCTCAGTGAGCTTGGGATAAACGTCGGGGCGCTGATAGCAGTGTCTACTGTCTTGGGCGCGGCAATTGGTTTTGGTGCTCAATCATTGGTGAAGGACATCCTGTCCGGCATTTTCATAGTTTTTGAAGATCAGTACGGTGTCGGTGACTGGGTGGAAATTGGAACTGTCTCAGGTGAGGTTGAACGAGTGGGTCTGCGGGTTACCGAAGTTAGAGACATACACGGAACTCTCTGGTTTGTAAGAAATGGCGAAATCATTCAGGTTGGAAACGCCTCGCAGGAGTGGGCTGCAGCGCTGCTTGATTTCCCATTCGCCTATGAAAACGACGTTGAGCAAGTCCAGCAGATTATTGAAGACACGGCTAATGGAATGAGAAAGTCCCCGGAGTGGTCCACGGACATGATCGCAGATGCCGACATCTGGGGAATGCAACACGTTTCAGGTGAGCAGTTCGTGGTTCGAATCTCAATCAGAACTTTGCCGAATCGCCAATGGGCAGTCTCAAGAGAGCTGCGCAAGAGGTGCAAACAGGCGTTCGATTCAAAGAACATCAGCTTGCTCAGCGCCACCAAGATTAACATGGCCAAGTAATTGCACGATTTCTTCGACCGAGTAGGTGGGGCAGAAGTTTTTCACAGGCTAACTACCAATTTCTACAATGGGGTAGCAACCGATCCAATTCTCAAACCTATGTATCCAGAAGAAGATCTAGAGCCAGCCAGAGTACGGCTTCAAATGTTCTTGGAGCAATACTGGGGTGGCCCAACCACCTATCAAGAAACCAGAGGGCATCCAAGGCTGAGAATGAGGCATGGAGCATTCAAGATTGGCCCACTAGCCAGAGAAGCCTGGCTTGCGCAGATGAAAGAAGCAGTGGACTCTTTGGGGCTTGCCGAATTGGACAGGGACGAGCTCTGGGACTACCTGGAGCGCGCTGCCCAAGCGATGCTCAACAGCTTTGAGGACTAAGAAAACTTAAAGCTTTCCCGGGCTAACACATGGCCAAATTCAGAGGTGAGCCTTATCCACCCGTGCGCCCGGAACACCTTGACTGGCAACCCTTTTTGCAAGAAACCTAGTCCTGCCATCGCGAACGCGGAGCCGGCTGGGAAATTATGCTCAACCCCAACCGCTTTGCCCCAGATTTGAAGTCTGACCCTTGCTGCAATTGCACTCCCAACGCTTTCGGGGAGGGCTTCTGCAACTTCGGCAATTCCAGTTTTGGCCCAATCTGAAACTATTTGAGAGTCAATTTCCCCACTGAGAACCCAGCCCTGTCTTGGTGGCGTGACTCCAGCCCAGCCAATCCTGCCAATGGTGGGCGGCGTGGAGACGGTGAGCACTTGCTCTTCAATGCTTTTATCAAGCCCAAGCAGAAATTGCTCTATTGAATAGAGGCCATCTAACTCGATTTTTGACGCCAGGTTCATAGTTCTCAAGCCAATAACAGTGAGTCCGTCGCCAACAAGAGAGCCAGCGTAAATCGGACTCACGTAGGCTGCAAGCACTTGCCCAAAGGCTCGCAACTTAACAGCACCGTTGACGTCTAATCTGAGTGCTCTTTTCAAAAAAGCACTGAAATCCGCCAAGTCGCTGCTGTCTAGAAAAACAAGATTCTTATCCATAGTCGAAGCCTAAACTAGCCAATGAAAGAAGGTTTCGATGCAAGAATCAAACATTCCTACAGACCCAGTTGCGGACCTGCTGCGAATCCTGAACTTAGAGCAGCAGGATGACACCACTTTTTTGGGCCAAAGCCAATGGATGCCGCACGGGAGAGTGTTCGGTGGGCAGGTTCTATCCCAGGCGCTGGTCGCAGCCAGCCTGACAGTTGTCGACACCCGCCCAGCGCACAGTTTGCACAGTTACTTTCTAAGAGCCGGAGAGGTTGACCTTCCAATTAGCTTCGAAGTTGATGTTCTGCGCGATGGAAGGAGCTTTTCAGCGAGGCGAGTTCAAGCAAGCCAGAATGGAAAAGCGATTTTCTCGATGATTGCCTCGTTTCAAGATCCAAGTCCAGGACTTACTCATTCCGATGACATACCAAAAGACATACCTTCACCCGAAAGTCTGCCCTCGGCGGCTTCACTACTGGAAGCTTTTGACCACCCCGCGACTAATTATTGGGCCAAGGCAAGGCCATTTGACCTTAGGCATACAAGTGAACCGATTTACCTCCAGCCAGCCAAAAACGCCACACCAAATCAAGCAATTTGGTTCAAGCCGATTAGTCCTCTGATAACGGAGACGACTATAGAACTCGCCGCGCTGGCATACGCAAGTGATTATTCGATTCTCGAATCGATCATGCGCAATCACGGGATTAGTTGGGCTCATAAAGGACTCTCATCCGCAAGCCTCGATCACGCAATGTGGTTCCATGCGAAACCGGACTTTTCAGATTGGATGCTCTACCAGCAACACTCCCCCGCAGCTCAAAACAATCGAGGCTTGGCAACCGGGAAAATCTTCAATCGCGATGGGACGCTCGTTGCCTCAGTAGCTCAAGAGGGCATGCTAAGAATCCCCGAATACTCCTAGTCGCGGGTGAGTCTGCGATAAGTAGAGCGATGTGGCTTTGCAGCATCAGCCCCGAGTCGTTGAATTTTGTTCTCCTCATAGGCATCGAAGTTACCCTCGAACCAGTACCACTTGTCAGGCGTCTCATCAGTGCCCTCATAGGCGAGGATGTGAGTTGCCACCCGGTCTAGGAACCACCTGTCGTGAGTAATAACGACTGCGCAACCAGGAAACTCCAGCAGAGCATTTTCTAAAGACGCGAGGGTCTCGACATCCAAGTCGTTAGTGGGCTCGTCAAGGAGCAACAGGTTTCCACCTTGTTTCAGAGTAAGAGCGAGGTTCAGGCGGTTTCGCTCACCACCTGATAGCACACCGGCTTTTTTCTGCTGGTCAGCACCCTTAAACCCGAAGGCCGCTACGTAGGCGCGTGACGGCATCTCAACCTGACCGACCTGCATGTAATCAAGCCCTCCAGAAACTACTTCCCAGAGTGTCTTATTCGGATCAATACCCTCACGAGATTGGTCAACGTAGCTAATCGAAACTGTCTCACCAATTTTTAGCTCGCCACTGTCCAGCTCATGCATCCCAGTTATGCACTTGAACAATGTGGATTTACCAACACCGTTGGGACCAATGATTCCGACTATTCCGTTTCTCGGTAGCGAGAAACTTAGGTCGCTGAAGAGCTTGCGATCCTCAAAGCCTTTTGAAATCTTTTTTGCTTCGATCACGATGTCACCCAGGCGCGGCCCCGGTGGAATTTGAATCTCCTCGAAGTCCAACTTTCTGGTCTTGTCCGCTTCCGCTGCCATCTCCTCGTATCGAGAGAGTCTGGCCTTGGACTTAGTTTGCTTGGCTTTAGGGCTTGACCGCACCCATTCGAGCTCGTCAGCAAGCCGCTTTGCTAGCTTGGCGTCCTTCTTGCCAGCGACCTGTAGGCGCTCCTGCTTTTTTTCTAAGTAGGTCGAGTAATTACCCTCGTACGGATAGGCCCTTCCTCTATCCAGCTCGAGAATCCATTCGGCAACATTGTCTAGAAAATACCTATCGTGAGTAACTGCCAAAACCGCACCCGCGTATTGAGCCAAGTGTTGCTCCAGCCAGAGCACGCTCTCAGCATCAAGATGGTTTGTGGGCTCATCCAACAGCAGCAGGTCGGGCTTCTGCAAGAGCAGCTTGCAAAGCGCAACTCTGCGCCTCTCACCGCCGGACAAATGAGTGACAGGAGTGTCACCCGGCGGGCAGCGAAGGGCGTCCATCGCCTGTTCGAGTTGGTTTTCTAAGTCCCAACCGTCAGCCGCATCGATTTTTTCCTGAAGGGTTCCCATCTCGGACAATAGAGTGTCGTAATCAGCATCAGGGTTTGCGAGCTCTGCACTTATTTCATTGAATCTATCTATCTGACCCATAATTTCAGTCACGGCTTCTTGAACGTTGCCCAGCACAGTCTTCTCTTCATTGAGAGGAGGCTCCTGCATCAGCATCCCTACAGAAGCGCCTTCCGCAAGCCTTGCCTCACCATTTGAAGGCGTGTCGAACCCGGCCATGATTTTCAAAACAGATGATTTACCGGCACCGTTTGGTCCAACTACGCCAATCTTCGCGCCAGGGTAAAAAGCTAGGGTCACGTCATCAAGAATGACCTTGTCGCCATGCGCTTTGCGCGTCTTGATCATTTGATATATAAATTCAGCCACGATTATTGCCCGTCAGATTTGGAAAAAGGAAAACCCCTCTTCGTCGATTGCTCGGGCCAAGTTTAGCCCAGTGTAAAAGCGCACTGCTTTTGATTTTGCATCCGACGAAGAGGAGTTTTTGGGCCTGGTGTTTTGGGGGCGCCAGGCCACATCAGAACCTACGCGGGCTGGAGCGCAGGTTCTGAATCTTCAGCGTTCTCAGCAGCCTTGGATACTCGCTCAAAGGTGCTGGTGCCAAACAGAAGGTCATGCCCGATAGCCTCCGCCTCTACTTCCACGGTGGTTCCGGTCCGCTCACCGTTGTCCCAATCTCGAACCTTTAGTCGGCCCGAAACCAGCACACGATCGCCCTTACATATTGAATTGTTCGTATTTTCAGCCAGCTGCCTAAATGCCACGACGCTGAACCAATTTGTGTCGGCATCAATCCACTGACTTGTTTGCTTATCGAATCGCCTGGCGCTGGAGGCTAAGCGAAATGAAGTGACCGGTAAGCCATCTGACGTGATGATGTTTCTAGGAGTTGTCGCGACCAAACCGACCACTGTGAAGCTGTCTGCCATAAAAAATCCTTTCCTTGTGTTGCGGGAAAGTTTCGCAATTTTTCTAGAGCCCTAGGCAACCATTCTGGAATCTGTGGATAACTCGCTATTTCAGCAGGCTAGTGAATTTTGCCCTCACCTTGGCAACCTTTGGTGCGACAACCGCCAAACAGTAACCCTGGTTCGGGTTTTTCTCAAAGTAATCCTGGTGGTATTCCTCGGCCTCAAAAAGTTCAGGCAACGGTGTAATTTCCGTGACGATGTCTTCGCCCCAGATCTCTATGGCTCGCTTGATGGCGGATTCAAACTCAGCTTTTTGATCTTCGGTGGAGTAATACATTGCAGAACGGTACTGGTCGCCGACATCGGCTCCCTGCCGATTCAATTGTGTCGGGTCGTGCAGGGTAAAGAAAATATCGAGAATGGCCTCACGGCTTATTGTCTCGGGGTCAAAGCTAACCGTCACCACTTCTGCGTGACCGGTATTGCCATTGCAGATGTCTTGGTAAGTCGGGTTGAGCTTGTGCCCACCGGCATAGCCGCAGGTCACCTCATATACTCCCTTGAACTGCACGTATGCAGAATCTAGACACCAAAAACAACCACCAGCTAGTACATAAGTTTCCATAATGTTCCTAAACTTATCGAGCTATGCATTTGATTCCCAATTTGCTGGCAAGAAAGGCAAGGCTAAGTCCCAACTTGACCCAAAAACACCCAACCTTGGGCGTTGTCTTCGCGACAATCGCAGCCATCCTTTTCGGGCTAAATGCCTCGACCACAAAAGTAATCATCCAATCTGGTGTCACTCCAGAGCAGGTCGTTCTCATCCGCTCATTTTCAGCCGGCCTACTTGCCCTTATTTGGGTACTCGCAACAAACCCCAAAGCTTTGAAAATCGAGAGTCGCCTAATTCCAAGACTTCTGCTCTTAGGCGTTGTTGGAGTGGGAATGCTTCAGTGGACGTATTCGCAGGCAGTGGTGCTTTTACCAGTCGGCATTGCGCTTCTGATTGAATACACCGCAGTTCTTTGGGTTCCGATAATCGCTCTTGTATTTTTCAAGGAGCCTGTCAAGAAACAAATCTGGTTCGGCACGGCTCTAGTTCTTGGGGGCCTGGCTGTAGTCGCTCAAATCTGGGACAGCCAACTAAATCCGCTGGGCATCTTTTTCGGCATTGCCGCGGCCGCATCGTTGACCACCCACTTCATTACCGGAGAACGAATTCAGCGTTACCTTCCGACGAACGTGACGCTTTTTTATGGCATGGCCATTGCGACAGTTCTTTTCTTGCCCTTTTCAAGGCTTGGTGAATTTAACTACGAAGGTGTCACCGACCAGGTCGATCTGACAGGCAACCTGGCCGGGTTCTCGGCCCCGGTCTGGGCGCTGTTGCTCATGATGGGCATAGCCGGCAGCTTTCTCCCAATGGCCTTTACTTACCTTGCGCTCCGGCACCTGAGTGCATCACTTGTGGGAGTTGTCGCCACCAGTGAGACAATTTTGGCTGCGCTGTTTGCCCTGTTGTGGCTGGGGGAAGTGATTAGCCTGACCCAAGCGCTCGGGGGTATGGTGGTTATCGTGGGCATAATCATTGCTCAGACGGCAAGAAGACAAAAAGCGATAAAGGTGGTTGGTTAACATGGCAACGCAAGACTTGGTGCTGGCAGATTTCGAAGCAACAGTAGGTAAAGAGGGAATCACCCTCGTTGACTTCTGGGCTGAGTGGTGCGGACCATGTAAGACGTTTGGCCCAATTTTCGAAAAGGTTTCTGATTCTCACCCGGAGATTCGTTTCGCAAAAGTTGACACTGAAGCCCAGCAGGAACTTGCCGGAATGGCAGGGATAACTTCAATTCCAACACTAATGATCTTCCGCGATGGGATTTTGCTATTCAATCAGGCTGGCGCACTTCCTGCCCCAGCCCTTGAAGAGCTCGTTGGCAAGGTTAAAGACCTAGACATGGCAGAAGTCCATGCTGAGATTGCAAAACAGCAATCCGAAGCACCGAGCGAACAGTAATTGCGCAATAACTCCCTTGCAATGCTGGCGACCATCGCCGGAATTGGAATATTGGCCTGGTTTGTTGGTTTTTTTGACCCGGAGACCTGCACCCCTTCAGCTCAGGTTGAAGGTTGGACCTCTTGCGCCGACATAGCCAACCAGAGAACTATTGCTCTCTACGTTTTAGTGGCTGTGACGGTAATCGGAGTGCTGGTTACTACTGTTCTGAAAAAGAAGAAAAAGTAGCCGCCTAAATCAGTTCCGAAACAGGCACGTACTCGAACTCAGAGAAAGCCTGGGACACTGCAGCATAGGTGATCTTGCCCTCGTGAACGTTCAAGCCCAGCGCTAGAGCGTTATCGTCAGCTAGGGCCTGCTTCCAGCCTTTACCGGCAAGTTGCAACACATACGGCAGAGTCGCATTAGTCAAGGCCCTGGTTGAAGTTGCAGGAACCGCGCCTGGCATGTTCGCGACGCAGTAGTACACAGTGTCGTGAACTTTGAATGTCGGCTCATCGTGAGTGGTTGGCTTGGAGTGCTCGAAGCAGCCACCTTGATCAATAGCAATGTCGACTAGCACCGCTCCCGGTTTCATTCCTGCAACCATTTTGTCAGTGACGAGCTTCGGTGCTCGCTCTCCTGGGATCAAAACAGAGCCGATAACCAGGTCGGCATCCTTTAGTTGCTCAGCGATTTCATACGAAGTGGATGCCCTGGTTTGAACCTCAGAGTTGAATCGCTCATCGATCTCGCGAAGTCTTGGAAGAGATAAATCAATCACTGTGACATCCGCACCCATACCGTTGGCAACAAGCGCTGCCTCGGTTCCAGCAACTCCTCCACCGATCACAACCACTTTCGCTCTTGGGGTGCCCGGCACGCCACCCATTAGGGTTCCGGTTCCACCGTTTGTTTTCATCAACTGATAAGCACCGATCTGGGCCGAAAGCCTGCCGGCCACCTCGCTCATTGGCTGAAGCAAAGGTAGTGCGCGGTTTGGCAACTGAACGGTTTCGTAAGCAATCGCGGTGGTTCCAGAATCAACCAGAGCCTGAGTGCACTCCTTAGAGGCAGCCAAGTGTAGGTATGTGAAAAGTATCTGGCCCTTGCGCAGGAGTGGGTACTCCTTGGCAATTGGCTCTTTTACCTTGCATAGCAGATCAGCCTTTGCCCAAACCTCTTCGGCGGTCTTTGAGATCTTCGCCCCAGCGTCCTGGTAATCACTATCGACAAACCCCGAACCGATTCCAGCCGAAGTTTCAATGAGAACTTCGTGCCCGCGAGTTACAAGCTCGTTTACACCCGCGGGGGTAAGTGCTACGCGGAATTCATTGTTCTTAATTTCTTTTGGCACGCCTACTAGCAATTTTTCTCCTTGGCTGAATTGAGTGAATTCTCGCAAAAATTAGAGAAATAACATCTAAATTGGAATAAAATTCGTATAAATCGACAGCTATTGTAGATTTCAACGGAAAATGAGGGAATTCTTATGTCTAATTCGCAGAATATTCAAAGCTTCTACCAACCCGATGAGCTTGACCTGTCGATTCTGAACATTCTGGGCAAGAACGGCCGTATTTCAAACTCTGACCTGGCAAACGAAGTTGGAATTGCTCCGTCGACTTGCCTCGGCAGGGTCAGAAACCTCGTGAAGCACAAAGTGATCCGCTCCTTCGCAGCGGAGATTGCTCCAGAGGCTCTCGGCCTTGAACTGCAAGCGCTAATCTCTGTGACGCTGCGGGCTGGGGCCAGGGCCAATCTGGCTTCCTTTATGAAAGCGATGCGCGAACACCCGCAGGTTATTCAGGTGTTTTTCCTGGGAGGTGCCGAGGACTTCATTGTCCACATTGCGGTGGCTGATTCAAACGCGGCACGAGAGTTTGTTCTTGATCAACTGAGCAACAACGCATCGGTCGCAACGACTAGAACGAACATCGTCTTTGACCACTTTCACAAGGGTCCGATTGGCTAGAGTTGTGGCTGACGAGGAGGTCTAGCCGTGACTCATGAAATGCATCAGGCTGGCGCAGACAGCGCTCTCAGAGATGCTATCTATAAATACGCAGCTGACCGCATGGCGATGGATCCAGTCCCCCTCGATGGCCCTAAATCTCCCGAAGAACTTCTAAAACTTGCTGGGCAGACCATTACCGAGCGTGGCATTGGAGGCGTCGCAGCGCTCAGCGTGTTTGAGGAAGTTCTGGCCCCGGCCACCATCTCCACGGACAACCCCAACTTCCTCTCCTTTATCCCAGCGGCACCGACTGAAGCCGCAACTCTTTTTGATCTTGTGGTTTCGGCAAGCTCGATATACGGCGGATCCTGGACCGAAGGCGCTGGAGCAGTCTTCGCCGAAAACCAGGTTCTTGAGTTTTTAGCCAAAGAAGCAGGATTACCCGACGGGGCCGGTGGTGTATTTGTTCAAGGTGGAACACTGGGGAACCTTTCGGCCCTTGTGGTGGCAAGGGACGAGGCTGAAAAAACCTTGGGTAAGCAAGATTGGGCAATTATCTGCAGCTCAGAAGCCCACTCCTCCATCAAGTCTGTTGCAAAAGTTATGGGTGTCTCTGTGGTTTCAGGTGACGCATCGGCATCTGGATCGCTCACTGGCACGGCCGCGCGAGCAGCCATTGAAGAGGCAAAGAACAAGAACCTTGTCCCGTTTGCACTCGTTGGAACCGGTGGAACAACTAATTTTGGCATTGTTGATCAGCTTGCAGAGTTGGCCAAAATTGCCAACGATCACTCGCTCTGGTTCCATGTCGATGGAGCGTACGGATTAGCGGGCATGTTGGTTGATGACCTCAAGCCAAAGTTCTCAGGCCTGGAAAAGGCAGACTCCTTCATTGTTGACCCTCATAAGTGGCTATTCGCTCCATTCGATGCCTGCGCACTGGTCTATCGAAACCCGGATCTAGCCAGACAGGCACACACGCAGCACGGTGAATATCTAGAGACTTTGAACAAAAATAATGACTGGAACCCGTCGGACTATGCGTTCAATCTCACAAGACGGGTGAGAGGGCTGCCACTTTGGTTCTCACTTGCCACCTATGGCATAGCCTCCTACCGCTCAGCCATTTCAGACAATGTCGCGCTGGCTGCCAAAATTGCCAAGGAAATAACCTCAAGACCAAGCCTGAAGCTGGTGCGCGAACCTGAGCTTTCTGTGGTTGTTTTCGAAAAAGTTGGTTGGGTGCTGTCCGACTACGAGAATTGGTCGAAGAAATTGCTCGAGGACCAGATCGGCTTCGTTGTTCCTTCAAGCCACCGGGGCAAGCCCAACACCCGATTTGCAATTGTCAATCCAAACACCACTTTCGAAGACCTGGTGGCAATCTTGGACACGATGGAATAGCGAGGGAGACTGAATGAAACTAACCGAAGTTTCTGCACTGCCATCACTGGCTAGAACTCGTGAGCCCGAGCGAGCGACTATAAAAGTTGCAGCGGTTCAAATGAAGTTCTATCACGACCCCACTCAGCACAAAAAGGTGCTGGCGGAGGGAATTGCGAAAGCTGCTGGTGCAGGGGCACAGATTGTGTTTCTTCCAGAACTGACGCTCTCTCGATACCCCGCAGATCAAGTTCCAGTTGGAGCACCAATGGAGACTGCTGAGGATTTACTGACCGGCCCCACCATGAGATTCGCAACCGAGCAGGCGCAAAAACATGGTGTTTACGTGCACGCATCACTTTTTCAAACTCAAGAATCTGGCGATGGTCGCGGCTTGAATACTGCCGTGATCGTTTCTCCCGATGGCAATCTCATTGGCTCTACTCACAAGCTTCACATTCCAGTTACCGAAGGCTATTTCGAGGATCAATACTTCGCACCTGGACCGAACCACAACCCGTATCCAGTCCACGAGCTGCCAGTCAAGGGCGCTCCGAAGCTCGGACTACCGACTTGCTGGGATGAATGGTTTCCGGAGGTTGCCAGAGCATATGGCTTGGGCGGTGCTGACATCTTGTGTTACCCGACAGCCATAGGTTCAGAGCCAGACCATCCAGAATTTGATACCGAACCGCTCTGGCGGCAGGTCATCGTCGGTCATGCGATTGCCAATGGTCTGTTCGTTGTTGTTCCAAACCGCTGGGGCAACGAGGGGCGTCTGGATTTTTACGGCTCATCTTTTATTGTCGATCCCTACGGCAGAGTCCTCGCCCAGGCTGCAAGGGCCGGTGACGAAGTACTGGTAGCTGAAATTGACCTCTCCCAGCGTGCAGATTGGTTGGAGCTGTTTCCGTTTTTCGGAACCCGTCGACCGGACACTTACTCAATCCTGAGCGAAAAATTAGTAAACAAAAGATCAGTCGATGGAACCGGTGAAATGGGTGGAATCCCAGGGTTGATGCCATGACTCTGATGATGCCCCCCGAGTGGGAAAAACATGAGAGAACATTTATCGCATTTCCCCATTCTGGTTACACCCTGGGTGAAACCGAGTCCGAACAAAACGCTGCACGCAAGACCTGGGCGAATGTTGCAAACGCGGCGTCCGAATTCGAAAAAGTCACGGCAATTGTTCATAACGATGACGAGAAACTTGCCGCAAAGTTTCTGTCTAAAGACATCGAGGTAATGATTGAAAAGATCGATGATGCCTGGATTCGCGACAGTGGGCCAACCTTCGTAAAAGATCAAACTGGAAAGCTTTCCGCCATTGACTGGATTTTCAATGGCTGGGGTGCGCAAACGTGGGCCACCTACTCAAATGACAGCAAGATCGCCTCGGCAATC
This sequence comes from Aquiluna sp., assembly GCA_029241985.1. Classification (GTDB taxonomy): domain Bacteria; phylum Actinomycetota; class Actinomycetes; order Actinomycetales; family Microbacteriaceae; genus Aquiluna. Next base: position 15,318 of record JAQWUU010000011.1, on the reverse strand, counting down.
GCCTCGCGGTACGGGGTTGAAATCGTCAAGAGCGAGATGGTGAACGAGGGCGGTGGCATACATGTCAACGGTCAATGTCAGGTGATGCTTACCGAAACTGTGCAGCTAGATCCTGGTCGAAACCCAGATTGGTCCAAGCAGCAAATTGAAGATGAGCTAGCAAGGACTCTCGGTGTTGATGACTTTGTTTGGCTTAAGAGCGGGCTTACAAGAGATTATGACGAATTCGGCACCCGAGGCCACGTTGATATCGTGGCCTGCTATGCGCCGGACGGCAGAGTCATCTACCACGACCAAAAAAACCCAAATCATCCAGACCACCTTGTCAGCGCCGAGGTTAGAGACCAGTTTTTCCGCAGGGGGCTCGAGCTTGTGTCACTGCCGGCACCCGAAACCCTCAGGGACAATGAGGGTTTTGTGGATTACAGCTATGTCAATCACTACGTGATGAACCATGCGGTCTTGCTGGGTAGTTTTGATGACTCAAACGATAAGGAAGCCAAGGCAATTCTCAGAGATTGTTATCCAGGCAGAGAAATAGTACTCATTGATGCCAGGGAGTTATTCGCCAGAGGTGGCGGAATTCACTGCATAACCCAGCAACAACCAGCCTAAAAAAAGGGACGCCATGACGGAAAAACGTGTAGCCACAAAAATCGACCAGCTTTCAAATGAATTCACTGCCTATTTGGCCGAATTCTCGCCTTCATTTGCAACCTCCGCCGGCATCCCAGGCTATGAGGTAGAAATGGATGACTACTCCCCCGAGTCAACAGCAGGCTATTTTTCAAAGCTCGCTTCGGTGAGAAAAGAGCTGGCATCCCTGGCCCCACAGGACGAGGTGGACGAGGTGAGCAAGGACGCTCTTGACAGTTCATTGAAAATGGAGATAGAAATCCACGAGGCTGGCCTTACGACCAGAGACCTAAACAACATCGCCTCCCCAGCCCAAGGAATTCGGGACATTTTTGACCTTTCTGCAACTGCTACCGAAGCGGACTGGGAGAACATAGCCGCAAGGCTTAACAAAGTTCCAACCGCACTGGATGGCTACGTGGAAACCCTGAGGGCCGGTGCTGCCAAAAATGACACCGCGGCTAGGCGCCAAATTGAGGCTGTCATCACTCAGGCCAACCAGATAACTGCAAAAAACGGTTTCTTCTTAGATTTTGCAATAACTGCCAAAACAGAGTCCGGGGAATTGTCTGATTCGCTCAAAAAAGAACTTGAGCGGGCGAGCAAAAATGCAACTGCCGGTTACGCAAAGTTTGAGTCGTTTCTTTCCGAAGAACTACTGCCACAGGCCAAAGATATAGACGCAATTGGTGAGGAGCGCTACCAGTTATTGAGCCAGCGCTTCTTGGGCACCAAAGTGGATCTGCACGAAACCTACGAGTGGGGAATTGAAGAGCTAGCACGGGTGGTTGCCGAGCAAGAAAGCGTTGCCAACGAAATCCTGCCAGGTGCGTCAGTGCAAGAAGTTGTTGCCCACTTGGATACCGACCCGGCCAAAAAGTTGATGGGAACTGAAGCACTTCGGGAGTGGATGCAGCAGGTTTCCGATGATGCTATCCAGGCCCTCGCTGGAAAGCATTTCGACATTGCAGAGCCTCTAAAAACTTTAGAGTGCATGATCGCACCGACACAACACGGTGTGATTTACTACACCGGCCCGTCGGATGACTTTTCCAGGCCAGGAAGAATGTGGTGGTCAGTGCCTGAAGGTGTGACTGAGTTCAACACCTGGCGCGAGAAGACAACCGTTTATCACGAGGGTGTTCCCGGCCATCACCTGCAGGTTGCTCAGCAGGTTTACATCAAGGACATGCTGAATGACTGGCGCAGACTTGCCTCGTGGACTTCCGGCCACGGCGAGGGTTGGGCACTTTATGCCGAACGCCTAATGGCTGACCTTGGCTTCCTTGATGACCCAGCGGACAGACTTGGGATGCTGGATGGACAGCGAATGAGAGCTGCAAGGGTGGTGCTAGACATCGGAGTTCACCTAGGCAAAGACAAGCTCACCGGCGCAGGCAAGTGGGATTACGACTACGCGCTGGATTTCATGATGCAGAACGTCAACATGCCAAAACCTTCGGTGGAGTTTGAAGTTATGAGGTATTTCGGATGGCCAGGACAGGCGCCGAGCTACAAAATCGGTCAGCGCATTTGGGAGCAGGTGTTGGATCAATACGCGATGCGTAAGCGATCAGACTTCGATATCAAAACCTTCCACATGACAGCACTAAATCTTGGTGGAATAGGCCTTTCAACCCTTCAAAACGCAATGGCAAGGGCATAACCGCTACTTTTTCGTTAAGCTGTGGCTGTGTCTAAAGTTCTAGCGTCGCTCCCAGTGGGTCAAAAAGTCGGTATCGCATTCTCCGGAGGTCTCGATACCTCGGTTGCAGTTGCGTGGATGAGAGAAAAGGGTGCAATCCCCTATGCCTACACTGCCAACCTCGGGCAGTACGACGAGGACGACATCGATTCCATTGCTGACCGCTCCCTGGAGTATGGAGCAGAGGCAGGCAGAAGCGTTGACGCAAGAGAAGCCCTAGCAGAAGAAGGACTGACGGCTCTTGCCTGCGGTGCTTTTCACATTCGCACCGGCGGCAAGGTCTACTTCAACACCACCCCACTTGGACGGGTGGTCACCGGTACTTTGCTAGTGCGAGCCATGAAAGATGATGGCGTTGAAATTTGGGGGGACGGGTCCACCTATAAGGGCAATGACATCGAGCGCTTCTATCGCTACGGCTTACTTGCAAATCCAAATTTGAGAATCTATAAGCCCTGGCTGGATGCGGATTTCGTTGCTGAGCTTGGTGGTCGTGAGGAGATGAGCCAGTGGCTTCAGGCTAGAACACTGCCATACCGCTCCTCCGTGGAAAAGGCTTACTCAACAGACGCCAACATGCTTGGGGCAACCCATGAGGCGAAAAGCCTGGAGTTCCTAGACACACCGCTAGAAATCGTTGAGCCCATCATGGGTGTCAAGCACTGGGACCACTCGGTTGAAATTGCAGACGAAGAAGTGACCGTTGAATTCGTTCAGGGCAGACCGGTGAAAATAAACGGTAAGACCCTAAACTCGGCAGCTGACATTATTTTCAAGGCCAATGAGATTGGTGGCCGCCATGGACTTGGCATGAGCGACCAAATTGAGAATCGAATCATAGAAGCCAAATCAAGGGGCATTTATGAAGCGCCGGGAATGGCACTTATTCACATTTGCTACGAGCGCCTACTGAGTGCCATCCACAACGAAGACACCATTGCGAGTTACCACCAGGAAGGCCGCAGACTCGGCCGCCTGCTCTATGAGGGTCGCTGGCTGGACCCTCAAACCCTGATGCTACGCGAGTCACTCATGAAGTGGGTTGCAAGTGCTGTTAACGGGAAAGTGACCCTAAAGCTACGCCGCGGTGATGACTACTCGATTATGAACACCGAAGGTGAAGCATTCAGCTACCACCCCGAAAAGCTCTCCATGGAGCGCAACACGGAAGAAGCGTTCGGTCCATCTGACCGCGTAGGTCAACTGACCATGCGCAACCTCGACATTCAGGACACCAGAGAAAAGCTGGACCTTTACAGAAAACAGGGGCAGCTTGCTGACGGAGAGCACGGTCTGATCTAGTGTCAGTGCACATTGATGCTAAGCCGGGAGACATCGCAGACACTATTTTGCTGCCGGGAGACCCACTAAGGGCCAAGTGGATAGCTGAGACATTCTTCGAAAATCCAGTCCAGTACAACTCGGTTAGGAACATGTTTGGCTTCACGGGCACCTACCAAGGAAAACGGGTATCTGTTCAGGGCACCGGCATGGGCGCACCGTCGATTGGCATTTATGCCCACGAACTCTTTGAAGAATTTGGTGTTCAAAAGGCGATTCGAGTTGGAACCTCTGGAGGCCTAGCTCCCACAAAGCTTCGAGACGTGGTGATTGCGATGACCTCTTCCACCGACTCACAGATAAACCGAAGAGCTACCAACGGCCTAGATTTTGCGCCAAGTGCAGACTTCGAACTTCTCGAAAAGGCGGTCGCAAAAGCCAGGGAACTAGAGATTACATTCCACGTTGGCGGCATCGCTTCGGGCGACCTTTTTTATGACACTACCGACTCACTTGAGCAGTGGAAGAAACTCGGCATTTTGGCTCTAGAAATGGAAACCAACCAGCTCTACACTCTGGCAGCAAGGTTTGGCCGAAAGGCGCTGAGCGTCGTCACAGTGTCAGACATGATGGATGGATCTGGCCACACTTCCTCCGAAGAGCGGGAATCTGGCTTTGCAAGCATGGTCGAAATAGCTCTAGCAGCTTCAAAGTGAAATATGTAAAAGCACTCCTGCAAATCGGCCTTGGATTTGCTCTGTTCTCGGCTGGCATCTCTCACTTGACCACGGCCCGAGCTGAATTCCAAGCTCAGGTGCCGACATGGTTGCCCCTGGATGCTGACTTTGTCGTGATTGCCTCCGGTGTGGTTGAGATAGCCCTTGGGCTTTCCCTGATGCTGCTGTGGCGCTACAGGATGTATGTCGGGATTGTGACTGCATTGTTTTTCATCGCAATTTTCCCGGGCAATATTTCCCAGTGGATAAACGGGATTTCTGCTTTTGGACTTGACACCGATCAGGCTAGATTCACCAGGCTCTTCTTTCAGCCCGTCTTAGTTGCTTGGGCTCTTTTTGCCACCGGTGGGCTGAAGATTTTCCGCAAGGCGAAACCATAGCCGAACCGCTAATGTTCTTAGGTGCCAACCACAGCTAACATCCTCGGCTTCTTGCTGATTTCGCTCGTAATTATTCTCGTTCCAGGCCCAAGTGTCCTATTTGCCATTGGCAGGGCGTTAGTACTTGGAACTAAATCGGCACTACTGAGTGTGTTTGGCAACGCCATAGGCGTGGGAATTCAGATTGTGGTTGTTGCCCTTGGTCTAGGGGTTCTGATCCAGCAGTCCGCCGGTCTATTCTTTGCAATCAAAATCGTTGGCGCCTCAATGATTGCTTTTCTCGGAATCAAATCAATAATCAATCGCAAGGATGCCTCCCTAAACAAAAGTCAAACCACACAGTCAACAAAAAGAGTCATGTCAGACTCAGTCGTTGTTGGGATCACAAACGCCAAAACACTTGTCTTTTTCATTGCAGCCCTGCCAAGTTTTGTGAGCCCTGAGATTGCAAACCCGAGCCTTCAAATGCTCTTTTTAGGTGCAATGTTTCTGGTGGTCGGCGTCAGCAGCGATGCGGTATACGCGGTTGCAGCCGGCAAGGCAAGAGACTGGCTTGGGAGTTCAGACACCCGTCTAGCAAATTTTCGGGGAGCTGGTGGGTTGGCCCTGACTGTCTTGGGCCTGTACATGCTGTTGGATGCGCTCCGTTAGCAGGCTAGCTACCATTTTTAGACATTAGCGAGTCGACCTCGTGCCTAAATGGAATCGAATTGGACGCTCCCCTGGATTGAACAGAAATCCCTGCGGCAACGGTGCCAAGCTCTGCGGCCTCCCTGGAGCTTTAACGGATGCAGGCTTAAAAACCAACAGAATTTCCACTTTCTGCAATAGGCTTGTCAGTACTTGCAAACATTCATTTGTTTCCTGCGTCGTAGAACGCTCCCCCACCACAAAGTGGTTGATATTTTCTTGCGGCGAACGGACACGTCAACAGACGTATTCGCCCTCGGCTAAGCACACAGCTTCGCCTCACTGTGATTATAAACATCACCAGAAAGCTATAAATAATGTCTCAAAAAAACTTCGCCGATCTTGGCGTGCCAAAAAACATCGTTTCAGAATTATCGAGCCAAGGAATTGAAAGCCCGTTTCCTATACAGGTAGACACACTCCCAGACTCCCTTGCTGGCAAGGACGTTCTAGGTCGTGGAAAGACAGGCTCGGGCAAGACTCTTGCATTCAGCATCCCAATGGTTGCAGGTCTAGCCGCCAAAGGTAATAGCGGTGTCAGGGGTTCAAAACCACGTGGTTTAGTACTCGCTCCCACAAGAGAACTTGCGACCCAGATTGCCGGCACCATGCAGCCGCTAGCAGAAGTCATGGGCCTACGAGTCACAACTATCTTCGGTGGAGTTCCTCAAGCTCGTCAGGTTAAAGCCATTCGTGAGGGTGTAGAAATCATTGTCGCAACGCCTGGACGTCTCGAAGACCTCATGAAGCAGGGGCTCTTGAAGCTCGATGCGATTCAGATAACCGTCATTGACGAAGCTGACCACATGGCAGATCTTGGCTTCTTGCCAGGCGTAACAAGGATTCTTACAGCAACCCCAAAGACCGGGCAGCGCATGATGTTCTCCGCAACCTTGGACAACGGAGTCAACAAACTGGTTGATCGCTTCTTGAGCAATCAGGTTATGCACTCTGTCGATGAAGAAAACTCCCCAGTAACTCAGATGACACACCACGTATTTGAGGCTGCCAGCCCTGAGGCTAAAAACGAACTTATCAAGGCTCTCGCATCTGGAACAGGGCGTCGAATCTTGTTCATGCGAACCAAGCATCACGCCAAGAAGCTCGCCAAGACACTCACCAACGCTGGCATTCCTGCTGTCGACCTTCACGGTGCGTTGTCACAGAACGCCAGAGACCGCAACCTCGCTTCATTCAGTGCAGGTAACGTCCGAGTATTGGTAGCCACGGATGTGGCCGCCAGAGGTGTCCACGTTGATGATGTCAGCCTTGTTATTCACGTTGATCCACCAGCCGAGCACAAAGCATACCTTCACCGCTCTGGCAGGACTGCGCGAGCTGGAGCAGCCGGTGACGTGGTAACTCTTTGCTTACCCACGCAGCGCAAGGACTTAGCAGATTTGCTTCGCAAAGCGAAGATTTCAGTCACGCCAAAGCGTGTGACCACAACCTCCCCGGAGGTGGTTGCCCTAATCGGTGATGTCGCAGACTATGTCAAGCCCGTGCCAGCAGCAAAGCCACAGCAGGGTGGCGGCAAGTCAAACGGAAGAAACGCCCAGCGCAAGCGCACTCAGCGGGAGCAGGGCTCAACTTCAAGCAATTCGGGTAGGAACTCACACTCCAGGCCATCAGGAAAGTCGGGGTCGGCTACTGGTGAAAGAACTGCAAGACCGGTTTCCGCCGGGCAACGCTCCCATCAGCGCTCACGCTAGCAAGAGTGCATGGAAGGCGCAGCTCGGTGCATCTAAAGATGCTTGGCGCCCTCGGTAGGAATCGAACCTACGACCAAGAGATTAGAAGGCTCTTGCTCTATCCACTGAGCTACGAGGGCAGTTTGGGCTCATAAAGCCGAGCCCAAGTCTACAAGCCCATTTGAGTTGCCGCACTCAATGCCGTTGCCCACTCTCGGAAACCATGGTATTTACGCCCATCCGAGCGTGTGCTCGATGTGCATTCAAGCCTAGCTCTGCCCTACAGTAGAGACGGTTCCAGAACTACGAGAGATGGCAAAATCAATGACGCTGAGCACAACTCAAATTCCAGTTATTCCAGCCAAGGATGAGCTATCTAGTGCCGTGGTCGAACAGGTGCAGGACTGGGTTCTAAAGGCGTCGCAGCAGAAAAACTCACAAGCGGCAAATCGACTCTCGGGATTACTCCAAGACCCAAATGGTTTGGATTTTGCAGTTGGTTTTGTGGATGGTGTCATCAGGCCAGAAAGCCTGAAGGTGGCAGCAAAAAATCTCTACAACCTGCGCAAAATAACCCCCAAGTTCTTGCCATGGATTCTCCGGTTCCTGGTTTCTGTCGGGGCCCATCTGGCCAGGCCATTTCCGTCCATTGTTATCCCAATTGCACGAGTTGTGCTGAGATCCTTTGTTGCCCATTTGGTTATTGATGCAAGCCCTGCAAAGCTCAAGGGAACCATACGAAAGCTTGCGGCAAAGGGTTCAACTCTGAACATAAACCTGCTGGGTGAGGCTGTGCTGGGGCAAAAAGAGGCGGATCGCCGTCTAAGCAAAGTAGCCGAAGTTTTATCTCGCAGCGACGTTGAATACGTCTCCGTAAAAGTCTCCGCAATCGTTTCTCCCCACTCCCCATGGTCCTTCGATGAAACTGTTGCCGATGTAATTGAAAGACTCACCCCTCTATACCGAATTGCTGCCAACGCCAACAAGCAAAAATTCATCAACTTGGACATGGAGGAATACCACGACCTCGATATGACGCTCGCGGTGTTCAAGGGGATTCTCTCAAAACCAGAATTCAAAAATCTCTCAGCAGGAATAGTCCTACAGGCCTACCTTCCAGACGCGCTCAGAGCGATGATCGACGTTCAGCAATTTGCCGCTAGCAGAGTGCTCGCAGGCGGTTCTCCTGTGAAAGTACGCGTGGTTAAGGGTGCGAATCTTCCCATGGAGAGAGTGGACGCCGAATCCCACGGCTGGCCGCTGGCAACGGTTGAGTCCAAGTCCGCTGCCGATGCCAACTACAAGCGAGTTCTCAACTATGCATTGACCGAGGAGAGAGTGAAGAACGTTCGAATTGGCGTTGCCGGTCACAACCTATTTGATCTTGCGTTTGCCTGGCTTTTGGCTTCTCAGCGCAATGCCCAAACCGGCATGGACTTTGAAATGCTCCTTGGAATGGCTGAAACCCAAGCCAACGTAATAAAAGAGACTGTTGGAAGCCTCGTTCTCTACACTCCCATTGTTCACCCACAAGAGTTTGATGTTGCAATTGCTTACCTGATCAGAAGGCTTGAAGAAGGAGCCTCCAAGGAGAACTTTCTTTCCAACGCATTTCAACTAACGAACCCTGATGTGTTTCAAGTAGAGCGCGAACGCTTTCAAGTTTCCCTGAGGATGTTAGACCAGGAGATCCCGATTCCAAACAGGCTTCAAGATCGCCATAATGACTTCGCTTTCGCCCCAGCTGAGGGCTTTAAGAATGCTCCCGACACTGATCCGTCGCTAGCCGGGAATAGGAAATGGGCTTACGAAATAATCGCTAGGGCCAGCTCTAGCCAACTGGGTGTTGACTTGGTTGCCAACCAAACCGTTACCGATGCGCAGGCTCTTTCAGATTTGATTTCTCGGCTCGCAATTGGTGGTAAGAAATGGGGGCAAGTTCCAGCCAAGGAACGCGCCCAGAAGCTGCACCAGGTCGGTGTTGCGATAGAAGTCAACCGCGGCAAGCTGATTGAAGTTGCCATGTCCGAAGCCGGCAAGACACTTGATCAAGCCGATGTCGAAATTTCAGAAGCAATCGACTTCGCTCACTACTACGCGGAGCAAGCGATTGAGCTGGAAAGGGTTGACGGTGCGAAACAGGTCCCATTCTCTCTCACAGTTATCACTCCCCCGTGGAACTTTCCGATAGCAATCCCAGCAGGTGGAGCACTTGCTGCCCTAGCTGCCGGTTCCGCGGTCATATTCAAACCCGCAGGGGCAACGGCAAGATGCGGTGCGCTCCTTGGAGAGATAATCGCAGGTGTTTTCGATGCTGAAGTCTTTGCTTCAATACAAATCAGCGAGTCAGGACGGGGCCGTCAGCTGCTCACCCACGAGAGCGTTGACCAAGTAATTCTCACAGGTGGTTACGAAACTGCTGAGCTGTTCAAGAGCTTCAACCCGGAAATGCGTCTTCTAGCCGAAACCAGCGGAAAAAACGCCATTATTGTCACAGAATCCGCAGACTATGACCTGGCCGCCAAGGACATAGCGCAGTCCGCCTTTGGCCACGCCGGCCAGAAGTGCTCAGCGAGCTCTCTGGTAATTTTGGTTGGTTCCGTTCAAAAATCAAAGCGATTCTTCAGGCAGCTTGAAGATGCCGTAAAGAGTCTTCATGTGGGGCATCCTGATGACCCTAGAACGCAAATGGGCCCGATGATATCTGCTCCGGAAGGCAAACTCCTGCACGGCCTCACCAAGCTAGAAAGAGGCGAACGCTGGATGGTCGAGCCTAAAAAGCTCGATGACACTGGAAAACTTTGGTCCCCGGGCATCCGCAGTCACGTGCTGCCAGGATCGGTTAGCCACTTAACTGAATACTTTGGACCAATGGTGTCGATTATGACCGCCAGAAATCTTGAGGGAGCGATCGCACTCCAGAATGCCGTGGCCTACGGCCTCACCTCCGGAATTCACTCACTTGACTCAACTGAGATAAACATATGGCTGAACTCAATTCAAGCAGGAAACCTCTACGTCAACCGTGGGATAACCGGAGCGATTGTTCAACGTCAACCCTTTGGAGGCTGGAAGCGTTCAAGCGTTGGGCCGGGAGCAAAGGCTGGTGGGCCAAACTACCTTGCAACCTTGTCCACTTGGGAAAGCGCAGAGGCAAATCCAATCAGTGAGATCAAAAACAAGTTTATAAACCAGCTTCTTGCTGCCGAGCACCTAGGCGACCTGCCGGAATCTGACATTGAATTCCTAGTGCGCTCAGCTAGGTCGGATCAAGATGCCATGGATGGAATCTTCCTAAAAGCCACCGATGTGTCTGGCCTGGCTAGCGAACGCAACGTGCTCCGATACCGCAGAAGTGATTGCGTCCTTCGGATTGATTCGAGCGCATCCAGGCGTGACATGCTGCGTGCAATATGTGGCGCTTTAGCCATCGGCAAAGTGGAGCTAAGCATTGAAACAATTAGCAAACCTTTGGGAACTATGCTCTCCAAGGCTGGGATCTCGATCTCAATTGAAACTCAAGCTGAGTTTGGCGCGCGGATCCAATCGTCCCCTCGAAGAGTGCGAATCATTAGCTCAGTCGCTCAGGATGTCGGAACTGACCTGCTCGGCGTTGACATCGCTGTGTATCCAGGGTGTGTGACGGAGTCTGGACACATAGAACTTCTGCCCTACTTCAAGGAGCAGGCTGTGACTGTCACGGCGCATCGTTTCGGAACGCCAGTAAAGTTCGTGGCTAATTTAGCCATCTAATTTCGGAGGCTTTTGCCAGCAACTCGGTGGTGTTCGGAGGAACTATTCTCGTAAACTGTTGAGTTGGTAGTAACACTGTCAATCGAAAAGGTCATGACTTGTCTATAATTTCCAAACTTTCACTTGCGAACCGCGCTGTCGTTGCGTTGATAACAGTTATCGTCGCAATCTTCGGGCTGCTATCGGTTGGGTCCTTGAAGCAAGAACTGATTCCGTCAATCGAGATCCCCTCTGCGGCTATTGTCACTGCTTACCCAGGCGCTTCTCCAGAAGTTGTGGACCAGCAGGTATCGGTGGTTATTGAAAACGCAGTACTCGGCCTGGAAGGCCTCGAGTCCACGACAGTAACCTCATCAACTGGGTTATCGGTTTTGAGAGTTTCATTCGAATTTGGAACCAAGACATCGGACGCTACAGAGCGACTGAATAATGCGATCAGCGCGATTGAGTCGTCGCTTCCAGCAGACGTTTCGCCACGGGTAATATCCGGCAGTTTTGATTCGGTCCCAATTATCGTTTTAGCGGTTTCGGCTGACGATGGTGACAATGAGGCGCTCAGTGGCTCCCTTGAGAAACTGGCTCCATCTATTTTTCAACAAGTTGACGGCATTCGAGACATTGCAATCTCAGGTGGAAAAGACAAGCGCCTGAACCTTGAGCTAAATCAATTTGCACTCGCTCAAAATGGTCTGAGCGCCAGGGATATTGCCACGGCCCTAGGTGCAAACGGACTGGTCCTACCCGTCGGTTCGCTGACCGATGATAAAGGAAGCATCTCAATTCAAATGGGTACCGCCGTTGACACGGTTGCTCTGGTTGAGTCATTGCCTTTGATTTCAAATTCTCCTAACCCGGAGGCTCCGGGAGTAGTAAGAATCGGCGATGTTGCCACTGTCACCTACGAAGACGCCCCCATCACCTCTATTGCCAGAACCAATGGCAACGAGGCGCTGGCAATTTCAATTACAAAAACCCCGGACGGTAACTCAGTCGCTGTGTCCCAAGGCGTTCAGGACCTAATCCCCGCGCTTCAAGAGGCTCTTGCGACGGATGTGACAGTAGTGACCATCTTTGACCAAGCTCCTTTCATCCAGGAAAGCATCAAGGACTTGACTATTGAAGGACTTCTTGGTCTGACGTTTGCGATCTTGGTTATCTTGGTGTTCCTGCTGAGTTTCAAATCCACAATCATCACTGCGATTTCTATTCCAACTTCACTTTTGATTACCTTCATTGGTTTGCAAGTAGCGGACTACTCACTCAACCTGCTCACGCTAGGTGCGCTAACAATTGCCATCGGTCGAGTAGTGGACGACTCGATTGTGGTGATTGAAAACATTAACCGTCACCTGAGCTATGGCGAAGAGCGCCGTAAGGCAGTCCTGACGGCTGTGAAAGAGGTAGCGGGCGCAATTACAGCCTCCACCATCACCACTGTGGCAGTGTTCTTGCCAATAGCTCTGGTCGCCGGACTAATCGGTGAGCTATTCCGCCCCTTCGCCTTCACGGTTTCGATCGCACTATTGGCCTCATTGCTCGTTTCATTGACAATCGTTCCGGTGCTTGCTTACTGGTTCCTAAGGTTGCCTAAGCGTCTGGCAGCAGCCAAAGAGGCAAACCCAGAGGGCTTCGAAGAAGCCCAGCGAGAGATTGAAGAAGCTCGTGAAAAGAAGAGCTGGTTGCAGCGCGGTTACCTGCCGATTCTGAATGGAACCAGAAACCACCCTTGGGTTACTCTCACGGCATCGGTGCTAATACTTGGTTACACGCTTTCACTTGTGCCGCTACTAAAGACAAACTTCATCGACGGTGGCGGATCGAATCAATTCACCGCAACGCTTTCTATGCCGTCCAACAGTACTTTGGCTGAGCAAGACGCCGCTGCAATCGAACTAGAAAACCAAATTATGGCTCTTGACGGTGTGAGCGTTGTACAGAGCACAGTTGGCTCCTCTGCCGACGGCCGGGTGGCCTTTGGTGCCTCTGCTTCAGGTGTTCAGATAAGGGTAAATGCGGATGAGGATGCTGATGCCGAACTGATCAAAACCGAGGTGTTGCAGCTTGATTCACCTGCCGGAAGTGAGATTACTGTTTCCAGCGGTGGTGGATTTGGTTCCAGCGAAACGGTTGATATCCAAGTCCTAGCCAACGATCCGGCACTTCTTCAAGAGGCAGTCAACCAACTTAGCTCTTCACTTCAAAGCGTTGACAACGTGAGCTCAATAACAACGACCTTGGATGCGGATCAAAGAGTTCTGGAAGTAGTAGTGGACCGTGAAAAGGCAGCTGCCTACCAGCTTGCAGAAACAACTGTCACAGGAATAGTTGCTTCGCAACTTCGGCCAAGCGCTCTTGGGACCGTGACCATTGCCGGTGCTGACACCGACGTCTACATCGAGGGAGTTCGCGCTCCAGAATCTATCGACGAAATAAAGGCTATTTCCATCCCAACGCTGCAAGGACTAATCCGTCTAGACAGCATCGCATCTGTCACCGAAGTCTTGAAGCCAACGTCGATTACCTCCGAGCGGGGTAATCGAACTGCAACCGTGTCTCTTGCGCCGATTGGGGACGACCTAGGAGCTATTTCAGCTGAAATCACTCAAGTGCTAGATTCAATGACCCTACCAGCCGGAACTGAAGCCACCATTGGTGGGGCTGCTGCCGATCAGGCAGAGAGCTTCCAGCAACTCGGTATCGCACTTCTGGCCGCCGTCGCAATTGTCTACATCGTCATGGTGGCAACCTTCGGCAGCCTAATCCAGCCATTGTTGCTGCTGATATCTATTCCATTCGCCGCAACCGGTGCACTTGGCTTGCTCCTTATTACCGATACTCCACTTGGTGTCCCAGCGCTGATTGGAATGCTGCTGCTGATTGGAATTGTTGTCACCAACGCGATCGTGCTAATAGACCTCGTGAATCAATATCGCAAGAAAGGCAGAAGCGTCGAGGACTCTCTAATCTCCGGCGCAAGACAGCGCCTACGGCCCATCCTGATGACTGCTCTGGCGACCATTTTTGCACTAACCCCTATGGCTCTTGGTGTCACCGGGAATTCAGGGTTCATTTCCCAGCCGCTTGCGCTAGTGGTTGTCGGTGGTTTGATTTCATCCACACTCTTGACGCTCATCCTGGTGCCTGTTCTTTACTGGCTAGTGGAGGGCCGAAAAGAGCGTAAGGTAATCAGACTCGCAAGGCGTGCGAAGCGCAAGGAGGCGAAGGCAGCAAAGAGAGACAAGTCTTCAGTAAAGGCCACCGTTGCAGCCCAGGCGGCTACTGTCCCTGCGGAGACACCAGCTCCGGTACAAACCATGGTTCTTGAAACGCCAGTCGAAGAGCCTGAGTTGGCTCTTGGGGATAAGGCCGATCGGGAAGCTGCTGTCGAGGAGCCTATTTATCAGCCCGCCGTGAGTAAAACGCCAGATCAAGAGCTTGCCTGGACTGACGAGCCTATTGACATTGTCCTAGATGACGAATCGAGCATGGCCTGGCAAGATGCCGATTCTGGAGTCACTCCTGTTCCGGCTGAAATTGGAGAGGCGGCAGAAATGCCGGCCACGACAGAAACTCCGATTCGTAAACCTAAAACCAAGGCAGAGATTCGGGCTGAGAACAAGGCTGACCGGAAAGCTCAGATCCGAGCTATCAAGAACTCTAGACACTCAAACGACTAGATGAGCATGAACGAATTCATAGTCTGGGTCGATTGCGAAATGACTGGTCTGGACGTCGAAGTTGACGAAATCTGCGAGATAGCAGTGATTGTGACCGATCAGGACTTGCAACCCGTCCACGAAGGTCTGCAGATTGTTGTGAAACCATCGCGAAAAGCCATGAAGAACATGGGTGAATTCGTGACGCAAATGCACACAGATTCTGGATTGCTCGATGAGATTCCTTCCGGGATTACCATTCGCAAGGCTGAACAACGAGTTCTTGAGTATGTAAAGCAGTGGATTTCAGAGCCGTCAACCGCGCCGCTTGCTGGCAATTCAATTGGCACCGACCGAATGTTTTTAAACAGACAAACAAAAGAGTTTGACGACTTCCTTCATTACCGCAACATTGATGTGAGCTCCCTAAAAGAGTTGGCTAGGCGCTGGTTCCCACAGATTTACTTTCAGCTGCCCAAAAAGACCGGTGACCACAGAGCCCTGGCGGACATCAGAGAATCCATCATGGAACTTCGCTACTACCGTAAGGTTTTACTGGTTCAAGACCCAGGGCCAACGTCCAAAGAGCTCAAGCGTGCTGTTTTCTCACTGGGAGACTGATACAATCGAGAAGTTCTGGCTTAGCCAGACATGGTGGGTATAGCTCAGTTGGTAGAGCACCTGGTTGTGGTCCAGGGGGTCGCGGGTTCAAGCCCCGTTACTCACCCCAGTAGTTATTTAGCTCGTTCTAGAACGAGCTATCGAACTCTGGCAGCGTCGGCTTGTCCG
>JAQWUU010000010.1 GCA_029241985.1 Aquiluna sp. | reverse complement strand
CAAGACCGGTGACTACGGAAGTCGAAACCGGAAACCTAAGGAGAATGCAATGAAGCGAGGACTACCTCAAGACCCAATGTTGGCCCAGTTAGTTCAAATGGCTAGGCAGCATCAGATATCTAGACGAGCAGCTTTGGCTGGCGTCGGAGGAACTGCCGCAGCGCTTACGCTCGCTTCTTGCTCAACTGCTGAAGAGGGCCTCGTTGCAGGAACTGATGTTTCGGACACTGAAAAGGTTTTGGTTTGGCACAACTGGCCTGCCTACATGGACGAGGATGATGACGGAAACTACCCGACTCTCCTGCGCTTCCAGGAGCAGTCTGGCATCACCGTGGAATACAGCCTCGAGATCGATGACAACGACACCTGGTACGCCAAGGTAAAGGACCAGCTAGAGCTTGGACAGGACGTCGGAGCAGACGTAGCCTGCCCAACCACTTGGATGGCTAACAGACTTCGCAACCTGGGCTACATCCAGGCACTAGATAACAACAACATGCCAAATAAGGTCGCAAACCTCGCTCCTGGCTACACCGGCGGTTCAGAGGATCCAGATCGCGTCTACTCGATTCCTTGGCAGGGTGGTTTTGCAGGTCTTGGTTACAACAAGAAGGCTTATAAAGAGGCAACCGGCAAGGATGCACCTTCCAGCGTTTCAGACCTATGGGCTGCTGAGCTAAAGGGACGCGTTGGACTTTTGTCTGAGATGCGCGACACCGTTGGTCTAGTTCTTCTGAGCCAGGGCATTGACATCACATCTGCCGATAGCCTCACTGAGGATGCCTTCAATGCAGCGCTGGATGAGATCAAGGCTCAAATAGATGCCGGTCAGGTCTACAACGTCCGCGGAAACAGCTACCTAGACGACCTAGCCACTGAGAACATCATCGCTGCCACCGCTTGGTCTGGAGATATCACCCTGATCAACTACGAGGCTGGAACTGATGAAGATCCAGAGCCATTCGGCTTTGTCTTCCCAGAAACCGGTGCAACACTTTGGGCTGACGAGTTCATCGTTCCAATGGGTGCGACTCACAAGCGCAATGTTGAAGAACTAATCAACTACTACTACGACCCCGTAAACGCGGCTGAGCTTGCCCTCTGGGTGAACTACATCACACCAGTGGTCGGAGCCAAAGAAATTGCAGCTATGGAAGATCCAGAACTGGCCGAAAACCAGCTGATTTTCCCGAATGCCGAGACTCTGGCAAAGAGCTTTGCTTTCAGGAGCCTGACAAGCCAGGAGGAGCAGCGCTTCTCCGCCGCTTGGCAGAACCTTCTTCTAGGTTCCTAGTTGGCCATTGATTTTGTCGCTCGAGGTCAAGACCTCGAACTAAAAGGCATCCGTAAAGAGTTCCCCGGCTTTGTTGCGGTCGATAACCTCGACCTCAAGATTCCGGCCGGGGAGTTCTTTGCTCTTTTGGGACCCTCGGGTTGCGGCAAGACAACCACACTGCGGATGATTGCAGGGCTTGAGAGCCCAACTCAGGGTGAGATTCTGCTTGGCGGAAAAGACATCGCGGGCATGAAGCCTCACGAGCGTCCTGTGAACACGGTTTTTCAGAATTATGCGCTCTTTCCACACATGAGTGTTTTGGAGAACGTCGCATTTGGAATTAGGCAGCGCAAGGTTGCCGAGCCGCTTCCAATGGCACAGCAGGCTCTTGCGATGGTTGAACTTGAACATTTGGCTCAGCGACGCCCGCAGCAACTCTCTGGTGGCCAGCAGCAGCGCGTTGCATTGGCTCGCGCGCTGGTTAACAGACCTTCACTGCTGCTCTTAGATGAGCCGCTTGGTGCACTTGACCTGAAACTTCGTAGGCAGATGCAAATTGAGCTCAAGGCCATTCAAATGGAGGTTGGCCTAACCTTCCTTCACGTAACCCACGACCAAGAAGAAGCCATGGACATGGCTGACACTGTTGCAGTTATGAATAACGGGCACATCGAGCAGCTTGGAGCTCCGGAAGCTCTTTACGAAAGACCAAAGACCGCATTTGTTGCCAAGTTCTTAGGGCAGTCAAATATCTTTATTGGCAAAGTTGCTGAATCAAACTCGGAAACAACAAGTATTGATTTCAACGGCAAAAAAATCACTGGCCTCACATCAAGGTCAGAAAAGCACACTGGAAAGATTGCAATCGGTGTTAGGCCTGAGAAGACAAACTTCCACGAGGAAGAACCGGCAGCCACTTCAGGCTTGAACATTCTCGGTCCCGGTGAAATAACTGACATTCGATTCACTGGTGTTTCAAACCAGTATCAAATTGACATTCCAGATGTTGGTGAAATTACAGTCTTTGCCCAAAACGTTGGCAGGTCGCCGGTAATCGAACTTGGCGCCAAGGTGTTTGTTAGCTGGAAGGTGGAGCACAGCTTTGGGCTTGCAGATCTTCCCTCCGGAGCAGAAGAAGCCGAGTAATGGCATTCGTAGCATTTGGATCTCAGGCTCCCACCAAAGACCAGAATCCAACCAAGGGCGGCAGGGTTGCACTCTGGTTACTACTTCCAGGCCTCTTTTATCTAGCGCTGTTTTTTATCACGCCACTAATCTCTCTTATCATCACATCCCTGAAACAGCCGAGCCTTTCCGGAGGTATCGGAAGGTACGACCTTGGAGTGGAATTTGGCAACTACGCCTATGCCATAACGCAGTACGCACCTCAGATTTTTAGATCCTTCAGCTTCGCTCTGCTTGCAACCGTTTTAGCGTTGGCAATCAGCTACCCCATCGCGTACTTCATCGCGGTTCGGGCAAGGGATAGACCACTACTCAAGGGAATTCTGCTTACCCTGGTTGTGGCACCGTTCTTCATTTCATTTCTGTTGCGAACATTTGCTTGGAAGCAGATATTTTCAAATGATTCTCTGATTGTAAATCTGCTGAAAGACGTTGGGATCTTTGGGTCAGACAGTTACATAATCGGAACAAATTTCGCAGTTGTCTTTGGGCTTGTTTATAACTTCATCCCTTTTATGACGCTGCCCATTTATGCAAACCTAGACCGCTTAGACCTTCGATTGGTTGAGGCTGGCTCTGACCTTTACGCAAGCCCGGCTCGCACGTTCCGAAAGATTACATTCCCACTATCGATGCCTGGAATCATCTCGGGAACACTGCTCACCTTTATCCCAATCAGCGGCGACTACGTGGTCGCAAGCCGGGACTTCCTAGGAGGTCCGGATACAGCGATGATTGGAAACGTTGTGGAGGCAAACTTCCTCAGGATCCAGGACTACCCGACCGCGTCTGCATTATCTGTGATGCTAATGGCAACAATTGTTGTTTTGGTCTCTGCTTATGTAAAGCGAAGCGGAACGGATGATTTGCTATGACCAAGTTTTCTCTGGGCAAGTTTCTGTTGCCAACCTACGTGTTTCTAACTTTTTTGTTTTTGATGATTCCCATCGGTTACACCTTCGTCTTTTCCTTTAACGACTCGATAAAATCCAACATCATCTGGCGCGGCTTCACGCTGGACAACTGGCTAAACGTCTGTGATCAGGCCGATGTCTGCAGCGCTTTTGGAAACTCTATTTTGATTGCCGTGACCGCAACGCTCATTGCCACCACATTGGGCACCATGATCGCGATTGCTCTTGTTCGCTATCGATTCAAGTTCCGCAGCGCGACGAACCTGTTGCTGTTCTTACCTCTTGCAACTCCCGAGGTCGTAATGGGAGCCGGTCTCGCGGCTCAGTTCCTTGATTTTGGATGGAACAAGGGTCTTTCAACTGTAATCATTGCCCATGTCATGTTTACGCTGAGCTTTGTGGTTGTTACCGTGAAGGCTCGCGTTGCAACCCTGGATCCGGCGCTTGAAGAAGCTGGAAGAGATTTATATGCCAGTCCGACGCAGGTTTTTAGAAGGATCACCTTCCCCTTGCTGTTGCCGGGAATTTTGGCCGCTGCGATGCTGGCGTTTGCTCTTAGTTTTGACGATTTCATAATCACCCAGTTCAACTCGGGGGCTGTCGACACTTTCCCGAAGTTCGTCTACACGGCTGCCGCAAGGGGCATTCCACCGGAGGCGAATGTGGTCGGTTCGGCGGTTTTCCTAGTTGCTATGGCAATTGTGATTGCGGTTCAGGTTAGATCAAGCTTGAAGCAGCGAAAGCTATCCAAATAGCGCTTCAACCGCCGACTGAAAATGCACGCGGTGCTTCTCAACATCCTCTTCGGTGGTTGCCGGTGATATCAAAATCATGTTGTGAAATGGTGTCATAAGAATCCCGCTGTTGATTGCGTGGAGCTGAAGGAATTGGCCCAGCTCAAAATCTTCAGCTTCGTGGGCCTCGGCTCCAGTCAGAGGTGCTGTGGCGCGGAAGCTGTATTCACCGCGGCATCCGATTCTGGAAACCTGCCAGTCAAGCTTGTGCTCATCAATAATGCGCTGAGTGTTTTGCTGCCACAAAACAGCGAGCTCTTCCATTTTCACAAAGTTCTCTTCGGTGAGGACTTCTTGCAGGGTTGCTCGGACCGCAGCCATCGATAGTGCATTCCCAGCCAGAGTGCCGCCGACACCGCCTACATCGATGCTCTCAAGCTCAAGATTGCTAGCTATTCGACTTGCTAGCTCGGAAGAGAAACCGAGTGCACCCACTGGCACACCTCCTCCAATAGTTTTTCCAAGCACTACAGCGTCGGGGGCTAAGTTGTCGCGTTTGGTTATCCCACCGATGCCCGCTGACAGGGTGTGGGTTTCATCCAGCGCGAAAATTACTTCGTATTTTCGGCAAAGTTCTTGGAGGCCCTCTAGGTAGCCTGGTTCGGGCAGCACAATGCCAATGTTTGTCAGTCCTGGCTCAATCAAAAGCAGTGCCACTTCACCCGATGCAAAGGCCCGCTCGGCTGCGTCCAGGTCATTGAATGGGAGCGAGATCGTAGTGTTTGAGAGCGCTGTCGGCTTACCAATGTTGTTTGGTCTTGAAACAGTGTTTCCCTGCTCGTCTAGAACGGCAAAAGTCTCGTCAACACTTCCGTGGTAGCAGTAATCGTGAACTGCAATCTTTTGCCTCCCAGTTACCTGCCTGGCAAACCTAATGAGGTGGCGGTTGGCATCTGTGGCGCTTAGCGTGAATTGCCACTTAGGAACTCCAAATCGTTCTGACAAAATCTCGCCGTTTATGGACGCATCTTTGGTGGGAAGCATGAAGGTTGCGCCCTTGGCTATTTGCTCCTGCACGGCTCTAACTGTTGCATCCGGGGCATGCCCTGACATCGCACCGGTGTCGCCGAGGCAAAAATCGGTGAATTCATTGCCGTCTAGATCCTGGAAGCGAGCACCCTTAGCGCTGTCTACATAAATCGGGAAAGGTCCCGGCCACTTAGCCATCCAGAGCATTGGGACGCCGTTAAGGAGCGATTCCTGGGCGCCCTCATGCGCGATTTCTGAGGCTGGGTGTTTTGCAGTGTATACAGCAACTTCTTTTTGGAAGAGCTCAGCTAAACGATTTCGATCCTGATATTTCTGCATTGAATTAATTACCTTTGGGTTTGTTGTTCTGGATGTTCTTCTTGCTCTAACTTAGGGAAGCCAGACCCTGTTCAAAAACATCGAGTGCGTCATGTAGAAGTTCGTCCGAAATTGACAATGGCGGCAGCATCCTGATGACATTTGAGTAGGTTCCAGCGTTTAGGAGAACAACACCGTTTGAATGACAGTGCTTTAGCATTGCATCACTCACGGCCTGGTTCGGATTCAGCGTTCCGGGCTCAATAAATTCCACGGCCTGCATTGCGCCAACGCCTCTAACTTCACCAATAACCGGAAACTTTGTTTTCATGTCATTCAGCCGAGTTGAAATAAGCTCACCGATTTCAGTGGCTCTATTAAGCCAGTTGCCCTGTTCGAACTGCTCCATCACTGCAACTGCAGCAGCGAGGGCGGTCGGGGAGCCACCGAAGGTGCCACCGAGTCCGCCTGCGTGAGCCGCGTCCATGATTTCAGCACGCCCAACGACACCGGAAAGTGGCATTCCACCGGCTATGCCCTTGGCAACTGTGACAAGGTCCGGCTCAAAGCCTTCTTCCCACTGGCTAGCAAACCACTTTCCAGTTCTTGCCATGCCACTTTGAACCTCATCGGCGACCATGACTATGCCGTTTTCTTTGCACCAAGCGCCGAGGGTTCTGAGGAATCCAGGGGCTGGAACAATGAACCCGGCTTCACCTTGGATTGGCTCGATGAATAGCGCAGCCAATTGCGTGGCGCCCACTCGTTTTTCCAAGTAAGTGATTGCTCTTGCCGCGGCTTGCTCACCTGTTAGACCCTCAGGGTCTCTAAACGGGTAGCTCATTGGGGCATGGTTCACGCTTCCAGGAAGCGGACCGAATCCAGTCGCGTAGGGGTGGGCTTTGAAGTTCATTGCCATCGTGAGGCTCGTGCGACCGTGGTAAGCGTGGTCGAAAACTGCAATTTCGTGCCTTCCGGTTGCACGCCTAGCAATTTTCACCGCGTTCTCAACGGCTTCGGCTCCGGAATTAAAAAAGGCAGCCTTCTTGGCAAAGGATCCGGGGGAGTGCTTGATGAGAAGCTCTGCGGCGCGAACATACTTCTCATAGGGCGTAACAGTGAACAACGTGTGAGTGAAGGCGGCGACCTGTTTCTGAACCGCATCAACAACACCCTCATTGGTGTGGCCAATGGTTACCACGCCAATTCCCGTTCCCAGGTCGATTAGCTGATTGCCGTCAACGTCCTTCAGGATCGCACCGTGAGCTTGTTCAATGAAAGCTGGCAACATCGTGCCCACTCCAGATGACACGGCGGCGCTTCGACGCTTCTGCAGTTCTGCAGATTTTGGTCCTGGAATGACGGTGTTTAGGATTCGCTTTTGCTCAAGGCTCATGCGTCTAATTCTAGATACATTAGGTCCGTTTTTGTGTTCCAAACGCGGTTCATCACTCGAGCGTTCTAAGCTTTTGTGAATGCGCACTGTTTTAGTACTCGGCTCAACAGGTTCCGTCGGCACTCAGACTCTTGATCTGATTCGGGCAAACCCAGACAAATTCAAGCTGGTCGGGATTTCTGGTAACTCAAATGCCGAGCTTTTGGCATCCCAAAAAATAGAATTTTCGCTTCCCGATGACGTAGTTGCGGTCGGCCCAGAAAAGGCAGCCGAGCTCGCCGCCAGCATTGGCGCGGATGTTGTCGTGAATGGCATCACGGGATCCGCTGGGCTTGCTGCCACGCTGGCATCCCTGAAGGCCGGCTCAAGGCTAGCTCTGGCAAATAAGGAATCCCTCATTGTCGGAGGCTCCTTGGTTACTGACATTGCAGGCCAAGGCCAGATTCAGCCGGTTGACTCTGAGCATTCGGCAATCGCGCAGTGTCTTTTATCGGGCGGCCCCTCTGAGGTTTCAAAGCTTATTCTCACAGCATCCGGCGGCCCATTTAGAAACTGGACAAGGCAGCAACTCGCGAATGTCACTCCCGAGCAGGCGCTAAAGCACCCGACCTGGACAATGGGAAAAGTCATAACTACTAACTCTGCAACCATGGTCAATAAGGGCCTTGAAGTCATAGAAGCGCATCTGCTTTTTGGCGTCCCTTTTGACCAAATTGCAGTCACGGTCCACAGACAGTCCATAGTGCACTCAATGGTCGAGTTCCATGATGGCTCAGTTATTGCTCAAGCCTCAGAGCCTGACATGAAGCTAGCCATCGGCTATGCCATGGGCTGGCCGGAACGTCTGTCTGGATCAACCAGACCCCTGGATTTCACCAAGGTACAGTCTTGGGATTTCGAGCCACTTGACGAGGATGTATTCACGGCCGTGAAACTTGCTCGCCAAGTTGGAAAAGCGGGCCTGACTTTTCCTGCCGTCTACAACGCTGCAAACGAGGAGGCGGTCGAGGCATTCCACAACGGCAAGCTTTCATTCTTAGGCATCACAGACACAATCGAGGCAGTTCTTGACATGCATTCTGCCGAGGTTCTCAGTCTTGATGGAGTCCTCGCGGCAGAGACATGGGCAAGACAAGCAGCCAATTCGCTGATAGCAAAGCGCTAAGTGTGCCCCGATTGGTTAGCCTTATAACGTGATTGACCTTCTTTTATACCTAGCCGGAATTGCAGTGGTGCTCATCGGCATTGCGCTGTCAATTGGGTTGCATGAAATAGGTCACTTGGTCCCAGCGAAAATTTTTGGAGTTCGCGTAAACCAGTACATGGTGGGATTTGGCCCAACGGTAAAGTCTTGGAAAAAGGGTGACACCGAATACGGCATTAAGGCAATTCCGCTCGGTGGCTACATCCTGATGACAGGAATGTATCCACCGGAATCCAAGCCCTACAGGGGCCCATTCTCTACTTGGATAAAAGAAGCAAGACAGCAGGTTCGAGAAGGCATTTCAGAGGCCGACGAAGATCGGCAGTTTTATAAGCTCTCGGCTCCAAGAAAACTAACCATCATGCTTGGTGGACCTCTGATGAACTTACTCCTTGGTGTGCTGCTGATTCTGGTTGCCCTGAGTGGTATCGGAACGATGCAAAGCACCTTGACCGTCAACAAGGTCTACCAATGCGTCGAAGCAGACGCCAATGGTGCTTGCCCCTCTGGAGCCCCAGAATCTCCAGCGCTCTTAGCAGGCATGCTGCCCGGCGACACCGTGTCAATGGCAAATGGCCAACCCGTGATCAGCTGGACAGAGGTGGTGGCTCAGCTGAACAAAAACCTGACCAGCTCATCGACTTTGACGGTGATTCGAGATGGCAGCGAGCGCGAACTAACGCTTAGCCCAGCTTTTATTGAAACCCAAGTATTTTTAGACTCTGGCGGATTGGCTCTTGATGCGGCAGGAAATCCGATTACTGAGCTTCGACCAATACTTGGAATCCAATTGGCGTCAAAGATGACTCCAATGAGTATTCAGGATTCTTTTCAATTTTCACTGACTGCCACCGGGGGGATGCTGGCTTTCGTCGCAGATTTGCCCGCGCAGGTCTATAAGGTTGCCCAGAGCACATTTGGAGTAGCCGATAGAGACCCAAACGGGGCTGTTTCAATTCTTGGTGTGGGGCAGTTAGCTGGAGAGCTCACGGCGGCTGATATTTCGGTGAGCGCCAAACTGGCAAGCTTGCTGCTGCTGATTGGCTCCTTGAATTTGGCGTTATTTGTGTTCAATTTGCTGCCACTTCTGCCGCTTGACGGCGGCCATGTTGCTGGTGCCCTCTACGAAAGCGGTAAGCGAAGAATCACTAAGCTTGTAAGTGGGTCCGACCCTGGACCGATTGACACCGCAAAGGCTCTGCCGCTTGCCTATGCAGTTTGGATGCTTTTGATCCTCACCGGCGTCATTCTGATTTTGGCGGACATTATTAACCCGATTCAGTTGGGTTAGGAAGTAACTTGGGTTCTTAGTTGTTGCAATCCTTTGAACACACGAGAGGTATTACGTGCCAGCTGTAAATCTTGGACTGCCAGTAGGTCCACCACCAACCATCGCACCTCGTCGAAAGACCAGACAAATCATGGTTGGTAAGGTGCCGGTTGGCGGCGACGCACCCATTTCAGTTCAGTCGATGACCACTACGCAGACCACAGACATCAACGGCACGCTGCAGCAAATTGCCGAGCTCACTGCCACCGGCTGTGACATTGTGCGTGTTGCTGTCCCGACCTCAGATGATGCAAATGTGCTCAAGGTAATTGCAAAGCGCTCTCAGATTCCAGTGATTGCAGACATTCACTTCCAGCCCAAATACGTTTTTCAGGCAATTGATGCCGGCTGCGGTGCAGTTCGTGTGAACCCGGGCAACATTAGAAAGTTTGACGACCAAGTCGGTGCTATTGCAAAGGCCGCCCAGGATGCTGGTATTTCGATTCGAATCGGCGTAAATGCTGGGTCGCTTGACCCTAGACTGCTGCAAAAATATGGGAAACCAACTGCAGAGGCGCTTGTTGAGTCAGCGGTTTGGGAGGCGAGTCTTTTTGAAGAGCATGGATTTCATGACTTTAAGATTTCAGTGAAGCACAACGACCCCGTGGTCATGGTCAAGGCTTACGAGCAGCTTGCTGAGCGAGGCGACTGGCCGCTGCATTTAGGTGTAACTGAGGCAGGACCTGCGTTCCAGGGAACAATCAAGTCTTCTGTTGCATTCGGAGCACTGCTAGCAAAGGGAATCGGTGACACCATCAGGGTTTCACTATCAGCGCCTCCCGTTGAGGAAATCAAGGTTGGCTCTCAGATTTTGGAAAGCCTAAACTTAAGACCACGAAAGCTTGAAATCGTTTCCTGCCCATCCTGCGGTAGGGCACAGGTTGACGTTTACACGCTTGCAAACGACGTGACTGAGGGCTTGTCTCACCTGACAGTTCCGATTCGCGTAGCTGTCATGGGATGCGTCGTAAACGGTCCAGGCGAAGCAAGAGAGGCTGACCTTGGAGTGGCATCAGGAAACGGCAAAGGCCAGATTTTTGTCAAGGGTGAAATCATCAAGACAGTTCCAGAGTCAGAGATTGTGGCCACACTGATCGAAGAGGCCAACCGAATTGCAGCCGAAATGGACAGCGCACTTATCGGAACAGCGCAGGTTAGCGTCAGCAAGTAGCTAACATTGTGCTCATGCCATTACGCCTGAGTACCTTATTTCTTCGAACACTTCGCGAAGACCCTGCCGATGCAGAGGTCGAAAGCCACCGATTGCTTGTTCGCGCAGGCTACGTCCGCCGCGCTGCGCCCGGTGTTTTTAGTTGGTTGCCGCTTGGTTTGGCGGTAAAAAACAAGATTGAACAAATTGTTCGCGAAGAAATGGCTGCTGCCGGCGCCCAAGAGGTGTTTTTCCCAGCGCTATTGCCAAAAGAGCCCTACGAGGTCACTGGCCGCTGGGAAGAATATGGCGACAACATCTTTCGCCTAAAGGATCGCAAGGACGCGGACTACTTACTTGCTCCAACCCATGAGGAAGTGTTCACATTGCTCGTGAAGGATCTCTACAGCTCCTATAAAGATCTGCCGTTGAGCATTTACCAGATTCAGAACAAGTATCGCGATGAGGCAAGACCGCGTGCGGGACTACTTCGCGGTCGCGAGTTTGTGATGAAGGATGCGTATAGCTTTGACGTTTCTGATGAAGGTCTAGATGTTTCTTATCAAGCTCAGCGCGACGCATACGAACGCATTTTCAGCCGTCTCAACCTCGAGTATGTAATTGTGAGCGCAGATGCTGGAGCCATGGGTGGTTCCAAGTCCGAGGAGTTTTTGAGTCCCTCTGAAATTGGGGAGGACACCTTTGTAAGGTCGGCGACTGGTTTTGCTGCAAATGTCGAAGCCGTGAGATTTGAGAAGTCACCTGCAGTTGCTGAACCCACCGAGCAAGCCGCAGAGCATTCGTCTCCTGGAACTCCAACCATCGAAACGCTGGTTAAGTTTTCAAACGAGAACCATCCGAAGTCAACTGGCTCATGGGCCGCAGCCGACACGCTCAAAAACGTGGTGCTGGCCCTTATTGCCGCGGATGGCAAGCGCTCGCTCGTAATTGTTGGCCTCCCGGGTAATCGAGAGGTTGATTACAAGAGGGCTGAGGCGTGGTTTGGTCTGGACGTCGAACAGGCGACCGAGGAAGACTTCAAAAAGCATCCAAATCTGGTCAAGGGCTATATCGGTCCGACCAAAGACGGCAAGCAGTTCTTGGGCTTGGAGGCTGAATCCAAGATTCAGTACCTAATTGACCCGAGGGTTGCCGATGGAACCTCCTGGGTCACAGGGGCAAATAAAGACCAGGTTCATGTCTGGCACCTAGCGGCCGGCAGAGACTTTCGATCCGACGGCATTGCTGACGTCGCAGAGATATTGCCCGGTGACCCGGCGCCAGATGGATCTGGGCCGCTGGAGTTAGCGAGAGGAATTGAAATTGGTCACGTTTTCCAGTTGGGAAGAAAGTATGCCGAAGCACTCGATCTAAAGGTGCTGGATTCAAACGGCAAGCTCGTGACTGTGACAATGGGTTCCTATGGAATTGGCGTTACAAGGCTTGTTGCTGTAATTGCTGAGGCCTTTCATGACGACAAGGGTCTAATGTGGCCAGACTCTGTGGCCCCCGCCAACCTTCACGTGATTGCAGCTGGCAAGGATGAACTCGCATTTGAAGTAGCAGAGATGCTGACAGCCCAAGCTGAAGGCCATGGCCTGACTGTGATGCTGGATGATCGAGCAAAGGTTAGCCCCGGAGTGAAGTTCGCGGATGCTGAATTAATTGGAAACCCTTGGATAATCATCTGTGGACGCGGAGTTCAAGACGGTGAAGTCGAGCTTTGGGATCGCGCGAGCGGTGAGAGGTCTCAAGTCAAGATAGACTCAGCCATAGCCGAGCTGATTGCGAAGCGCTAAAACAGAAAAAAGAGGCGAGCCATGGACATCGATTTACAAGTTCTCCGACTGTTAGAGCGTGAAAGAGAGATTCCCTTTGAGGAATTAGTTCTCATTATTGAGGCTGCAATTCTCGCCGCATTCCAAAAAAGTGCAGAAGAACCTGTTGCTGGAGCCAGAGCTGAACTTGACCGCAAGACCGGTCACGTCAATATCTATCAACCCGTTTTGGACGAAGAAGAACAACCTGTGGGTGAAGAAGAGGCAACCCCAGAGGGGTTTGGAAGAGTTGCGGCCTATGCCGCGAAGCAGGTTATTGCACAGCGGATGCGGGAGATTTCCGACGAGGGCCTTTTGGGCGAGTTCAAAGGCAAAGAGGGCGACATTGTTTCAGGTCAGATCCAGCAGGGTCAACGGTCGCACATGGTTTACATTAACCTGGGTTCCATTGAAGCTCTTATGCCACCTGAGGAGCAGGTTCCGACCGAAGAATATGCGCATGGAAGTCGCCTAAGGGTCTATGTCACGAGTGTTCAAATGGGAACTCGCGGCCCGCAAATCACAGTCTCGAGGACCCATCCTGGGCTCGTAAGGAAGCTCTTTGCAATGGAGGTTCCTGAGGTTGCATCGGGTCAGGTAGAGATTGCCTCGGTTGCCAGAGAAGCGGGACATCGCACCAAGATTGCAGTTATTGCCAAGGAAGCCGGCATCAATGCAAAGGGTGCCTGTATTGGTGAACTAGGTCAGCGGGTGCGGGCGGTTAGCGCTGAATTACACGATGAAAAGATTGACGTTGTTGATTTCTCAGAGGACCTGGCTACTTTTGTGGCGCAAGCGTTGTCTCCTGCAAGGGTGTCGGATAGCTTTATCCTCGATGCCGCAACCAAGGCCGTTCGTGTGCTGGTGCCTGACTTCCAACTGTCTTTGGCCATTGGAAAAGAAGGCCAAAATGCCCGTCTCGCCGCGAAGCTAACGGGAGCGAAGATCGACATTCAGCCAGATAGCATCCTAGAGGGATAGCGCGATTTGAATAGAGGTCCTAGAATGGAGCCTATTCGGACCTGTGTTGGCTGCCGCCAACGAGATTCGATGAAGCGCCTTCTCAAAGTTGTTTCAGTGGATGGCAGCCTCTTGATTGATTCGGAGCGAAAGCTTTTGGGCCGAGGGGCTTGGGTTCACAAAAATTGCGTTGAGATTGCGATTGATCGAAAAGGTTTAACACGCGCCCTGGGGGATTCCAATTTGGAATTCATCGAGGCATGGCTTAGGAATCAGGCAGAAAATATGGCTGACACAAAATGAGTTTCTCGAAATGAGACCCGCTCAGAACTAAGGCCTTCCCTGTTTGGGTAGGCCCCGAACAGGAGATAAAAAGTGGCGCTTCCACGCGTATACGACATAGCTAAAGAACTTGGGATTGATACCAAGGTCGCATTGGCAAAATTAGAAGAGCTTGGCGAGTACGTCAAAGGCGGCTCTTCAACAATCACACCACCGGTTGCAATCAAGCTCCGAGAGGCGTTTCCAAACGTTGAAAAGCCAGTAAAGAAAGAACCAGTCAAGGCAAAGCCAGCAGCTGAAAAGCCTGCGGCCGCGGAGCCCACAGCAGATGCTCCCGCAGCGCCAAAGCCTGGACCAAAGGCGGAGACCCCGGCTCCTGAAGCGGAAGTTTCGAAGCCAGCTGAAACTGAAGAGGCTCCAAGCGAGCCGAAATCCGCGAGCACAATTCTTGGCACACCAAGACCTGGCAACAATCCTTTTTCTTCCAACCAGGGCATGGGCATTCCTCGCCCAATGGCTAGACCTGGAAACAACCCGTTTGCATCAAACCAGGGCATGGGCCGTCGCACTGACGGAGCACCGCGACCTGGTGCAGCACCAAGACCAGGCGGAGCACCAAGACCAGGCGGAGCCCCGAGACCAGGCGGAGCGCCAGGGTCGACAGCACCACGTCCGGGTGGAGCGCCAGGCTTTGGCGCCCCGAGTGGTGGAAGACCGGGACCTGGCCGCGGTGGCCGAGGTGCGGGAACTGCCGGAGCGTTCGGTAAAGGTGGCTCTCGAGGCAAATCTCGCAAGTCTAAGAGAACAAAGCGCGAAGAATTTGAGCAAAGATCACTGCCTAGCCTCGGTGGCGCAGTTGTGCCACGCGGTGACGGCACAACCGTTATCCGTGTGCGCAGAGGTGCTTCAATTCAAGACTTTGCAGACAAGATTGGCACCAATGCAGGTCAGCTGATTACGGTTTTGTTCGCACTGGGACAGATGGCAACTGCCACTGCGTCGCTAGACGAAGAGACCTTCCAAATTCTTGGAGAAGAGCTCGGCTACAAGGTCGAAGTTGTCTCACCTGAGGACGAAGAGCGAGAGCTCTACGACGGCTTCGGTCTCGATATCTCAACCGGTATCGAAGAAGAAGATGATGAAGATCTAGCTCCAAGACCACCGGTTGTGACTGTAATGGGTCACGTTGACCACGGTAAGACTAGGTTGCTTGACTCCATTAGGAACGCCAACGTAGTTGCAAGTGAGGCCGGTGGAATAACCCAGCACATTGGTGCCTACCAGGTTCATGCGACTCACGAAGGAAAAGATCGCGCGATTACTTTCATTGATACACCGGGTCACGAGGCGTTCACCGCTATGCGTGCCAGAGGTACTCAGGTAACTGACATTGCAATCTTGGTTGTTGCCGCCGATGACGGGGTTATGCCTCAGACCATCGAAGCTCTTAACCACGCGCAAGCTGCTCAGGTTCCAATTGTGGTGGCCGTGAACAAGGTGGATAAGCCTGATTCCAACCCTGCCAAGATTCGCCAGCAGCTTACCGAATTCGGCCTTGTTGCTGAAGAGTTTGGTGGCGATGTGATGTTTGTTGACGTATCTGCTCTAAAGGGCGATGGCATTGACAAACTGCTTGACGCTGTCCTTTTGACTGCTGATGCCTCACTCGATCTTCGTGCAAACCCTGACAAGGCTGCTCGAGGAGTAGCAATTGAAGCGAACTTGGACAAGGGTCGCGGGTCTGTTGCAACCGTTCTGATTCAATCTGGAACCCTCGAGGTTGGAGATGCGATTATCGCCGGTGCAGCGCACGGAAGAGTCCGAGCAATGTTCGACGAGAATGGCGATCCTGTAACTTCCGCAACACCCTCGAGGCCCGTGCAGGTGCTTGGATTGCAGTCGGTACCAAGGGCCGGTGACACATTCGTTGTGGCATCAGACGAACGTCAGGCAAGGCAGATAGCTGAGAAGCGTGAAGCTGCTGACAGAAACGCGCTACTGGCCAAGACTCGCAAGAAGCTGTCTCTCGAGGACTTCACCAAGGCTCTGGAAGACGGCAAGGTTGAGTCGTTGAACTTGATTATCAAGGGAGATGTTTCGGGTGCCGTTGAAGCACTTGAAGACAGCCTTCTCAAGATTGAGATCGATGATTCGGTACAGCTTCGAATCATCCACCGCGGTGTTGGTGCGATTACTGAATCTGATGTGAACCTTGCAACTGTTGACTCGGCTGTAATTATTGGATTCAACGTTCGCCCTGACAACAAGGCCAAGGAACGAGCTGACCGTGAGGGTGTCGATGTTCGTCACTACACCGTTATCTATAACGTTCTTGAGGACATCGAGAATTCACTCAAGGGAATGCTCAAGCCTGAATACGAAGAAGCTCAGCTTGGAACAGCGGAGGTCCGCGAGGTCTTCAAGTCTTCCAAGTTCGGACTCATCGCAGGTTCTTATGTGCGCAGCGGCCTAATGCGCCGAAACGCCATGGCGAGAGTCTTACGTGGCGGCGAAGTAATTGGAGACAACCTCAAGGTTGAATCTCTTAAGCGCTTCAAGGACGATGCCACCGAGGTCAAGGCTGACTACGAGTGTGGAATTGGCCTTGGGTCGTTCAACGACGTCAAGGTTGATGACGTTATTGAAACCTACGAGATGGTTGAGAAGCCGAGGACCTAATGGTAGATAACGCCCGCGCGCCCAGGCTTGCTGAGCGCATCAAGGTATTGGCTGCAGGAGCGCTCACAAAAGTAGTCAAGGACCCAGATCTTGGATTCGTGACTTTTACCGGCGCCAAGGTGACACCCGACTTGATGCAGGCGAAGCTGTATTTCACCGTTTTCGGTACCGATGTTGAAAAGGCAAGGTCTGTTGAGATCTTGCACAAAAACACCGGTCGCCTGAAGGGTGAAATCGGCAAGCAGCTGGGTATTCGTCTGACTCCAACCCTGGAGCTGATTCTTGACGAGGTTCCGGAAATCGCAAGCGACCTGAATGACTTGCTAGCAGAGGCAAAACGCCGCGACAGTGAGCTTGAAAAGCTGGCTAAAGCCTCCAAGCACGCCGGCGACGCCGACCCGTATGTTCAAAAGCCGCAGGCGGACTAGTGTCTAGCGGCCTCGTCCTTGTAGATAAGCCGAAGGACTGGACCTCGCACGACGTGGTCGCAAAAATGCGTGGCGTATTGGGCACGCGCAAGGTCGGTCACGCTGGAACCCTTGACCCGATGGCGACCGGGCTCCTAATACTTGGAGTCAACCAGGGCACAAAGTTGCTGCAGTATTTACTGGGGTCCAATAAGTCTTATACCGCGACGATCCGTTTGGGCCAAGCGACAGTTAGCGATGACGCTGAATCTGAAGTGCTGGAGCAAAAAGATGCCAGCAATATTTCCGAGGAACAAATCGATTCTGAAATCCAGAAGCTCACCGGAACATTCGATCAGGTTCCCTCGAGTGTCAGCGCAAAAAAGGTCGATGGCGCAAGGGCCTACGATTTAGTTCGAGCCGGCAAAGACGTTCAACTGAAGGCCAAGACGATAACAATCGATACTTTTTCGAGAACCAATCAAGTCCGTTACCACGATGGCCTAGCGGATTTCGATGTTGAGGTGTCTTGCAGCACAGGAACCTACATCAGGGCGCTTGCCAGAGACATAGGGATCGCACTGGGTGTTGGTGGCCATTTGATAGCACTTAGGCGCACTAGCATTGCGGACTTTTCGGTCGAAAGCGCAAGTGAAATGACGGCAGAGCCAGTACTGATTGACTTGAAGGACGCGGCAAGCAGGCTATTTGAATCCTGCGAGATTTTGGAGCAGCAGGAAACAGATCTTCGTCACGGCAAGCAAATTCAGCTCGATTCCAAAAGTGCCGTGGTTGCGCTCACTAGAAACGACCAGCTTGTCGCATTGGCAGAACCCGCCGGGGATTTCTTCAAGTCAATGGCAGTCTTCCAGGTGGATCAATGATCGAAATATACTTTTACATCTTGGCCTGGTATTCATTCGGGGCAGGACTGCTGCTGATTTCGATGGGGTTATTCAGAAGAGGCCCGAGTGGTCTCTCGCTTTCGATTGCAGCTTCAGTGGAAGCTGGATTGGTCGTTCAGTTGATTCTTTCTGCGGTGCTGGTATTTGGCGGTCAAACCGCCGCAATCGACACTTGGGAGTTCTTTGGCTACTTGATTGTCGCTCTGATAATCCCACTCGGCGGAGTAATTTGGGCTTTGGTTGAGCGCGACCGATGGTCGACAGTAATCATGGGGGCATCGCTGCTCGTGATAGCTGTGATGTTGGTGAGGATGAATCAAATTTGGACCGGAGAGAATCCTTTCGTTGTCTAAACTTGGGACTTGGTGAATAAATGAAGAGCTCTCTGGGTATCGGCAGGCTGCTAATCGCGGTCTATGGCGTTTTCGCCATCTCGGCTTCGGCCCGCGCAGGCTTTCAATTGGCCACGGAATTCAATGACGCACCAATCGCCTACTTGCTTTCCGCCATGAGTGCCGGGGTGTACATTGTCGCGACAATCGCACTTGCTAGAGGCCAGAAGTTTGCGAGGTTAGCAAAAGTTGCAGTTTTGTTTGAACTTGTAGGTGTGTTGTTGGTTGGAGGTCTCTCGATTGCGCTTCCTGCATGGTTTGCCCACCCTTCTGTCTGGTCTGGCTTCGGAGTGGGCTATGCCTTCATCCCGCTTTTGCTCCCTATTCTTGGTTTGATCTGGCTGAGGAGGCGAAGTGCTTCAGCTTAAGACAACTGATCTTCCGGCAGACTTTGCAGCCACTGCTGTCGCGATTGGCAAATTTGATGGGGTCCACTTGGGTCACCAACAGCTCATCCACGAACTTGTGCAAGCATCTGAAGAGCAGCTCCTATCGGCAGCAGTTCTGACTTTTGACAAACACCCGGACGCGATACTGAACCCGGGGACTGAGCCCGCCTCGCTAATTGGTCCAACCCAGAAGGCTAGGTTTCTTTCTGCACTTGGTGTCGATGCCCTGGTGACAATCGAATTTGATCAAATGCTGGCGATGCTAACTCCAGAACAGTTCGTGGTTCAGCACCTTGTTCCTATGCGAGCAAAGCTTGTCTTGATTGGAAACGGATTTAGGTTTGGGGTCAAAGGTTCTGGCAACATCGAAACGCTTAAGGAACTCGGAAAGACTTACGGTTTCCAAGCCAGGGCGATTCCTTCTGTGATGTTTGGTGAGGTCCCGGTTTCTAGCACTGCAATCAGGACTGCGCTTTTGGCAGGCAAGGTTGATGTTGCCTCAGTGATGCTTGGAAGAAATCATGAGTACGAGGGGATTGTTGAGCACGGTAGAAAGATCGGTCGTTCAATCGGCTTTCCAACCGCCAATCTCGCCAGATCTAGCGAAGGCCTATTGCCAGTCGATGGTGTTTATGCTGGCTGGCTGCACGCAGATGGCATTCGGTACCCTGCAGCACACTCGGTGGGAACAAATGATTCCATTGAAGAGGTCCCCAGGCTTTTAGAGTCCCATGTCATCGGGCGTGACGACCTAGATCTTTATGACCTTGTGGTGACTGCAGAATTTGTTGAGCAGGTTAGGCCCTGGGCAAAATTTGAATCCATGGAGGTTCTGATAAATCAGATAGCGGCGGACGTCCAGGCCTGCGAAGAGGTTCTGGGGGAGTAGGCTGGAAAACATGTCTTTCGTCGGAGCAATCAAAAGCGGTTTTAGAAACTACATCAACTTCAAGGGCAATGCCTCAAGAAGAGAGTTCTGGTACTGGTTTCTGTTTA
Source organism: Aquiluna sp. (assembly GCA_029241985.1). GTDB lineage: Bacteria > Actinomycetota > Actinomycetes > Actinomycetales > Microbacteriaceae > Aquiluna. The sequence continues at coordinate 2,576 of JAQWUU010000010.1, read as the reverse complement.
CTTTCCTGCTAGCGATTGTTCTTGTCACTATTGAGGGAGCGATCTGGCCCGCTGCTGTGACCACCGGCGACTTCGCAACAGACATTCAGTCTTTTGGAAACGATTTCACACCTCTGACCACAATATCCTCACTTGGCCTCTTGCTGCCAAATCTTTCCATTCTTGCCAGGCGCCTTCACGACGGCGGATATAGCGCGAAGTGGTTGTTTTTGTGGATCGTGCCCTTTGCCTACGGCATCTTTTCGACCATCGGTGCTGTCACGCTGATTAATGACTACCCAACCGGCCAAGAGTTCTCTGCCGAGCTGCTAATGGCGCTGGTTTTCTTAATCTTGCCAATCTTTGCGCTCGGTGCCGTCGTGCTCGTGATTTTCTTTGTATTGGTGCTGAAAAAGTCAAAATCTTTCTACGATGGCAATAAGTATGTTTCCCCGGAACCGCTTGATTCTTTAGATGAGGGCACAACCGCCTAGATAATTCTGAGCTTATTGTCTAGACTTCTAAGGTTGCCGTGTAACGGCCGCGGATAAATAGAGCAATAAACAAAAGGTTTATTGCGCCGCGCAACGAGATAAAAGGAACAGCAATGGCTCTAGATCCAAAGATTAAGACTTCAATCATTGAAGAGTACGCAACCAAGCCCGGTGACACCGGTTCGCCTGAAGTTCAGATTGCTGTCATGAGCCGTCGCATCCTTGACCTCACCGAGCACCTAAAAGAGCACAAGCACGACCACCACTCGCGTCGTGGCCTATTGCTTTTGGTCGGTCAGCGTCGTCGCCTTCTCGGTTACCTTCAGAAGGTTGACATCAACCGCTACCGTAAGTTGATCGAAAGACTTGGCCTTCGTCGCTAAGCTCTACAACTTTTGACTAACCCCGGCATAAAATGCCGGGGTTAGTCGTTCCTAGCCATTTCGTTATCAAGTCGTTAGGCTGTAGCTAGGAGAATCGAAGGCGGGTCTTCGGTGGAAGCTTCTGGGTCTAGGCCCCAGAGATTTTTACTGATGGCCAGCACTTCAATAGCAATCGAGTGATTGCCTCCAGCGCGCGACAAAATAATGCGAATTGCATTATGGGTTTTTTGCGTGCGAAAAATAAAGAGGAGGGGCCATGGAAGGCCCAGAAATTAAATTCGCAGAAGCCGTTATAGATAACGGAAAGTACGGAAAGCGCACATTGCGCTTTGAAACCGGACGCCTAGCCCAGCAAGCAGCTGGTGCCGCGGCTGTCTACCTAGATGACGAGACCATGCTGTTCTCGGCAACTACAGCATCGAAGACCCCTAAGGATCAATTCGATTTCTTCCCGCTAACCATTGACGTTGAAGAGCGCATGTATGCGGCTGGAAAAATCCCAGGTTCATTCTTCCGTCGTGAAGGACGTCCATCAACCGCAGCAATTCTTGCTTGCCGTCTGATCGACAGGCCATTGCGTCCGTCATTCGTTGATGGTCTTCGTAATGAGATTCAGGTTGTTGTGACAGTAATGTCAATCGAGCCAGATGAGCTTTATGACGTAGTGGCAATCAACGCAGCTTCAATGTCAACCCAGCTTGCTGGCTTGCCATTCTCAGGTCCTGTTGCAGGTGTCCGCGTGGCACTTATCGAAGGTCAGTGGGTTGCATTCCCTAAGCACTCTCAGCTTGCTAACGCCGTGTTCAACATGGTTGTTGCAGGCCGCGTGATGGATGGCGATGATGTCGCAATCATGATGGTTGAGGCAGAAGCAACTGAAAATAGCTGGGACCTAATTGCTGGTGGCGCTGTTGCACCTAACGAAGAGGTTGTTTCTCAGGGCCTAGAGGCTGCTAAGCCTTTCATTAAGGAACTTGTTCGCGCTCAGAACGAACTTGCTACCCAGGCTGCCAAGCCAACCGCTGACTACCCAGTGTTCTTGCCTTACAGCGCTGAGGTTCTTGCTGCTGTTGAAGCAGCTGCTGGTGCTGAGGTTGCGAAGGTCTACCAGATTGCGGACAAGCAGGAGCGTCAGGATGCTGACGACACCCTCAAGGCGCGCGTCAAGGAAGAGCTTGTTGCCAAGCTGAGCGAAGCAGACATGGCTCAGTTCTCAGCTGCTTACAAGGCAGTCGCGAAGAAGGCAATGCGTACTCGCGTTCTGAAAGAGGGCATCCGTATTGATGGCCGTGGACTCGCAGATATTCGTCTGATCGATTCAGAGGTTGGTGTGATTCCAAGGACTCACGGTTCTGCAATCTTCCAGCGTGGAGAGACCCAGATTCTCGGTGTTACAACCTTGAACATGTTGAAGATGGAGCAGCAGCTCGATGCATTGACCCCTGAAAAGTCAAAGCGCTACATGCACCACTACAACTTCCCTCCTTACTCAACCGGTGAGACCGGTCGCGTAGGTACACCTAAGCGTCGTGAAATTGGTCACGGTGCTTTGGCAGAGCGCGCTCTAATGCCTGTTCTTCCTGCTCGCGATGAGTTCCCATATGCAATCCGTCAGGTTTCTGAGGCACTTAGCTCAAACGGTTCAACCTCAATGGGTTCTGTTTGTGCTTCTACTCTTGCTCTTCTAAATGCTGGTGTGCCACTGCGCGCACCGGTTGCT
>JAQWUU010000009.1 GCA_029241985.1 Aquiluna sp. | reverse complement strand
AGGACGAGACAAACGTAAAAGACCCTTTGGATCACACGGAGGCACTAGAACACCTGGCGGCGTCAAGGGGAACTGAATTTGACCTGTTTATGCACCTGATTCTAATTCTGGGTCTCCGGCGAGGTGAGGCATTGGCTCTTAGGGCTCAGGACATTGACTTTGAAAACGGGTTGATTTCGATAGACGGGTCTCTGTCTGAGGTGCCAGTCACTCAGAGGAGCGGGTATGTCCGCATAGAACTAAAACGCACATCACCAAAAACCAAATCAGGTGTCAGAACCTTAGCTTTATCGACTCCCATTACTGCTGCTCTATTGCGGCACAGGGATCAATCAGAGGCTAAAGCCCGTAAATACGGTATCCCGCTCCCGGAGTACCTCTTTTTTTCTAGGAGAGGCAGCCCGGTATATCCCAGTAACTTCTCAGCGCGCTTTAGAAAGTGGGTCAAGGCTCAAGATCTCAGGGAGGTCAGAATCCACGACTATCGCCACTCAGCCGCCACAATCGCTATTAATAATGGCATTGAAGGGATCAGGGTTCAAGACGGCCTAGGTCATAGCCGACTAGAAACGACAAAAAATATTTACGCCTCTAAAGTGAAACAGCCGGCGTTGTTATTTGCCCTTGAAATGGGGGCGTTGTTCGTCGATGAGAACGAGGAATTTGGAATGAGTCTGGTATCCAAGGATCAGATAATCGATCGAGACTAAAAAACTATAATTTCGCGATTATGCGCACTTTGCTAAAGCATTGGGGGGTTTAGGGTGCAAAGCTCGGATCTTTGACCCCACTCCCTATCTAATCCCTATGGGGTGGAGCTTGCCCTCTATAGAACGTTCCTTACTCGTTACTCGCTGGTCGCAAATAGGTTTTCCGGCAAGCCTGTAATCTAAGACCAATGGTTACATCAGCAGGCGTGAGGCCCGCGATGGTGACTGAGGGAGGGGGAAATCGTTGAGAAGCTCCGAAAGAGCCCAGGACCTTGGCGAGGTTTTTACACCCCACTCCGTTGTATCCAGCATGTTGGACATGATTCCGAATGCGGTGGCCAACTCGGCCTTCAAGGTTTTAGAGCCAGCATGTGGGGACGGCAACTTCCTAGTAGAGATCCTTGGTCGCCGACTTGAAGAAATCGATGCGAACTTCATGAGTGAAAGTCAATTTGGGCTTTCAGTCATTAAGTGTGTTTCAGGACTGTACGGGGTAGACATAGATGAGACAAACGTTTCAGACTGTCGCGAGCGTCTGCAAGATTGTCTCAGCAATTTTCTTGCAACTAAAACCCACCCACAGAGCGAGGCTCTGCTGCAGTCGGCGCAGGCGATCATTCGTACTAACGTTGTGGTAGGAGACACAATCAATTCGCCGACTGAAATAGTCCTGATCGAATACACGCCGGGCGAGGATGGGTTTTTTACCCGAACACACTTTTTTCTTGAAGAGCCTGAGCGTGACTTATTTTTTGTGGAGCTGCCCACTTTAGAGCCGATGCACTTTTTGAGGGTGGAGTAAAGTTGTCCGATTTGAACCCCTGGGATGAATTCGCCGGACTAACTGACGTTCTAGACACTCTGGCTCAGCTCCCAAATGACGAAGTGCTCACACCTCCGCATGTGGCGCGAAGCTTACTTTCTTTGCTGCCTGAAGAAGTGTGGCTTAACCCAGATCTCCGATGGTGCGACCCTTTCGCCAAATCAGGTGTTTTTCTGCGGGAGGTTTACAAAAGACTCATGGTCTCGCTCGAATCTTGGGAATCCGATCCTGTGAGGAGACGAACTCACATACTTCAGAACATGATTTTTGCCAGCGCAATAACTGAACTGACAAGCAGGGTAGTGAGAAGAACGCTGTATCAGAGCATTGACGCTACTGGCAAAGGCGTCGTTGATCCAGAGGCCCGAGAGCTATTAGTGCCTTTCGATTCCCATGTGGGGAACGTGTGGTATGAGCGAGGCGACCATGCCTACAAGCCTGGAAAAACCACTTGCACACTTTGCGGTGGAGCTAAAAGAGTCGTGGACGCGGAACGTGAAAACTTTGCTTACCCACTTCTGCACAATCAATTGCCATTTGGAGGAAAAGACATGCAGTTTGACATCATCGTCGGCAACCCCCCGTACCAGATAGGTATGAAGGACGAGACGGGTGAGCGGACGCGAAACATCAGCCCTTTGTACGACAGGTTTGTCGATAAAGCGATCAACATGAAGCCAAAGTACATTCTCATGATCACCCCGAGTCGATGGTTTTCGAGCGGGAAAACCCTCGACAAATTTAGAGTGCGTATGTTGGCCGACAGGCGCTTGAAAAAAATGGTTGATTATCCCAATGGAAGTGAAATCTTTCCCACGGTACAGGTGAAAGGGGGTATTTCATATTTCCTGTGGGATAGAGACCACGACGGAGACTGTGAGTTCGAGCAAATAGTCGATGGAGAGTCCACCGGGGTTCGCAGCAGAGACTTGCGAACAGGAGACGGTGTCCTTGTGAGGGACTGGAGGGGGATGCAAATAGTCGATAAGGTTCGGTCACACCGGGAATTCAATAAGAATTTGGCAGAAATGGTTTCCACACGTGACCCGTTTGGTGGTCACCTAACGACAAATTATCAGCTTTCGAAGCCCGAGGAATTTGAAGGTTCCATCCCTCTCGTTTTTGGGAACAAAATCGGCCACATCAGCCCAGACCAGATCAGTGACCACCGCAAGTGGGTTTCAAAATTTAAAGTACTCATCCCGAAGGCCTACGGTGGCAAGGTTGGAGTAAAGGGTTTGCAGGTCCTGGGAGAGCCAATCGCATTAGCCCCAGGATCTGCATGCACCCAAACCTATTTGGTTGCGGGGCATTTTTCCTCAAAGGAAGAGACTGTGAATTACGCAAAGTACTTGAGCACTAAATTTGTCAGGTTTCTCGTTCTTCAACGAAAAACCACACAAGACGTCACTTCCGAAAGATTCAAGTTCGCACCTTTGTTGCCGATGAATCGAGCTTGGACAGACGAAGAGCTCTATCGCTTGTTCGAGCTAGATCAGGACGAGGTTGCACACATCGAATGGACTGTGGCTGATCGTGGCTTCATCGATTCGAGCGACTCCCCTGTACCTTTTACACACCTTCCTGGTGGAACAAAATTTGGAAAGCAGACTTTGGACGATGACTAAGTATCTTTACGCATACACGCACTCCGCGTCGAAGCCATGGAAGCGAGAAGGGGGTAAGTCTGGCCCTTATGCCCTCAAGGTAGGGCACTCCAAAAGAGACGGGTTAGCGAGAGTCACTGAACAACTCATAACTGCTTTTCCTAATCTCGAGGGCGTCAACATAGCTTTCCACTCTGAATTGGCTGTTGATCCCTATGGGCATGAATTTCAAGACAAAGACGTTCACCGTGTTCTGGAAAGCGCAGGTGTAGAAAGAGTGGGAGGAGAGTGGTTCGCTGCTTCAGTTGACGAAATTCGTGCAGCGATCGTTTCTCTTAGAACAGGCCAACGGTTTGAACTAGACAGAACACAGAACTTCGAGCCGCGTGAGGAACAGCTTGAAGCAGTGAGGGTGACGTCAGCATATTTCAATTCAAAGGGCGACAAATTTTTGTGGAACGCCAAAATGCGGTTTGGAAAAACGTTCACAACCTACCTCCTTGCAGAGGAAATGGACTGGTCACGGGTCTTGGTCCTGACTTACAAGCCGGCAGTCAGGGACTCGTGGAAGCGAGATTTATTGACTCATAAAAGATTCCATGACTGGGCATTTATAGACTCGGCACTCACGAAAGAAGAGGCTGAAAAAACTGCTCGTACAAGGGACAAATTTGTTTGGTTCGCTTCGTTTCAGGATGCAACTGGAAAGTCACCGTCAGGCGGTACTAAGCCTAAGAACGAATTGATTTTCGGCATTGAATGGGACTGCATCGTCATAGACGAGTTCCATTACGGGGCTTCTACAGCAATCGCGCGCGAACTGTATGACCCTCAGTCGCCGGAGGAAGTTGAACTTGCCAACCATTTGTTGGCAATTTCAGGCGATGACGAATCAAAGGCTGACGCCGACAACAGCGAGACCGGCCTATCCTCCCGTTACCAACTTCATCTTTCAGGGACTCCATTCAAGGCCCTGTCTCGAGGGGATTATCATGAGGATCAAATTTTTGAATGGACTTATTCCCAGGAGCAGCAGAAAAAGCTCGCCTCTGCTGCGGATGAGGATAGCCTGTACCGATCCTTACCGGGAATGGAAATGTACAGTTACACGCTGGATGGGGATTTGACCACCAAAGCGGTAGAGGAGGGAATTGACGAATTCTCTCTTAAGGCCTTCTTTCAGGCAAGGAAAAAAAAGGGGGCTGGTGTTGAGTTTGAGAGGTCGGACGATGTTGATCGCTTCTTAAACTTGATTCGGGGAGTTGGCGTCGCACGGGGAAATGAGGAGTACGATCCTGAGGCTTACCCATACTCTGGCTCTAGATTTAATCTCGCAACACAAAACTCTATTTGGCTAATGAGCAATGTCGCCCAGTGTGAAGCGATGTACTCCAAGTTGGTTGAACACCCATTCTTTTCGCAATTTGAGATTCATAAGGCGGTTGGGGCCAAGGCCGGAGTTGGGGCGAAAGCACTCCCTCCACTAAATCAAGCGATAAAACGCGCCACGGAGTCCAAAAAGCTTGGAACTATCACTTTGACCTGCGGGAAGCTGATGACAGGTGTGACGGTAGAGGCATGGACCTCAATTTTTATGCTCACAACTCTCAAAGCACCAGAGTCCTATTTTCAGGCCGCGTTTAGAGTTCAGAGCCCGTGGGTTGAAAACGGGAAAATTCAAAAAAAGACTTGTTATGTCTTCGAATTTGACCCCCAGCGAGCGTTGAGTCTTGTGGCCGGTTATGGATCTCAAATCGCGAGCAATTCCAAAGACAAGGGTGTGACTCAAACAGTTGTCTTGAATGACCTCCTAAAGTACCTGCCAATCTACGCTGTTGCAGATGGAGAGATGCAGCGACTTAATGCCGATGAGCTCCTGGCGTGGTCCAACTCAAGCTTGACGGCGAATTCGTTGGCCCGAAAGATCATGAGTCCTAGCAACTTCAATCTCGATCCCGCGACTTTAGAGTCAGTGTTGAACGACGAAGAGCTGATGTCAGAACTCATGCAAATGGATGATTTTAGGGACTTTTATAAGATAGCCCCCAAAATTATTTCGACGTCGGACAACATCAAGGCCTTAAAGTCCGCATCTGCCCCCGCCCCGAAAATTAATGGTGAAAAAAAGAAGCTGGTTGGTGCGAGAGACCAACTTAGAAAAAAACTTCAGAAACTAAATGCCCGGCTGGTTCTCTTTATGTATCTCACAGATTTCAGGGAAGAAAAACTCGTGCATCTAATCGAGTCCATTGAGCCAGATCTATTCAGGCTTTCCACGGGTATGAACCTAGAGTCCTTCTCCAAACTGACCGACTACGGAGTTTTTCGTCCAGATCAAATGACCGAGGTTATTCAAAAGTATCGATATTTCGAGCGACAAAGCCTGCTGGCGCACCTCGCTAGCTCTTAGATGACAAACTTAGAGAACACCGATCGTATTTAGTTCTCGTTGCGTTGGGCTAGTTGGATTTCGCGTCTGAGGCTAAATTGCACAGGTGCCTAGTCTCGCGGCCTAGTTTATCGGAGTAGCGTATTTCAAAAGAGAGCTGATCTTGTGGGGGAAGATATTTACTCGAATCCATCTTGATTCACAGAATTGCCCTGGGAATTCAGCGTGAAATGGTTCAAAGACAGGATTCTTGACCAAGTCGCCATCTCTCAGGAGCACCTGCCTAAAATTCATCAAAGTGCACACCTAAAGCTGACTACTGAGACGTGGCTGGCTCTAGGCTAGGCGGGCCTCGATATCTTGGGCAGTTTTGGTTGCCAGTAGTTCCGAAAGTAGTTCGAACCCTTGAAACATCGTGCAATTTATTGAAACACCGCACCCCAATAAATCGAGCTAAGTTAGCTGATATGAAGGTAAAAAAGGTGCCTAACCTTTTAACTACGGATC
>JAQWUU010000008.1 GCA_029241985.1 Aquiluna sp. | reverse complement strand
CCACCGCCACCGCCACCGCCCCCAGATCCTCCTCCGCCGCTCGATGAACCCATGGATCCAGAGACAGAGCTATCAAAAGACCTGAGGCTATCTGAGAAGGTTCCATGTGATGTGGAGTGAACGATCCCTGAGCCGGCCGCAGTTGGGGACAGTACATCTAGTTCCTTCGCCCAATCTTCAGCAAGACCGAGCAGCACTGCCCAGGGAAGCAATCGCTCATGCAGCACTAAGTACTGCTCATCTCCTCGTCTGATGGCTCCCTCTGGCGATTGGAGAATGGCAATCCGCTCTTCCTCAGCCAACTTCATGTAAACCTTGAGTCCAGACAGTTTTTGAAGTTTTTCAGAACCAGCAAGGTTTAGGGGCCTTTTTGAGGCTAGGAAGCCGATGATTGCGGTAACAAATACTGCTGGAAAAGTAAGCACGACTCCCGTGGGGTCTTCTGGCTGAAACAACGCTAAGCCAATGAATCCAATTGTGAACAGGGCCAGCGAAATACATACAGCGGGCAGAATACGTAAGACTCGCGATTTGCGCGAAACGTTGCGCAAATAGAGCTCCGTAAACTCAGCGTTGGACGCCTTGGTGTAGTCGCTGAAGTTCGAACCCAAATCTGTGGGGGAGGTTGGTAGGGCCGCTATGGCCCCGACAGGCGGAACTTTTCCAAGGATCGCCTGCAAAAACTCCGCATCCTCCTCCGGCAAATCTGATCTCTCGAGACTCACCCCCCACTTTCCCTCTTCCAATTCGATTAGTCGAACCTTCTTATCCACCGTCAATTGCAGTAGCTTGCTCGTCATTACAGCACCGGGCTTCTTTAGCAAGAGCGCCGCCATTTCTAGGTCAAGATCCTTTGGCGGCAAGTACTCTGGGTTGCTCTGACGAATCGGGCCTTGATGGCGTAAGCGCCTAATTCGGAAAACAGCCGCGCTTGGAAGCGCGGCAACCACGAGCAGCCCAAAGAGAATCCAAGAAGCTATCCCGACCCATGGCGCATCCTGGTGCTCCTCAACTTGAACTCCCGAATCGGCACTAAAACCAAGTGCGATTGTAAGAGTTTCGCCGGGGCCCAAGTTGTCTGCCTGAGCCCGAACGATATAACCTGCACCAGATTTCTCAATAGTTATTGGGCACTTTTGATCAGAGCCGTACTCTCCGAAGTAGCAGTGCATCCGATCTGTCAGCAGGTCTTCAGCCAGGCTCGGATCGATTTCAACACTTGCACTCACTGTTTGAAACGGCTGGAGCCATCCTGTGCCGTTTACATCCCAATAAAATTCCCAGATGCCAGCATCTGCAAATTCACGCAAAACATTTGATTGCGAATAATCGAGAACAAAAGACTGCCTGCCGCGAAGAAATGACCCCTCCGAAACTGCAGTGTCAACGACCACAAAGTCGCCTTCGAGATAGGTATCAAGCGGCCTCGGCGAACCCGCTTCGTCTACCAACGAGAGAACCTCTGTGTTTAGAGGAGCACCCTCGTACCGGTCAGGTATGTATCTGAAAAGGCCTCGGTTTTGGTCACGCTCAGGAAACAGCGCAACCAAGGTCTCCTTAACTCTCAGGACGCTGAGGCCATCCTGTTCCAGACTCAGTCGGTAGTTCGCATCAAAGCTTTCGAACTCAAAGTCGTTGACGTCGCCACTGGCAAGCGTTTTATCCTCACCGTTAGCTTGGAAAAACCCAAACAAGAGGTCAGGAACAATAAAGATGACCCCGAGAATGATGGCAGCCCTTCGAAATCCGCGTTTAGACCACAACCACCTCAGGCGAGATTGAATTTTTTCTGCCCTGCTAACCATCCTTCCACCCTAACCAAGCACATCTACTTATTTCTTAGGACCTAGGTGACCAACTTGTGATTCGCTATTTCCGAGGGCATCAGCAGGTCCTGCTCTCCGAGGTCAAATTCAAAGAAACATCGGCACAATCAGTGAACACAACCGAGGGAATGTGACCTCGTCAGCTGGGCAGAAGATAACGTTGCGCACTGGTGATGCGTCTCTGAGCCACCAAAACCGACAGAGCATCGGCTCGTCTGGTGGCATACACAAAGCAGTTTCGGTCAGAGCAACACATACTATTGGGAACGGCTAGTTGTTCAATGCCAATCACACCCAAACACCTTGTCCAATAGGAGCGCGATTGTCAGCACAGGAAAGAGCACTTGCGCTTCGCGCCCGCTGGGCGCTGCCTTGGATATTCTTTTTGATGGGCCTGGCCTCAATGGGCTGGGTTCCAAGAATCCCAGAAATCAAAAGCTCACTAGGGCTATCAGATGGTGAGTTTGGTGTGGTGCTGGTTTCATCAAGTGTTGGAGCAATCATTGGCGCCCAGTTAGCTGGGCGCCTGATTCAACTCTTTGGTTCTAGAAACCTAATGCGCTTTGCTCAAACAACTTTGCCTTTGGGTGTGCTGCTGATGGGGCTTGCTCCAAATGTTTACGTGCTGGCACTTGGATTGTTTTTCATGGGGCTAGGCAGTGCCGGTATGGACATCCCGGGAAATGCTCAAGCAGTTGTGATCGAAAGACTAATTGGCAAGAAGTTCTTAGCTTC
>JAQWUU010000007.1 GCA_029241985.1 Aquiluna sp. | reverse complement strand
CCCGAGTGGTTTGGGATCTGTGGCGTGTCCATCTCGCACAGATTGCTACGCGAACAGCCCTAAATTATGTCGAGAATGTCTGCGTTTTTTGAGGAAAATAGTGACAGTTGTAACGAATTTGTTACCGCTAACATCTCCTACATGTTCTTTTTTACACCAAAAATCAAGACAACTGGTGATTTTTTTGAATTATGAGTTATCTTTTTGGTCACGAATCCATCACGAAATTACGATTCGCTTTCGAGACGCCCTCAGCGAATGGACTTAGCTGCTGTGGAAACCACAGCAAGCCCCGCCCGATAGTCCTCCAAATAGCTCTTGAAGCCCTCGATCTCACGATCGCTGGCCTGAATTGGCTCACCCTCTATTCCATGAAAAACCCGGTTGGAAAGAAAGTCTTTCAAGCTAGTTTCACCCGAGGTGCTAAAAGCCGCCAAAAGTGCCATGCCCCAGGGTCCACCTTCTGCGGCTCCAGTTGATACTGAAACCGGGGCCGAGATTGCTGCGGACAGAACTTTTTGCGCCACTTCTGCAGTTCTGAAAATGCCACCGTGAGCGGACATCCTTGAAATTGCAACGTCCTCGCCGCGAAGCACCTCCATTCCCAAACTCAACGTACCAAAAACCCCATAAATCTGGGAAATCATGGCATTTGCAAGATTGAATTCGCTATTTGCCTTTCTGACAAATACTGGACGGCCCTCGGCAATACCTGTTATTGGCTCGCCCGCAAGGTAGTTATAAGACAGCAATCCTCCAGCATCTGCCTCTCCCTTTAGCGCTTCCTGGAAAAGCAACTCATAAACTTCATCAGAGCTAAGCGTGGACCCAGCCACCTCGGCAAACCTTTTGAACATTCCCACCCATGCAGCCAATTCGCTAGCACCGTTATTGCAGTGGACCATTGCCACCTGATCTCCAACGGGGGTCGTGACTATGTCCAACTCATGGTGAACCTGCGAAAGTTCTTTTTCGAGCACCACCATCGCAAAAATGCTAGTTCCGGCACTGACATTTCCAGTCGTTGGCGCCACAGCATTGGTTGCCACCATGCCTGAACCGGCATCTCCCTCGGGTGGGCAAATCGCTACCCCAGCCCTCAAAGTTCCAGCTGGGTCCAATAGCAGTGCACCCTGTTCGCTCAGGAATCCGGCCGGCGCACCGGCAACCAGAACTTGTGGCAGTAGCTCCGCAATTGGTCTGGAAAGGCTCGCCGAGGTTTCCAATTTGTCGAACGCTTCCAGCATTTCTTGGTTATACGACTTCGTCCCTGTTTCAATGGGAAACATTCCGGACGCATCGCCAATACCTATGACTTTTTCACCCGTTAGTTTCCAGTGGACATAGCCGGCCAAGGTGGTAACAAAGTCAATTTTTGCAACATGCTCGGACCCGTCCAAGATGGCTTGCTGAAGGTGGGCAATAGACCAGCGCAACGGGATATTTACTCCAAAAACATTCGTTAGTTCTTCAGCCGCCGCAGAGGTTGTGGTGTTGCGCCACGTTCTAAAGGGCGCCAAGAGTTCACCGCTCTTGTCAAAAGCTAAATAGCCATGCATCATGGCCGAGACCCCCATGGCTCGCAAGCTGTGGAGTTTTGCCCCATACAGCTGCTCGACATTTAGTTGCAGATCCGCAAGTGTTGCCTGAACTGATTTCCATACAGCGTCCAAGGAATAGGTCCAATAACCTTCTACCAGCTGGTTCTCCCACTCGTGCGAGCCGGTAGCCAGTATTTGATTAGGGTCATCGCCAATTAGGCAGGCCTTGACCCTGGTTGATCCAAGTTCAATTCCGAGAGTTGCCCCTCCTAAGTCGATCAGCTGGGTTATATCGTTAGTCATCTTCGCGCGTCCCCGCTCTGGCCGTAAACATTCTGATACCTGAAGAAAAGAGAATCAATTGCCTCCTGCTCGAGCGGGACTAACTTGCCACCCTGCCTAGCAATTTCAACAGCCTTTGCGGAATCCTCACACATCACGGCAGCCTTCACGGCGTCCTTAGGGTTCACGCCAATGGTGAAGGGCCCGTGATTTTTCATCAGTACTGCGCGGGACCTGTGATTGCGCAGAGTCTCGACAATCCCCCTGCCAATGGAGTCATCACCGATAACAGCAAATGGGCCAATTGGGATTGGCCCTCCGAACTCATCTGCCATCCCCGTGATCACGCATGGGATCTCCTCGCCCCGTGCCGCCCATGCGACAGCATATGTCGAATGCGTGTGCACTACGCCTCCGACCTCGGGCATATTCCTATAGACGTAAGCGTGAGCATCAGTGTCGCTTGACGCAGACCTTTCACTGCCTGAAGTTCCTGCCACAACTGCACCGTCAAGATTACAAACCACCATGTTTTCTGGGCTCAGATCCTCGTATGAAACTCCAGATGGCTTAATGACAAATAGGTCTTGGCCGGGAACTCGGCCTGAGATGTTGCCTCCGGTCCATTTCACAAGCCCATACTTAGTTAGCTCTCCGTGAAGGCTTGCTACTTCCTGGCGCATTGCCTGAACCTCAGGATTCAAGTCGATCTCATGCATTTGACCCTCTTTCTCTGTGAAGGTTTCTTGGCAGCGGGACAAGTTCATTTTTAGCTTCACGCCTGATTGTGATCAGCACAGCAAACATGGGCTACTGACCAGTCGATTCGGCTGCGGCAGCAGTCGAGTCTCGAATAACCAAATCCGGTATCAATCGATCTAGCTTGCGCCCCGGCTTACCTAAAATCTCGTCAAGCAAGAGGGACATTGCTCGATTACCAAGTTCCTTGAAGTCCTGCCGAAGTGTGGTCAGCGGGGGCCAACAGTAACCGCTTTCCTCTAGATCATCAAAACCGACCACGCTTACCTGGCCCGGCACGGAAATGCCCCGCTGTCGCATAGCGTGCAGGAAACCGATGGCCATTCGGTCATTGGCTATGAAAAATGCCGACAGGGCTTTTGATTCAAGATTCACTTCTAGCCCAATTCGATGACCCGTGCTGAGCTCCCAGTCACCTTCAATGACCCTGGGGGTCAGGCCGGCTGTGAGCATGGTGGCGGTATAACCGGCTGCCCTGGCAGTTGATTCGAACCAGTTCTTTGGTCCAGAGATGTGCACAATGTTGCGATGACCGAGGTCTACGAGGTGCTGAGTGGCGGCAGAACCCCCAGAAAAGTTGTCTACTGAAACTGCCAACTCATCCATTCGATACATCGAATCCAGGGTTACCACTGGCACGCTGCCCACCATTTTTCTTATCACTTCCACAGCTTCTAGCTGAGGTGCGATGACGGCCAGCCCCTCGATCCCGAGCTTCATTAGGTGCTCAATTCCATCTTTTACTGACTTTTCGTCACTTGGATCGATTCCACATGTCACCACAAAAAAGCCCTGGGCTCGCGCAGCACTTTCCATGTGGTGTGCCATAGAGGCTGGTCCTGTGAAGTCAGTATCGGAAGTCAAAATACCCAACATATTGGTTTTGGACAAAGCCAGCGCTCGGGCGGCTAGGTTCGGGCGGTAGCCCAGAGTCTCCATTGCCAAGAGCACGCGTGATTTAGTTTCAGGCTTTATAGAGGGACTGTGGTTGATTACCCTCGAAACGGTTTGATGGGAAACTTTCGCGGCAACTGCGACGTCATAAATATTTGGTTGCTTGGGCACACTAACCACCTAAGCCCTTGCTCAAGCTTTGTTCGACCCGGTCTACTTCTGCGTTGAATGATTTCACTTGATTTGGCAAGAGAGCCAGGCGAAATCCGACCTTCACCAAAGAACTTGCTTTTTTGTGGTTGATCTTTATGTCTATCTCGCCAAGGGATTCGGTGACCAACACCACTCTTTTTGGCAATGTAATCATTGAATAGCTGGCGCCGAATTCTTCGCCGTCTACTTTGTATTTAAGTTTCGCCCCGGTCTGAAAATCGAACTTCGAAACCTCTCCAAGCCATGAATTTAGGCCGTCCTTAGTGATGAACGGTGCCAACAACGCAGCCAAGTCCAATTGCGTGAGAATCTCAATATCCCGAGTTATAAGCGTCTTATTAGGGTCTGGCTTTGGTGATCGAGCGAACCCAACAAACGAATCGCTCATTTCTACACGCGCTGTCTGGCGGCAAAGGTGTATGCCGCGACAGCAAATAGAATCGCGAGGGCTGCGTGTGCCAAGAACATCAAAACCGTAAAGCTGGTAAACGGGTCACCCCCGACTAAAGGATTCAGCCACAACAGCGCAATGGGAATAAACAAACCTCCGAAAAGTGCCTTGGCTTTAAAAGCCAACCAGATCATCCAAAGTGAGCCGCCTATTGCAAAACCTGTCATGTAGAGGGGGTAGCTATCGCCGACTTGAATGAAGGTTTGGCTGGCTAGGAAAAACGCAAGCACCACCGCAACCCAACTTGGCGCCGGGTTCTTGGGTCTTTGACCAAAGAGGCTCCAATTGGACTTTTCCACAGTCAAATCCTATCTAAACGCTTCTGTTCACCAAGCGATGGTAGGCGCTTGACCATTGGAGTTCCTTGCGAAGCCCTTTTGAAGTAGTCGTTGAATTTATTTCAACCAGCTCAACGCTCGCAATCCTCGCGAAGTCCTCAAGGGTTTCTTGGCTAACTGAGTTTGTCAAAACAGTGTGGTGAGAACCACCTGCAAGCATCCAAGCCTCAGCCGAAATCGGCAGGGAGGGCTCTGGTTCCCAAACTGCCCTCGCAACCGGCAGATTCGGTAGGTCTTCGGTCGGTTCCACAATTTGAATTTCATTGCTGATAATACGGAAACGCGAGCCCATGTCAGTAAGGCAAAGCACTCGACCCTGTGATGGCTTTCCAGTGAACACCATCCTCACGGGGTCCTCTTTGCCTCCAATTCCCAGCGGGTGAATTTCAATGCTGGGTTTTTCACCAGAAATACTTGGGCACACCTCTAGCATGTGAGCTCCCAAAACCTTTGGAGTTCCAGGACCGAAGTGATACGTGTAATCCTCCATAAAAGAGGTTCCCCCGCCACTTGGTGTCATCGCTTTCACGATTGCCACCATGGCGGCAGTCTTCCAGTCACCCTCGCCCGCAAAGCCATAGCCATCAGCCATAAGTCGCTGAACTGCCAATCCAGGTAGCTGGCGCAGAGTTCCCAAGTCCTCAAAATTGGACGTAAATGCAGAGTAGCCACCAGCCTCAAGTATTGAACGCAGGGCAATCTCGATCTTCGCTCCGTACTGAAGAGACTCATATCTATCTCCGCCGGAGCAGAGTTCTGGTGCCACTTGATACTCAGCTTCGTAGATCTCGCAAAGGTCATCCGCGTCCGAGTCGCTCACCGCGAGGACTGCATCCGCCAGTGTATTAACGCTCAGTTGTTCAATAGACATGCCAAAGGTAATTTGGGCTGCAACCTTGTCTCCGTCAGTGACAGCGACAAAACGCATGTTGTCACCAAAGCGAGCAACTTTTAGGTGCTGGGACTTATCCCAGCCGATTGTTGCCCAAGCAAACGAGTCAACCTCTCGCTGCACGCGAGGATCAGTTGGAAAACCAACAACTACCTTCCGAGCAACATCCATGCGGCTCAAGATGTGTGCATATTCCCGGTCGCCATGCGCAGCTTGGTTTAGGTTCATAAAGTCCATGTCAATGGTCGCCCATGGCAAAGACTGCCCAGCCTGAGTGTGGAGATGCAACATTGGCTTCTTCAGCGCTTCTAAGCCGTTGATCCACATCTTGGCAGGTGAGAATGTGTGCATCCAAGTAATTACCCCAACGCAGGAATCTGATGCCGTTGCGGCCACGAGCATTGATTTGATTTCATCGGTGGTTTTGACCACTGGCTTCCAGACAATCGCAACTGGTGCAGCCAGACCAGAGGAAATCTGCTCGACTACTTTTTGAGACTGCTCCGCTACCTGCCGAAGTGTCTCTTCCCCGTAGAGGTTCTGGCTACCAGTTAGAAACCAAATTTCTTTTGTTGCCATTGCCATGTGCTATCCCATCCTCAATGATGTTTTGCCGAAGTCCCTGTTCATGTTAGCGGTCACATTTAGCCTAAACAAGATTCCGCCAGCACACGGCTCAAATAAAATTATCGTTTCGCTCTAGCGAAACCTTGGCTTTGGGGTCAGCTCGTCCGAAACAGGAACCTCGACAGGCAGGTTTTCTGCCAAGAAATGATAATCCTGATCTGAAAGTTCAATCTCGGTTGCAGCGACGCAGTCGAGCACAGACTCTGCCCTGGTTGCGCCTGGAATAGGCAACACCGAAGGTGATGATCTCATTTCCCAGGCAAGAGCCACTGCAAATGGAGACGAGGAGTACTTAGCGGCAATCTCTTCAAATGCGTTCGAGTCTGATATTTCAGCCTTAGTGGTAACGCCACCAAGAGGCGACCATGGCAAGAACGCAATTCCATACTCCTGACAGATTTCAAGAACATCTAGATCATGACGATAGCGCGGGCTGAACTCGTTCTGAACAGATACCAAGCCGCCTTGATCTGGTGTGCCACCAATTTCGATTGCTTTCAAAAGCTGCTTGGCATCGTAGTTTGAAACGCCAATCTGCTTTGCAAGGCCACGTTCTTTGATCACCATGACGTTTTCAAACTGGGTTTCAAAGTCCAGAGTGGGATCTAGCCGGTGGTGCTGCCAAAGATCGATTTGCTCGACTCCGAGCCTGAAAGCCGAGGCTTCAGCTGCGGTCAGCAAGTAATCCAGCGAAGCATTTCTACCCCAGATCTCACCATCGCTTCTAGTGATGCCGCCCTTGGTCGCAATCACTACGTTTTTCTTTTGTTCTTCTGTTCCAGACCAAGTCCTCAGCGCCTCTGCAACAAAGACCTCGTTGTGACCGATGTCATCCCAGGTTGGTGCATAGATGTCAGCGGTGTCCAAGAGCGTGATTCCAACATCAAGACCTGCGTGAATCGCTGGAATAGCAGAATTCAGTCTGCGCTCTGGGTCTAGGGCAGCGCCATCAGACCAGATCCAAGACACGTTCATGCAGCCAATTCCAATGGCCGAAACCTCGCGGTTTCCAAGTTTGTGTTGCTTCATAGTTTTCCTTGTCTAAATAGTGCTTGCGTCAATTACAAATCGGTACCTCACATCGCTGTTCACAACTCGTGCGTAGGCAGCGTCGATCGACGCCGCATCGCTGGCATCAACCATCTCTATGTCGGAGACGATGTTGTGCTCACCACAGAAGTCAAGCATCTCCTGAGTCCCAGAAATGCTTCCAGTGTTAGCACCTGCGATGGACTTCAAGCCGGTGATGAGGCTAAACGGGTGGAAGCTCTGGTTGTTACCGGAGATTCCAACGTAAATAAGCGTTCCGCCAACCTTCAACATCCCAAGAATTGCGTCCAGTTCCAAGTCGGCGCTGATGGTGTTCAGGATGATGTCAAAGAAGTCGCGGTGACTTTCTTTGACATCCTCTGTGATCAGGTAATCGGTTGCGCCCATTGCTTTAGCGTCTTCAGCCTTAGCTGCGGTGTGACCGAGCACGTAGGTCTCCGCACCCATGGCAACTGCGAACTTCACTGCCATGTGTCCCAGGCCACCCAAGCCCATGATGGCAACCTTCATGCCAGGGCCCACCTTCCAGTGCTTCAAGGGAGAGTAGACGGTCACACCGGCACATAGCAGCGGTGCTGCTGCTGCGAAATCGATGTTCTCCGGAACTTTCAGCACGAAGTCTTGGTCCGCAACAATCTGCTTGGCATAACCGCCATAGCTTTCTTCACCGTCGTAGTGACGGCCGTTATAGGTCTGAACGTTTCCAGTGCGGCAGTAATTTTCCATGCCGCGTTTGCAAGGATCACAAGCTCCGCAGGAATCAACAAAAACGCCGACACCAACTCGGTCGCCCACCTTGTGTTTGGTGACCTTTGAACCGACCTCAGAAACAACTCCAACGATTTCATGCCCCGGGACCATTGGGAAGATACCCTCAGACCATTCGTCTCGCACCTGGTGAATGTCTGAATGACAGATTCCCGAGAACTTGATGTCGACGGCAACCGAAGTTTCGGTTAGCTTTCTAAGCGGCATTTCTGCTTTTGCGAAGGGGGCGCTAGCTGTGGCGGTAACGAGGGCAGTTGTTGTAGGCATGGATCTCCTTTGATGACCTGAATGATAACCAACCAAAGATAGCCCCAAATCACACCCGATTGCAGAACTAATGTGCCTTGACTGTGGTTCTCTATAACCATGAAGACAAGAACAAAGGTCCTCCTTGGATCTCTCGCAGCAGTTTTACTGCTTGGTCCATTTGCTGTTCCAGTAAACAGTTCTGGGACTCTTGACAACAGGGAAGCGGCAGAACTCAGCTGGCAGGGTGAAAGTCAATTCATAAATATTGTTGATCACGATGTCCACATCGTGACCGCGGGTGACCAATCAAGCGACCGCTTGATTGTTCT
>JAQWUU010000006.1 GCA_029241985.1 Aquiluna sp. | reverse complement strand
AAGTCCCCATAGCGAGCATTCCTTGGCGGAAAGTGCTCACCGTGGGCCTAGGAGGACTTGAACCTCCGACCTCTTCATTATCAGTGAAGCGCTCTAACCACCTGAGCTATAGGCCCGTAAAGCAAGATGATGCTACTAGAAAAACCCCCCTGCCACAAACCCTAAACAACTAGTTGTTTGTGAAAGTGAGCGAGAGGCCACCTATTAGCTTGGAAATCAGGTTGAAGATCACTGCCCAAACCGCCCACAGGGCAGTTGTTAGCACGACATTCAGCAATGCAAGAGTTCCTGCTGTGGTCATAACATTTGCAAAAGAAAAGTCATCTTCGAGGTTTACGTCACTGCCGTCTCCAAGAATAGATCCGAGCAGACTGCCTACTGATGAGAAGATGCCCGAGTTGGAAAGCACTCCCCAGATCAACCAGGCGCCAACGACAAGTGCAATAGAGGTTGCTATTGAGATCAGGAAACCAACCTTGACGGCTGACCAAACATCAACGCTTCTGAGCTTGAGCCGAATTTGCTTTTTCGGCTCCCTTGGTTGCTTATTCCGGTTGAACAGCGCTGTCATCTGCCGCTCCTTCGGTCTCGGTGTCTTCGGTCAGGTCTTCGTTTGTCTCTAGGTTTCGCTCTGAGTTCCTGGCAATTGAAAGCACCGAGTCGCTCTGGTCAAATCTAGCAAACACAACGCCCATGGTGTCACGTCCCTTGGCAGGAACTTCAGTTGCTGAGGATCGAATCACCTTTCCAGAGGAAAGCACCGCCAAAACCTCATCGGTCTCGTCAACCATCAAAGCTCCAACTAGGTCACCGCGCTTTTCATCAAGCTTGGCAACTTTGATTCCAATGCCGCCACGCTTTTGCACGCGGTACTGATCAGCGGCGGTTCGCTTGGCGTAGCCACCTTCGGTCACGACGAACACATAACCAGACTCTCCGATTACAGAAGCTGACAGTAGCTCATCATCCTTTCGGAAGGCCATTCCGATAACACCAGATGTGTCCCTGCCCATCGGGCGCATTGAGTCATTCGTCGCTGAGAACCTAATCGACATTCCTTTGCGACTGACAAGCAGAACATCGTTCTCTTCGCTAACCAGCATGGCGTTCACTAGTTCATCGCCCTCGCGGAGCTTAATTGCTATGATTCCGCCGGTTCGTGAAGTGTCATAGAGCTCAAGCGCGGTCTTCTTGACAAGTCCGTTCTTAGTTGCCATCACCAAATACGGCTCTTGCGCGTAATCCTTGAGGTCGAGAACCTTTACGACTCGCTCCTCTGGCTGCAAAGCCAGGAGGTTCGCGACGTGCTGCCCCTTTGAATCACGACCGGATTCCTGGACTTCGTAAACTTTGGCTCGGTATACCCGACCAGCGTTTGTGAAGAACATGAGCCAGTGGTGAGTGGTTGAAACAATAAAGTTCTGAACGACATCGTCCGCCCTCAGGTTTGCACCCTTTACTCCTCGGCCACCGCGGTGTTGAACGCGGTAGTTATCGCTTCTGGTGCGCTTGATGTAGCCGCCCTGAGTAAGGGTCACAACCATTTCCTCTTCTGGAATTAGGTCCTCTATGCTTACATCACCGTCATAGCCGAGCATGATGTCAGACCTACGGTCGTCGCCATATTTATCGACTATTTCAGCTAGCTCAGTAGAGACAATGTCGCGCTGAGCCTTTGGGTCACCGATTATGCGCTGGAATTCGGCGATCTGTCGCTCTAGTTCTGCAGCTTCATCAATGATCTTTTGGCGTTCGAGGGCTGCGAGCTGTCGAAGCTGCATGTTCAAAATGGCACGAGCTTGCAGCTCATCAATCTTGAGCAGCTTGATTAGACCATCACGCGCATCTTCAACGGTTGCGCTCTTTCTAATAAGGGCGATGACGTCATCCAGGGAATCCAGCGCCTTCAAGTAACCGCGAAGAATGTGGGCCCGCTCCTCTGCCTTGCGCAGTCTGAACTGAGTCCTTCTGACAATAATGTCGATTTGGTGTGTAACCCAGTTGGTTATGAAGCCGTCAATCGAAAGGGTCCTAGGCACGCCATCAACCAGGGCCAGCATGTTCGCACCGAAGTTGTCTTGAAGCTGGGTGTACTTATAGAGATTGTTTAATACAACCCTTGCAACCGCGTCCTTCTTGAGAACAATAACCAGTCTCTGGCCGGTTCTACCCGAGGTTTCGTCGCGGATGTCCGCAATACCAGTGAGCTTGCCCTCTTTGGTGAGTTCAGCAATCTTCAGAGCCAGGTTGTCCGGGTTCACCTGATATGGAAGCTCTGTCACAACAAGGCAAGTGCGGTTTTGAACCTCTTCGACGTTCACAACTGCACGCATTGTTATTGACCCACGGCCGGTTCTGTATGCGTCTTCAATACCTCGACGTCCAAGAATCTGGGCACCGGTCGGGAAGTCTGGGCCCTTGACCAACTTGATCAACTCTTCGATCAGCTCTTCGCCAACGACATCCGGGTTTTTTAGAACAAACTGTGCTGCCTGGGAAACCTCACGCAGGTTATGTGGCGGAATGTTCGTCGCCATACCAACCGCAATACCAATGGATCCATTAACAAGTAGGTTCGGGAACCTTGCTGGCAGGATGGTTGGCTCTTGGGTTCTACCGTCGTAGTTGTCTTGGAAATCAACAGTATCCTCGTCGATGTCTCTGACCATTTCCATAGCCAAGGGCGCCATCTTGCACTCGGTATAACGAGGAGCAGCAGCCGGGTCATTACCCGGGGAACCAAAGTTTCCTTGGCCCCAGACCAATGGATAACGCAAGTTCCAGTCTTGGACAAGTCTTACCAGAGTGTCATAAATCGCAGTATCACCGTGTGGGTGAAACTGACCCATGACGTCACCAACTACACGTGAGCACTTTGAAAATTGCTTGTCTGGGCGGTATCCGCCGTCATACATTGCGTAAAGAACGCGACGGTGAACCGGCTTTAGGCCGTCTCTAACATCTGGAAGAGCTCTTCCGACGATAACGCTCATCGCATAGTCGAGGTAGCTTCTCTGCATTTCGACTTTGAGGTCGATTTGCTCTATTTTGTCGATTTGGTTTTCTGACATTTTCTGGCCCTCCTAGATGTCCAAGAATCGGACGTCTTTGGCGTTTCTCTGGATAAAGTTTCTTCGGCTCTCGACGTCTTCACCCATAAGAGTGGAGAAGACTTCATCGGCTAGGGCTGCGTCATCGAGGGTCACCTGAAGCAGGGTTCTGCTCTCTGGATTCATGGTGGTTTCCCAAAGCTCGTCGTAATCCATCTCACCCAGACCCTTATAGCGCTGGATCGAGTTTTCCTTGGGAATCTTTCGGCCGGCAGCTTGGCCCTCGGCCAAACTTCTATCGCGCTCAACATCGGAGAAGACGTATTCGTGCGGCGCATTAGACCACTTGATCTTGAATAGCGGTGGTTGCGCCATGTAAACGTAACCGTGTTCAATAAGTGGCCTCATGTAACGGAATAGCAGCGTTAGCAAGAGTGTACGAATGTGCTGTCCATCAACATCGGCGTCAGCCATCAGGATGCATTTGTGATATCTGATTTTTTCGACGTTGAACTCTTCACCAATTCCGGTACCAAAAGCAGTGATCAGAGCTTGAACTTCGGTGTTAGCAAGCGCTCTATCAAGTCTGGCCTTTTCGACGTTCAAGATTTTGCCGCGCAGCGGCAAGATTGCTTGGGTTTCAGGGTTTCTGCCACGAACAGCAGAACCGCCGGCCGAATCACCCTCTACGATGTAAATCTCTGAAACAACGGGGTCTCTGGACGAGCAATCCCTTAGTTTTCCGGGCATTCCGCCTGATTCAAGCAAGCCTTTTCTTCTTGTAGCTTCGCGGGCTTTTCTAGCTGCCATTCTCGCACTGGCCGCCTGGATTGCCTTCCGGACAACCTCTTTGGCCTGCATCGGGTTTCTCTCTAGCCAGTCCCCAAGTTGGTCGTTGACGACTTTTTGAACAAAGGCCTTGGCTTCGGTGTTTCCGAGCTTGGTTTTTGTCTGACCCTCGAACTGTGGCTCAGTGAGCTTCACGGAAATCACTGCTGTTAGACCCTCACGAACGTCGTCACCAGTTAGGTTGTCGTCTTTTTCCTTCAAAAGGTTCTTGTCGCGTGCGTATTTGTTTAGAAGTGAGGTTAGTGCTGTTCGAAAACCCTCTTCGTGAGTTCCACCCTCGTGGGTATTAATGGTGTTTGCGTAAGTGTGGACACCCTCGTTGTAGCCAGTTGTCCACTGCATCGCAATCTCAACCGAGATGGTCTTTTCTTTGGTTTCAGTTTCGATCGAGATGATCTCATCGTGAACGGTCTCAACCTTTTTGGCTGAGTTTAGGTATTCGACATAATCGGCCAGGCCGCGCTCGTAGTGGTAGGTGTCTTTTCGGCCATCTCGCTCATCGAGCAGATTAATCTTGAGACCCTTATTTAGGAAGCACATCTGCTGGAACCTTTGACGCAGAGTTTCGTAGTCGAATTCAACGGTTTCAAAAATATCAGCGCTTGGGGTAAATCGAAGAGTGGTGCCAGTGCGAGCAGTCTTTTCACCCTTTGCAAGCGGGGCGTCTGGGACACCGATGGAGTAGCTCTGTCGCCAAATGAAGCCCTCGCGATGAACCTCAACGGAAAGCGTCTCAGAAAGTGCGTTGACTACCGAGGCTCCAACCCCGTGGAGTCCGCCAGAAACGGCGTACCCTCCGCCGCCAAATTTTCCACCGGCGTGCAAAACAGTAAGAACAACCTCAACAGCAGGCTTTTTTTCTATGGGGTGCATGTCAACGGGAATTCCTCGACCGTTGTCACTGACTCGAATGTCTCCGTCCGCCGTTATGACAACATCGATGTTGTCGCAGTGGCCGGCTAGGGCCTCATCTACTGAGTTATCGACGATTTCATAAACCAGGTGGTGGAGTCCGCGGGGGCCTGTAGAACCGATATACATACCCGGTCTTTTTCGAACCGCTTCGAGTCCCTCAAGGACCTGAATGGCCCCGGCGTCATAGGTATTTTTTGGTTCTGACATATTAAATTACTTCCCGTTCGGGTTAGCTCCACAAAAATGCGGTCTAGGACCGACTTACATTTGGGTGTACTAACCCCTCTAGTCTACCCCAGAAGGCAGACAAACTTAGGGATATGGTGTTTAGCCGTATGTGTCGCGTGGGCCTCGTCCAGGAACCGATCGGGGCCCTTTTTTCCAACTGGGTGCGTCTGGTCCTAAAAAAGTAAGTTGATCCACGTTTAGTTTGGGATGAACTGTGGCCATTTTTTCCAAAATCTGTTTTTCTAGCAGCCGCATTTGAGTGGCCCAGGCAGTGGAACGGCAGCGAACGATCAGCTGGGATCCTTTTAGCTCTTCGGGGAAGGAGGCCTCTGCGCTGGCTTCCCCAACAACCTTGTCCCAGTCCGCGAAAAGCGATGCTTTTTCCATATGACCAGTCCAGTTGAATTCCCCAAAAAGATGATCCAGGCTGTCAGCAGCGGAGACCAGGTCGCGGCCAGCATCAAAGGGCTGGGTTCCGCGAGCTTTGTTTTTTTCACGGAGCTTCTGATCCTTGGATTTCATGCCGTGTGAGTTTGCAAGAAATTGTCTAAAAAACTTGTCTGCCACATCAAAGGAAAAATTAGGCAATCACTCCACCACCTTCGGCCTGGAAGCGGCCGGCCCACTTCAGTACCGGGGCCATTGATTCATCCGCTGCGGTAATAATCACCTGCTGGTAGTCGGTTACAAAATCAAGCAGCCTCTCTCGCCGCCCCCTGTCTAAAACCGCAAAGACGTCATCCAAGAGGAGGATGGGGTCCCCGGTGTCGCTGGCTTTTCTGGAAACCTCACCCAGTGCGAGCTTTAGCCCGAGTGCCAGTGACCAAGCCTCGCCCTGGGACGCATGGGTCTTGGCAAGCAGTCCGGCCTTTTCTATCAGTAGCTCATCGCGGTGTGGTCCAACGAGTGTCAGACCTCGCTCAAGTTCTTTGGCTCGAACGGCTTGTAGGCCTTCGTAGAAGGCTTCGGCGTAAGCGGCAGGATCGCCAGCTATTTCAGATAACTTCTCGTTTTCATCAGTCCCTAGTGCTGACACAAGTTTCAGGCGCACGCTATCGGACGAGTTACTGAGTTGCTTATAGAAACCTTGGATCAGCGGCTCGAGCGCTAGGACAATGTCCAGCCGTTCCATGGCTATGGAGGTCCCGAGGCTAACCAGTTGGTCATCCCAGATATCCAAGGTAGAAAGATCGGGTGTTTTTACGCCCCTTGCAGATTTGAGAAGCGCGTTCCTTTGTTTTAGTACACGCTCATAGTCTGCTTTAACCCCGGCTAGCCGAGGTTTGAGCTGTGCCAGGGAAGAATCTAAAAATCGTCTTCTGTCGTTGGGGTCTCGGCGAATTAAGTCCAGGTCCTCAGGCGCGAAGCTAACTGTTTTTACCAAACCCAAGAGGTCAGAAGCTTTTTTTCTAATAGACCCGTTGAGAAAATACCTATTACTGGAATCGGCGTTTAGCTCTACCCCTACGAGCAATTCTCGGGATTCGTGTTGGACCTTTGCGGATAGTTGTGCGCTTGTAGATTGGCTTTTTATAAGTGCCTGGTACCCGGTCACCCTGTGAGACTCGAGGGTGGAAAGGAAGCTCATAGCTTCTATTAGATTGGTTTTACCGTTGCCATTTTCTCCGTAGACGAGGTTTTGACCTTCAGGAAAATCCATTGCCGCCTGTGAGTAATTGCGGAAATTGGTTAACTGAATAGACCTAACCCACAACTTTTATGCCTTTACTCAGGAGACGAGCAGGTTTGGCTGCAGAAGGTACTTGAAATCCTTATCCCCGTTTTTTGGGTCAAC
>JAQWUU010000005.1 GCA_029241985.1 Aquiluna sp. | reverse complement strand
GCTCATAATCGTGAGGTCGCGGGTTCGAGTCCCGCCCCCGCTACCAAGGCATTACCCTTAGAGGCATGGTTAACCCAAACATTCAAGGTAAGCGGTACCCGCGCTCAGCACCATATCTGGTCGGGCGAGAGAAATTGCGTGAATTCGGCAGAGCGACTTTTGCCGGCGCAGAGTCACTGGACCTTGAGGTTGCTATCAATGCCGGTCACAAAGACCTAGTTGCTCCAGTAACTTTCCCAATTGTTTTGCAGGAATTTGGTCTCAAGCTGGTGATTCAGGACCCAGAGGCAGAGCTTGATTTCTCGAGGGTCGTCCACGGTGAGCAGAGGTTTGTCTATGACAGGCCGATTATTGCGGGTGACTTGCTGACCAGTGAACTGTCAGTTGCAAGCGTGAAGTCACTCGGAGGCAACCACATGGTTGTTTTTGATACTGAAATTTTTGACGAAGAGGAAAAAAGAGTTTGCACGGCTATCTCGACCTTGGTGGTTAGGGGAGCAGATGCCTGAAATTAGCGAACTGAGCGTTGGCGATGTGATTGCCGAAAAGACCTACAGCGTGACCAGGGATTCCCTGGTCAGGTATGCAGGAGCTTCTGGGGATTTCAACCCAATCCACTATCGCGACGATGCGGCAGCGGCTGTTGGGCTACCCGGAGTCCTTGCTCACGGCATGCTCACCATGGGTATTTCCATAGACCCTGTTGTCTCTTGGCTGGGAGATGCCGGCAAGGTAATCGAATACGGAGTTCGTTTTACCAAGCCAGTGGTAGTCCCGGCTACCGATTCGGCGGCTCTGAAAGTCACTGCCACAGTTGCTGTTATTGACTTGGAGTCTTCCAAGGTCAGAGTTGACCTGCAAACAAGCTTTGAAGACACCACCGTTTTGGGTAAAGCTCAGGCCTGGGTTCAGCTTTGAGCGAGGGTAATCTGAAGGCGCTTTCCACCCTCACGACAATGAGAGTCGGGGGCACGCCAAAACAGATAATTTCTTGCTCCAATACCCAGCAGCTATATGACAAAACCCTTGAACTCTGGGGATCAGAAGAAAAATTTCAAGTCTTAGCCGGGGGCTCCAACATCGTATTCGCCGATGATGTGAGCGACCTAAACGTGCTTTTGGTTGCCAATCGTGGGATTGAAATTGTGTCGGAGCACGAGGACTACATTCTGGTGCAGGTTCAAGCGGGCCACCCCTGGGATGAGTTCGTGGAATGGGCAGTTACCAATGACTACGCCGGGATTGAAGCAATGAGTGGAATCCCTGGAAGCACCGGTGCTACGCCGGTTCAGAATGTCGGTGGTTACGGGCAAGAGGTGTCAGACGTCATCACTCAGGCGGAGTTCTTGGATCACGAAACAGGCGAGATCGAAATAAAGCCAGCAAGTTTTTTCAAATTCTCCTACCGAGACAGCGCATTGAAGCACGACCTCGAAGGAGTTATCGGCTGGGTGGAATTTAAATTGCAAAAACTCAACGGGCTAAGCATTCCGATGGCATCCGGGCAAATCACTCAGCATGTTGGGGCAGAGTACGGTTCTCAGTTGCCGCTGAGGCAGGTTCGTGAGACAGTCATGGAGCTGAGAAGCTCTAAAGGCATGGTTGTGAAAATAGACGACCCAGACAGCGT
This sequence comes from Aquiluna sp., assembly GCA_029241985.1. GTDB lineage: Bacteria > Actinomycetota > Actinomycetes > Actinomycetales > Microbacteriaceae > Aquiluna. The sequence goes on along the minus strand of JAQWUU010000005.1, from coordinate 1,817 downwards.
GAGCTGTGGCAGTTTCTTCACAAACCCCCTGGTTGGTATTGCCAAGCTTACGGAATTTCCTGAAGAGATTCAGCACTGGAAGATGCCCGATGGTACTCACGTGAAACTGTCGGCCGGTTGGCTAATCGAGCACGCTGGATTTCCAAAGGGCTACTCGATTCCAGGCTCTAAAGCCGCAATTTCTGATAAGCACGCACTTGCCATAACTAACCGCGGTGGCGCCACAAGCAGAGAAGTTCTTGAATTGGCAAGACTCATTCAGGAGCGTGTTGCTGCAAGGTGGGGAATCAACCTGATTCCTGAACCAAACCTGATTGGGTTTTAGCTAAAAAGTTTTTGCAGTCGCTGGATACCTGCGAGCAGCTGATCATCTCCGAGCGCATAGCTGAGCCTCAAGTAGCCGCTTGGGCCAAATGCCTCGCCCGGAACCATTGCCACCTCGGCCTCATCGAGGATCAGGTCTGCCAGCTCCAGTGAGGTGTTTATCTCCTTGCCGGCCCAGGTTCTTCCGAGTAGACCGGCGACATCCGGGTAGACATAAAAGGCTCCCTGCGGGTTTGGCGTCATGATGCCAGAAATCTTATTCAGCTCAGAAACCGCCAACTTTCTTCTTCTGTCAAAAGCCACAAGCATCTGTTTTACGGGTTCTTGATCTCCAGTTAGGGCCGCAATTGCCGCACGCTGGGAGATGTTTGAGACGTTTGAGGTTAGGTGAGACTGGAGGTTACCAATGGCCTTTGCCGCATCATCGGGGGCAATCATCCAGCCCAGACGCCAGCCGGTCATGGCGTAACTCTTGGCTACACCGTTCACCATGATTGTGCGGTCCTGGATTTCTGGAACCAACTCAGTGATCGAGTGAGCTGTAATTCCCTCGTAGACAAGGTTTTGGTAAATTTCGTCTGTGATCACCCAGAGGTTTTCCTTGGAGGCCACCCAGTTTCCAATTGCGGTTAGCTCTTCTTTTGAGTAAACAGCTCCGGTCGGGTTCGAAGGTGAGCAAATCAAAAGTGCTTTAGTTTTTGGGGTGTAACTAGCCTCCAGCTGTTCGACGGTGACTTTATATCCCTGATCTGCGCCTGCAAACACATCGACCTGCTTGCCTCCGGCAAGCTTGATGGCCTCGGGGTAGGTGGTCCAGTAGGGGGCGGGAACCAAGACCTCATCACCGTCATCGATGATGACTTGAAAGGCTTGGTAGACAGCTTGCTTGCCACCATTGGTGACAATGATCTGGTTGGGTTTGACCTCGGTGCCACTGTCCTGAAGCGTCTTTTGAACAATCGCCTCTTTCATGTCCGGGAGTCCTGCAGCAGGCGTGTAGCGGTGATTCTTTGGGTCGCGTACCGCTATGGCAGCAGCCTCAACGATGTGCTGAGGGGTTGGAAAATCTGGTTCACCGGCGGCGTATGAGATGACCGGCCTGCCCTGAGCAATGAGCGCTTTGGCCTTGCTGTCTACCTTTAGGGTTGCCGATTCTGCGATTGCGGAAATACGCTTTGAAATTCTTGAATGAGACATAGTTCAAGAATAGTTGTGGAATGTGCGATTAGTCAGGGAAATGCCCGTTGCACTGCGTGAATTAACCCCCTACACTTGTTCAAGTTGACATCTGCCGAAAACTAATCTGTCAAAACTCACTTAAATAGATTCAATCTAGAAGTGTGTCTTGCTCAGGTGGCACTCGAAACCAAGCCTTGTGCCTGTTAGCGGTTGATGGCGGTGTCACATAGGGCGGTGGCTCAATTGGTAGAGCAGCGGTCTCCAAAACCGCAGGTTGCAGGTTCGAGTCCTGTCCGCCCTGCGTAAGAAAGAAG
>JAQWUU010000004.1 GCA_029241985.1 Aquiluna sp. | reverse complement strand
TACCGAACTGCTCCACCCCGCGGCGAAGTCCTAACCCTAGCAGGTTTTAGATTCTTAATCTAATGCTGCCAGGGCATCCTCAATTGCCCTTGCTAATCTTTCGTCCGCAGCACCGAATGCATCCCAGTCACCGCTTCGAAGCGCAGCTTCCTTATCGGTCAGGGCAGCGCTAGCCGCCCTCAGCGCCTCATCCAGAGCAGCGTTACCTGAATCAGTTGCAGGAGCTTCAACTACAGCATCTCCCCCGGCTTCAGTCTCCTCCTGGGACGGAACTCCTGAATCTCCACCAAAGAGTGCGTCTAGGGCGAGATCCAAGGTGTCTTCGAAAGCGATCTGGTCACCGAACGCAACCAGCACTTTTTGCAACAGTGGGTAGCTGGTTTCACCGGTTGATTCGATGTAGACGGGCTGGACATAGAGCAGGCCACCGGCAACTGGAAGTGTCAACAAGTTTCCGTTTAGAACTCGTGTCGACCCCTGTCGCAAAATGTTCAGCAACGAAGAAACGTTGCTGTCAGCATTGAAATTATTCTGGACCTGTCCTGGGCCTGGAACCACTGTTTCTCGCGGCAGGTTCAGCAGAGTGAGCTTGCCGTAGTCCTCGCTGACGGCTCCGGCTTCGCGACCAGCATCAGCGTTGGCAATCAAGTAACCGGTAAGAACGTTTCTACTGCTCTCTCCTGTGGATTGCGGGATGAAAGTCGAGTAAATCGAGAACGCGCTGTCAGCATCACCCGGTGCCTGCATCGTCAAATAGTAAGGAGGCTGAAGCGCTCCCAGCCCGGTTCCTTCAACAGGGTCATTCGGTGTCATCCAAGCATCCTGCTGAGAGTAGAAGGCTCCGGCTTCAGTCACGTGGTAGTTACCAAGTACTGAACGCTGAATCTTGAACAAATCGGATGGGTACCTAATGTGAGACATTAGCTCGCCAGACATCGCAGAGCGAGGCTGAACAGTGTCTGGGTAGAGCTGCATCCAGGCCTGCAAAATTGGGTCCTGATCATCCCACTGGTAAAGGTCAACTGACCCGTCATACGCGTCAACAGTTGCCTTTACCGAGTTACGGATGTAGTTCACGTCAGTAGTGTCCCGGTTGAAGGTCTCGGACGAGGTATCCAAGATGGCAATGTTAAATGCTTCAACATTTGAGTATGGATACTGCGTTGTTGTTGTGTAGCCGTCAACAATCCACTTGATTCTTCCGTCCACGACAGCTGGATAAATTTCAGAGTCCACTGTCAGATACGGGGCAACCTCTGCGATACGCTCCGCCGGTGATCTGTTGTAGAGAATTTGCGAGTCCGCATTGATGGCGTCGGAAAGCAAAATCTGTTCGCTCTGGAATCTCAAAGCGTATGCAATTCGAGTGAAGATATTGCCGACCAGGGGGCCGCCGCTGCCATCGAAAGTCGTGTAGGTTTCTCGCTCGCCATCATCGCCAGCCGGGAAGTCAAATTCCAAGGGGTCTGACCCAGATGGGGCTCCAACGATCGAATAATCAGGAGAGTTTGCACCAAAGTAAATTCTTGGCTCAAAATCACCCAGCTGACCAACCGAAGGAATTCCAGACTGGAAGAACTGCGGCTTACCGTCGCTGTCTCTCTTGTTTCCATAGGCGGCTACAAGTCCAAAACCGTGTGTATAAACAATCGTCGAGTTGTACCAAGACTGCGAATCACCCAGCCCTGCCTGATTCAACTCACGTACTGCGATCACAGTGTCTTGAGTCTGGCCATCAACCTCGTACCGACCGACATGCAAGCGGTTTGGGAAGCTGTAGTACTGGCGATACTGCTCAAGCTGCCTAAAAGCGTCTGAAACTAGCGCAGGGTCAATAATTCGAATAGAAGCTGTGGTCTTTGCGTCGTTTCTCAGTGCTCCCGGCTCAGCCACGACGCTTGCGTTGTAGTCCACAACGTTGACCTTGTCCAAGCCGTAGGCAATACGAGTTGCATCGATGTTCTTCTGCAGAAACGGACCTTCTAAAGTTCGCTCGTTAGGAACAACCTGGAAGGTCTGAACGACCCAGGGGAATAACCCTCCCAGAACCAATGAGCTGGCGACCATTAGAGCGGTTGCGATAATCGAAACTCGCCACCTACCAATTACTGCGGTGACAATAAATGCAACCGCAACTGCGGCTGAAATCAAAGCAAGAATCTGAAGTCCTGGAATGACCGCGTTGGCGTCAGTGTAAGTGACTCCAGTGAAAAGGCCTCCGGTGCTTGTTGCAGTTGCGTACTGGTCCAGCCACAGGCTGAGGCCCTGCAGCACCATGTAGAAAGCAATCAAAATAGCTAGCTGAACTCTGGCTGGTTTCGATACCTGAACAGCTCTACCAGTAAAACGAATACCGCCGTAGATCAGGTGCACACCGGCGTTAATCAGGGCGGCCAGGAACATGCCGCCGGAAATAAAGCCGACGATGAACGAATAGAAAGGGAGCTGGAAAACGAAGAACCCGACATCCATACCGAATTGAGGGTCGGTTATACCGAAGTCCCCTCCGTTGAGCCAGAGTGCTGCGGTTTGCCACTCTCTTGCCGCAATTAGACCCCCGAAGATACCTAGAAGCGCGGGTACTCCCAGCATGATGACCTTGCGGAGACCCTCGAGGAGTTGCTGGTAGGCCTGAAAAGGGGACTCTTCTGGCATCTTCAGATAAACAGGTCTAGTTCGCCAAGCTAACGTGAGCCCAATTGCGACCAAGACTGTCATGATCGTGAATCCAATTAGAAAAGCAATTACTTGACCAATAATTTGTGTGAAGAAAACAACCTCAAAGTCGAGCTGCCTGAACCATAGCCAGTCTGTGTAGATTCCAGCGGCGCTTAGTAGTGCAAAAACGATCACACCCAAGATTCCAAAAGCTATCGACAGCGGCGAAACTCTTCGCTGGGGCGTTGCTTGTGCTTCAGACAATATCTATCTCCTAGTTTGTGCATTGCAGTTCGGGCATTTGTTGCCCCGAGGTGAACAAGTCTATTTTCTCAATGGCCTCAGCTAAGTCTCTCACTGAAACAACTGTCAAATTACTGGGAATTTGAGCTAGGGCTTCAGCGCAGTTCGCCTCCGGAGCTAAAAAGAGGGTTGCTCCGGCCTGTTTGGCCCCAAGCATTTTCAGACCTATGCCTCCGATGGGGCCCACTGCCCCCTCGGAATTAATCGTGCCAGTCCCTGCAATATGTGAATTTCCCCCAAGGGAACCAGGCGTCAGAGAGTCAAGTACGCCAAGGCTGAACATCAAGCCCCCGCTGGGTCCACCGACGTCCCCGAGCTGAAGCGTGAGGTCAAAAGGAAAGTCATATGTGTACCCAATCATCGCTCCAATTGCCCAGGCTTCTCCGGTCAATTTTGGCGAAACAGAAAGTGTCTTCAAATTGCCCTCGCGAATGACTTGGATTTCTAGCGCGTCACCTTGCGTCGATTGAATAATGGCTTTGAAGTTGTCGAAATCCGCTACCGGTTTGCCGTCGGCATTCACTACAAGGTCACCGGCAATCAAAATTCCAGAGGCCGGAGCATCCTCCAGCACTGTGTTTACATAAAGCACCCTTGGCACCTCGTACCCAAGATTTTTGAGGGCAACAGCGATTGCATCCTGCTGTGAAACTTCCATTTGAAGCGACGACTCTGCGCGAAACTGCTCGGTACTGAAATTTGGCGGGAAGACTTCATCGAGTGGGATAACAATCTGATTCGGATCCGCCCAGGCGCGAAAGACCTGCACCCAACTCGGTGTTGATTCTCGATTGCCCAAAAGTGAAACCGTAGTCACATCGAATCTAGTTTCGGAGGCAAAAATCTCGACTTCAGACGAACTTATAACTTGCTCGCCGTCGATTTCCCCCATGACATTAAACACTTGGCCAGGTCTTTCAATCACAAAACCGGTAGGGATTAGCAGGACCCCCGTTAAGATCAGAGCCAACACACCAAAGCCAATCCATCCCGATTTACGGATGGTCTTGCTTGGTTTTGGATTTTCAAAAAAAGTCATCCCCCCAATGCTAAATACCGACTGGACAAATTCACGCATTGACCCTCACGCCCTAGGCGAACATGGCAACGTTTCAAAGCAACTTGCAGGGCATCTTCAGCGGAGCAAGGTAGCGTTTGACCCTAAAGAGGTGAGCAATGGATGACCAGCCAAGCCGAGAAGAGCTCGAGCGCCTAATCAAGAAAATGATGGAATCCGGGCAATTGGATCCAGAGGACCTTGCAAAAGTCGCTGGGTTCAGTGCTGACCCTGCAATGCTGAGCAATCTGTTCGGACAAGTTTCCAATATGACTGGTGAGCCAGCTGAACCTGTTGACTGGAAGTTGGCAATGAACCAGGCACTGGCACTTTCCAAGCGGGACCAGAAAGACGCGGCAGCAAGTGTCGAGGCCGAAGTTGACAGTGCTTTTGACATGGGCCGCCTGTGGCTCGGCGAGGTCACAGACTTTGCAAATGTCAATCCACCAAAAAAACTCAGCAGATCTGTTTGGGCCCAAGAGGCGATGCCGCTTTTTAGAGAACTTTCGGAACCAGTTGCCAACAGCATGGCCCGAGCTCTGAGTCAAAGTCTGGGTGACACCATGCCATCTGAGTTGAGCGAAATGATGGGACCAGCCAAAAACTTCATTGGCAATGCCGGGGCTTCAATTTTTGCGATGCAGCTTGGCCAAGCTATTGGAAAATTGTCGAGCGAGGTCCTACTATCCGCTGAAATAGGAATTCCCCTGACTGACAGGCCTGGAATAATTACCCAGAACCTCGAAGCGTACATAAAAGACCTTGACGCGCCCAAGAGTGAGGTTTTGATTTTCCTTGCGACGCGCGAACTGGCGATTTCCTCGCTTTTCAGTCAATCAGGTTGGCTAAGAGATCAGATCATTACTCAGGTGAGAGAGTTCGCAGCTGGATTGACTGTGGATCTGAGTGGGATCGAGGACATTGTTCAACAGATTGATCCTGCAAATCCAGGAATGATGGAGCAAATAATTGAGGCCAGTGCGATGGTCTCGCCAAGAAGTGCCGAGCAAGAGCAGGCCCTTGAGCGGATTGAAGTTTCGCTTGCCCTAATCGAAGGCTGGGCTGACGCGATCGCGTTAGAGGCAACCAAACGTCTGCCCAGCATCCTGCTGGTCTTCGAGCTTTACAACCGACAACGCGCAACTAGCCGAGCCTCTGCAAAAACTTTTGAAGCGCTGCTTGGACTGGATTTGAGCCCGAGGCTCAGGAGAGAAGCGACTCTAATGTGGCAGGAAGTCACCGCTGTGCTTGGCAACAAGTCCACTGATGCCCTCTGGTCGCACCCCGATCAACTCCCCTCCGCAGCGGAGATCCAAAATCCAGCGGCTCTGATTGCTCGATTGCAGAACAATGGAGATGATTTCGAGGACCAGCTCAAAAAGTTTTTATCTGAATAGGCTGTGGAAAACCCAATTCGAATGGCGTAAATTCTGGGCAGAATTCCGTTGGTGGTCAGACAAATCAATCCGGGTCTTGCCAGACTCTGGATCTCAGAATCTGCCAGGCAATTCGGTGCGCAAGGCAAGATTCTAAATAACCTGACCCCTGCTGAACTCAGGCTTTTGGAGTACCTAGAAGCTGGGATTTCAAACAACCAGATTCCCCACCTCCCGAAAATGGCGAGCGCCGACCCAAAAACCACGAGCGACCTGCTTCAAAGATTGAATGGGACTTTATCCAAAACAAGCTCCTTCCTGCCTCAGTTCTCGGAGACTGAAGTTGAGCGCAGGTTCTCGGAGATAATGCGCCTTTACCTGCTCGGAGTTGAGGACCCAGCAGAGCTCCTAAAAGCCCGATCAAATTTGAAGATTTACATCTCTTGCCTCAATCGAACGGGCCTGACAATAGCGAAGGCGATGAGTGCATCGGCCATTCAGGGAATTTTCACGTCAGACCATTCCAGGGTTCAAGAATCGGACACACTTGAAATGGGGTATTCCCTTCATCGCCTTGGGCAGCAGCGAATTGCAGCAATCAGGGCAGACGAGCCGAGCCTCAAGGTTCGGCTTCACAGCCGGGCAAGCACAACATTCGACCTCTGTGACCTAGCCGTACTCATATCTACCGACGTGGTTCAACCGGCCAGCTATCAAATGTGGATGGCCAGGGACGTTCCGCACATTTCAATCTGCTTCACCGAATTGGGAGTAGAGATCTCTCCGATTGTGATCCCCGGTGCCACTGCCTGTTTGGCTTGTGTCGAACTTCATCGAATGTCCGTGAATGCAAATTGGGTCAGCATAGCCACACAGTTATCCAATTTAGAGCGGGATTTGGCCGACACGGCAATGATGCTATTTGCCAGCGGAATCGCAATGAATAAGTCCCTGAACTACTTGGACAAATACCTCTCCAGCACGGTTTCGGAAACCACCAGAATGTCGCGGACTGGCATTCTTGAAACCCTCACACTGGACTCGACTAACTGTGGGTGCCGAACAGAGTAATGAATTCCGAGGCTGGTTTATCGAGTCTGTGACTGATGGCTAAGGAGTTCTTTGCACGGGTAATCGCAACATAAAACAATCTGCGCTCTTCGGCCTGCTCCTGCGGTGTCTTGGCATAGCCAATTGGGAAGAAACCTTGATTCATGCCGATTAGAAAAACGTTGTCAAATTCCAAACCCTTGGTGCCATGGACGGTTGCGAGCATGACTGCATCGCGGAGCGGCTCATGGCCTGAGCGCTCGCGCTCATCTAGTTCGCGAAGGTATTCATCGAGATTCTCAGTCTCAATCTCCTCTAGCACCTCAATAAACCAGTTCAGGGCAGACCATTTTTCATTCTTCACTCCAACCGAAGTCCAGCCTAAAGATGTGATTATTTTCGAGACCTCAATGAAAAGTGGTTCCGTGGCGGTCGAGGTTTGCAGCGCCCTCATGGCACCCATTCCCTGAACTACTTCTGGCCGCTTAAAAAACCTTCCAGCCCCGCGAACTTGATAATCAATTCCCGCCTGTTTTAGGGCATTTTCCACCGGTGTCAACTGAGAGTTTGTCCTTGAAAGCACGGCAATTTGTCCTTTTTGGTTGCCGTCACCTAGGAGGGCTTCAATGCTGGAAACCACCTCAATGGCTTCTACCGCTGCATTATTGAAGGCTTGGAACGTTGGCTTCGAAGAAACTTTTCTTACAGCCTCGATTGGCGCGTCTGGGCTAACCCGATTCGCAAGGGCAACTATTTCTTGGCTGGATCTATAGTTTCGAGTGAGCTCAAACACCTGAGCTGATTCATACCTACTGGAGAAGTCAGTCAAAAAATCGCTTCTCGCTCCGGCAAACGTGTAAATAGTTTGCCTAGGGTCACCAACAACGCAAAGTTCCTGGCGGTCACCCAACCAGGTTTCAAGCAGTGATTGTTGCAAAACGGATATGTCCTGGTACTCGTCCACAGTGAAGAAGCGATACTGCTGTTGAACGTGCGCCAGCATTCGCGGCTGATCTCTCAAAAGCCCAACGCAAAGAAGGAGCGCGTCCTCCCAGTCGATAATTTTCCGCTGCTGCTTAAGAGCTTCGAAACCTTGAAAAAACTCGATAAACCGCTCCGGACTTAGCGCGAGATCGCTGTGAGATTTTGCAAGGTGATCTTCCACTGACTGCATTGAGTATCGAATTAACTCGACCTGAGCCTGCAGGCTAGATTTCAACAAAGCAGTTGGCTGAATTGACATTTGTTCGAGAACTTCGTGGATCAGCGGAGCCTTATTTGTAATCAGTTTCGGTGCAAATGAGTCTGTTAGTTGCGGCCAGAAAAATTGGAGCTGAGCAAGTGCAGCAGAGTGAAAGGTCCTGACAGCTACATCTCTGGCACCTAGCCCACGCAGCCTGGACCGCAGTTCGGCAGCCGCTCTATTGGTATAGCTGAGGGCAAAAACCCTGTTCGCCGCGTAAGCCCCGGTCTCGATTCCGTGAGCGATTCTATGACTCACTGTTCTTGTCTTCCCACTGCCGGCTGCGGCGATGATTGCAACCGGTCCGTGGAGGGCGGTGGCGGCGGCGACCTGGTCAGGATCTAGGTCAGCGAAAAGCCTGCTGGAGGCATTCTCTGATGACATTGATTTCCTTACGCTACGCGTGGCGTTCAGGCCTGCGACCTCTTGGGCAATCTAACCTGATGAGGTGTTACGACCAAGTTTGATATTAGCCTCGCTTGCAGCCGACGCTGCCCCTGGCATTACCTTCCGCAACTATCTCAGAAACGAGTCCAATCCGGATATCGATCAACTGCAGCTCTGGGACGAAGATGGGGACTCGTATCAACTGCTTATGGCCTCTACGTCCGCGGGTGAGTCTGAATTAGCAACTGAGCTTCAGGCGCTTGAAGTGATTGCTCCCCACCAAGACCAACTATCCCTGGATGTGCCAAAACTGGTGGGACAAACCAGAGACTCAGATGGCGCGCGAGCCGTTCTGCTTACTTTAATCGGCGGAGAAAAGCCGGACCTTGCAAAATTTGCCCCGGGTGAGTTCTCGAAGTCTTTAGGTGAGGCGATTGCCAGGCTTCACAACATGAATCCGTCGATACTAAGAGATTCAGGGCTGGTGGAACTTGATGCTGAGACGATACTTCGGCAAAAAGTAGCGGAGATTGATGCGATAGCCCAAACCGGTCGAGTACCAGCGGCACTGCTTTCTAGATGGGAAGCCGCCACCGAAGAAGTTGGACTTTTCCGTTTTCACGGAGCAGTTGTTCACGGCAATCTAACGCAAGAAACTTTGCGCGTGAGCGGTCAAAGCGTCACAGGGCTGGCTGGCTGGAGTTCACTGAGAATTGGTGACCCGGCCGATGACCTGCGCTGGCTTACAGGTGGAGCACTTAGAACAACACTCCAAGACACCACCTTGAACTATCGAGCCAACAGATCTCAAGCTGACGAAAACATTGGGCAGCGGGCTCAGCTTTACTCGGAACTTGAATTGGGTAGCTGGCTCTTGCACTGCCTTGAATCCGAAGACGCGAAAGAAATTGCGATTGCTGAAAACATGATTTCAGAGCTAAGAGAACAACTGGATAGTGGAAACCTTCGTAGCCTCAGGGCCGCTAGCTTCGCAGGTATTGCCTACCAAGCATCTGACACGCAAGCTCCAGTGGTTGCAGCCTCAGCGGACAAAATTGTCAATAGCGAGGTCGCCGATAAGGCTCAGGCAGAACCGAGTGAGGTGCTAGCAATCGAAGAACCGCTAGGTGAAGAGCCTAAGAGTGAAGATGAGCTTTTCTAAGCGAATGTAATTTTTCAAAGAGTTCAGCTTCTGATGGCACCGATGGGGTTATCTCTTTTCCATCCTTAGCAAAGAAAAATGACGCACTCACGCGCTCTACTCCAATCTTGAGGAGTCTCGCCAGACCGATGCGATAAAGAGACAACTGAACGGCCCTGGCTTCAATTTCAGCTTGTGACTTTGGTGAAGCACCGGATTTCCAATCAACGATTTCGTAACCCTGGTCAGTCTGGAAAACAGCGTCGAGTTTGCAGACCACTACGGTGCCACCAAGCTCGTATTCCAGGGACTTCTCGATAAAAAGCGGCTTGAGGCTAGCAAAACGAGATTTCAAAAACTGTTCTGCCAAGCCTCGATCCTCATCGGCGAAGCGCTCGACAGCAACTTCTGCATCCAGCCCAAAGGCCTGTTCCAGGGCTTCGTGAAAAATGGTTCCCCTGGCTGCAGCTTCCGAGTAAGGGACTGGCACCGGTCTTGCGAGCTCAGCCAAGAATGCTTCCGGGTCAGCCAGCAAAGCCACCACTCTTGATGCGGACAATCTCAGAGGAAGCTCGGGGGGCGAGCTTTTTCCAAGCACCTCAGCCTGCTGGATGATTGCCGCAAGTTGCAAGCTTTCCGCCACGCTGGATGCCTTCGCGCTTCTAACTGCTTCTGCAGCAGTCAAATAGTCAGCCCGCGAGTCACCCAGCGGGTCAGCCGGCCAAACTGTCGTAATAGCCACCTGGGAAAGCGGATTAACGAGATCAGGTGTTGGCATCGGTGCCACGAGTTTCGCCATGTCCGCTTCCAGTAGCTCGTTCAGGTAGGCAGCGGGCAGCCTAGGTTTGAGATTCCCAGCCTTGTAGTAGCTGGCTGTCAAAAATAGCTGTTTGCTCGCCCGCGTTATAGCAACGTAAGCCAGCCGCCTCTCTTCTATTTCGTGTTTGGCCCGATTCTCATCCGCAAACTGGTCAAGAGCAATTTTTAGTTGCTTTTGCGATGTCGCGGATTTCCATAAAAACTCGGGAATCCAGTCTGAATCTTGCCGAAGTGGGTGCGGCAATTTCCCAAGGGACAACCAACCCTTTGTTTCCCTAGATTCGACAGGAAACGACCCGTTGACTAAGCCGGCCACCACGACCAAGTCCCATTCGAGACCCTTGGCAGCGTGGACGCTCATCAGTTGAATGACGCCAGCCTTGGTTCCTGTTTTTGGCAGTTCGAATCGTTCACTGGCAACCGCATAGTTCAACCAGGAAATTAGACCGTTGAGACTTGGCCTGATGGCACTCGACTCGTAATCGGCGATTCTGGAGATGAAACCTTCGAGGTTTGCTAGCGGAAACTTGGCCCGGGAGTGGGCAAAAAGCTCGATGTCGAGCTCAAGTTCTTTCGCGACAGCCCAGGCGAACTCACTTACGCCAAGTGAAAGCTGAGTGCGCATCCGGTGGAAAAGCTCCGCTGCAAAGACCATTCGCTCCAAGCCAAGCTCGGAAAGCTCCGTCAGCCCGTGTGATTTTGGATTCCTTAGTTCGTCCAAAGTCTCAACCAGAGTCATCGGCAATTGGCCGTTCACTTCTTTACGTATCTTGGATAACTTTTTTGCGAGAGATTGCAGTTTGGCAATGTCCCTTGGAGCAATTCGAAACTTTGGTCCGGCAAGAATTCGCATCAGCTCGGCACCTGATTCGGGATCACTAATAACCTTTAACGCAGCAATCAGATCAACCACCTCTGGTTGCTCGAGTAGGCCTGAGAGCCCTGAAACTTCGAAGTCCAAGCCCTGCGCCGCTAGTGCTTCTGTGAATACGCTCATTGCCTGCTTGGACCTAAACAGAATCGCGGCCGATGTTTCATCATTCATGCGTTCACCGAGCCAGGAGGCAGCAGCTTGGGATTCAGCCACTTCGTCCTGACAGACTTGCGCCTGTACGATTGAGTCGATTTGCAGGCCAGCGGTCAACTTGACCGGTGATAGTCCTAGGTCTGAAGTGAGAGGCTCACTTACCAAATTGGCAGCATCTACTATCGCCTGGCCTGACCTCCAGCTTGCACTGAGTGCAAACTGTCCAGCAGGTCCAAAGTCTTTTGAATAGCCGCTCAGGTTTGCACTGCTCGCTCCGCGCCATCCATAAATTGCTTGATTTGGATCCCCAACGGCCATGACCGCTCGCCCCTTGAATAACTTGGCCAGCAACATGGTTTGAATAGACGATGTGTCTTGATATTCATCCAGCAGAACGAACCGGTGAGGAAGCACCAAGTCTTGCTTCTCAAGTGCCATGAACGCCAGCGCCACTTGATCTGAGAAGTCAACCAAACCCCGAATCCGTTTTTCCCTTTGGTACTTATTCGCAAGTTCAAAAATCAAATTTGAAGCCTGGGCAGTATCAATGATGGCTTGGTGGTAAGCAAACACACCGTCTCCACCTTTTTCAGTTTTTGGCAATTTTGCGATGCGCTCTTGGAAGTCATTCAGGTAGCTAATTGCAGACTCGGGATCTTGGCGATTGTCGGTAAGCGCGGCGCTAGCCGAAAGCACTTTCTCGGTCAAGTAATCGACGGTTCTGTCCCAATTCAAAAGCTCAGAGAAAGTTTCCGCAGTCGCGCTTGTCACGATGTCTTTTGCGAGGGAAATTGCGCCCGCCTCTGTCAGAAGAGTAGCGTCCGACTCGAAGCCAACCTGAAGTGAAAGCGTTCGGAATATTTCATTTCCAAACGAGTTGTAAGTGGTGATTTTGGGGGGATCAAAATCTCCAGCTAAGCCCTCCGGCCAGAAAGAGGACTCACGAAGTTCCACCAGGCCTCTATTAACTCGATTTGAAAGCTCACTGGCTGCTTTTCTCGTAAAAGTGAGTCCAAGAATCTCACTTGGCTTGGCCAACCCGTTAGCAACGAGGAAAAGTGTTCGCACGGACATCAACTCAGTTTTGCCACTTCCTGCCCCAGCAATCACCAAGCTTGGTCCGTCAGTATTCGCCTCCGATATTGCAGCCGACTGCTCATCCGTTAGCTTGTTTTTACTCACCACCGAAAAGATCTGCTGGGCTGTGTACTTAGTCATTGGTCACCTGCCTGGCAAGAAGCATCTGGCAATTTGCATCTGCATTGCAGTGATCTGAAATGCTGGCGACGAACTGACCCTGGCCAATTTCATTCTCGGCGCGGGCTAGAAGGTCGAGAATTTCTGTTTCGAACTCACCTTTAAGTTCAGGTTGCTCTAGCACTTTCAACGAACCCGATCCGACCGAAATTATTCGACCACCCACGACATTTTCCTCATATTCCCCGCGAAGACCCAGCTGGTAAAGAGCCAATTGCCTGTGCTCTGCTGCTTCTTTCAAACTTGGGGACTTGCCTGTTTTCAAGTCCGCCGCGATGAGTCCGGCTGAGGTTCGCTCCACCCTGTCGATTTTGCCTGCTACTACCAATTTGCCGAGCTTGACCTCAAAGCCCTGTTCGCTCTCAACAAGTGGGCCGGAGTTGGACAGGTACTCGGCCATGAAGCTAACCATTTTCATGGCCTTACGCTTTGCGGCTAGGGAAAGCCAGTCGGTCTCAAACTTCAGAGTGTGCCAATTTGACTCGACATAGCTAGCCAAAGATTCGGGGCCAGCCGCCAGTTCCATTGCTGAATGGAGCAGTGTGCCAACGGACGCTTCGAAACTGCTTCCATCGCCACCAAAGTTATTGATGAACCAGTGCAATGGGCATTTTTCAAATGCCTCAAGTCGCGATGCACTCAGCCTCAATTGCTCATTTTCAGCCACCACCGGCTCCGCTGTTGAAATCGGCAAAACACCCTGCCAATTCCGCGGATGGGCACCTGGAGTCCCTGCCAGGGCGAGCGCCGCAAGCATTGGCGCCGCGTTGGCATCACCCTCCAAAAGTTTTTTTCTAAGCGTCCCAACTAAGCGCCTCGGGTCGAAGTCAATATCAACCGTCTTGACCGCCGGCATTACTTTGGCAATTTGAAGGAACTGCGACGGCTGTTCTTCGCTGGTTTCAATGGCGGACAATAGCAACTTAGCTCGCGTGACACCGATGCTCTTATAAAAAAGTCGCAGCTCATCGGCCAGTTCGGAACGCGTTGCCTCTGTCGGGTTCTCAGATCTTCCCTGTAAATAGCTCTGGAGGCTGGCGGCTGAAAGAAGAGAGTTTCTCGGACGGAGGTTTGGCCAAATGCCCTCTTGCAGCCTTGGTATTGCGACGACCTGATAAGACTTCCCACTTAGCTGGGCTGCAGTCGCCAGCACGACTCGATCGCGCAGCCCGATTTGAGCCAGTGAATCCTCGGGTACAGCAGCGCGCAATTGGTCTGAAATGAATTCTTTTGCCCCAAGGCCATGCTTCTGGTCAAAACGGCTTGCAGCAGCAGACAGCTCCAGAAGAGCATCGAGGTCGCGATTGGCAGCAAGGGCAACCTCGGTGACACCTTTCGATAAGACAAGTAGCTCTTTTTGATTGGCTAGTGACCAAACTTCACTAACGAACTCGTAGGCGCCCATTTCAGCAGAGGACCTTAGTTTATGAACTAAGTCGATCGCCCTGTTGAGTGTCCTGACCTCACGAGAATCAAAGTCAATAGTTGAAACAAAGAGACCTTCAAGCATCTGAGTTCTGGTCAAATCTTGAAAATCCTCTAGCATCGCAAGCTGTCTAAAAAGCCGGCGCTGCTGAATGACATTTAGGCCGATGAGCCTTGAGCTCAAGAGCTCAAGAATCTGCGCGATCGAAGGAGCACCGTAAACCAAGCTTGCAAAATCAAGCACGGACCTCGCGGCTGGCTGATCTCTCAACGCGGCTTGAGCTCCTAAGATTCGCACCGGTACTGACCTAGACGAAAGTGATGTGGCGAGCTGCTCCAACTGCACTCTGGTTCTTGCAACTACAGCCATTTGACCCCAGGGAACAGAATCCTTGACTCTTATTTGCCGCAGGGAGCTAGCCAAGTAGTCCGTCTCCGCAATCTGGTTATCAAAAACTGCATATTCCAGTGCACTTGGAGGATCGGACTTGGGCCGATGAGCGAAGGCCTCAGAGGTTGGAATTCGCTCAACGATTCTGGCCATTAGCGCCCTGACTTCCTCAGGCTGACTTTCCCCGGGCCGAAGCCAATGCTCTTGCACTCCAGCCCGAGCAGCTCTCAGGCTGGCAACAAACCCACCTGAGGCCCTGAAGCCAAGAGACGCCGAATCTGGGTCGCCAAAAACAACCAGTTTCGAGTGTTCCGCAAGCTTTAAGAGGAACCGGATACCTCCAGCAGATAGATCTTGCGCATCGTCCACAATCACGATTGCTGGTGCTGGGTAGTTTTTGAGTGCTTGGGCGGCTTGAATGATTAGCTGAGATGGGTCAAGTTGGTTAGCCGAGGAGAGCCTCTCAAGGTATTTCGGCAAAAGATCTAGGGCGACCTGCCACTTGCCTGTCGGCCATCGTGTTTGCAGGTCAGACAGCGCATCAATGTCCAAATCATTCTCGGTCAGGACTGCGAACAGGTCTCGCAGCTCATTATGGAAACCAGCGAGACTGACTGTCATTGAATCGAAACCCCAGGCGGAGGTTGCCTTTTCACTTTGCGCCTGAGCCACCAATTCGGAAATCAACGCTTGCTGCCCAGCACCGGAAATCAATTGAATTTCAGGGCGGCATGTTTTCAGAACCTCAAACGCCAAAGACGTGATTGACCTTGCCCGCGGCGACAGTGCGACGAGAGTTGATTGAACGGCCAGCTCATCGCGCAGAGTTGTGGCGGCGAGTCTCGTTGGAACCGCCACAATAATATCCTCGGGACTCCGGCCCTGACTCTCAAGGCGATTAACAACCGCCCTGAGGACTGAAGATTTGCCACTGCCGGGAGCACCAAGAATCAACGCATCTTGTTGTTCAACAATCGCGGCAACAGTTTTCTCTTGGTCAGGTTTTCCCACCCTGACAATCTATTTGGACCTCAAGACATTTTTCTTGCCGTAACCTTATTTACTAAGGAGTGTTTATGGACGTCAGAATTGGTATCAGAGAAAATGCACGCGACATTAGCTTTCAGTCGGGCCTCAGCGCCAAGGACTTGAGCGCGAAGGTCACCAGGGCAATCGAGGCTAAAGAAGCGGTTCTTGAGCTCACAGACGATAAAGGAACCACCATTTTGGTGCCCACCTCCTCAATCGCCTATGTTGAAATTGGAGCGGAAGAAGCTCGACGAGTAGGGTTCTTGGCCTAATGGAACTTCTTATCATCCTCGCCTACGCGGCAATCTTGGGCTTGGTCGGCACGTTTGTCCTAGACAAGTCGGACCACTACGGCAAATTTGTGCCAGTGAGTATTTCTATTGTTATCGGAAGCGCGCTCTGGCTAGTGCTCACCTGGCTTGGTTTTAGCTACTCGAGTGTTTGGATTTGGTTCATCGTGATGCTGGCCATGCCAGCAGCTGGTCTTTTTGGAACAAAAATCTTGGTTGCCAAGCGAGAACAAGCAGAAGCCGCCGAACTCGCCGCCATTCGACTACGCGGTAAGACCCAATAGGTCCATTCGAACCGTGTGCTGAGCAATCAGCTCCGAAGTAAAAGGTTCGAGAAGCTTGAATTGTTCTCGTGCAAGAGAAATCCGGTCGGTTGATGTTGGCGAAGGAAGAATTTTCTCAAAACTAACCGAGTCTCTTATTTCCAGCAGGGCGTCCCCGACGACCATTCGACCAAACATCGCCAGCCGTGGAGCCAAGTCAGAATCGGCTGCGATTCCTGCGGCTAATTCATTAGAGCAAAACTCCTGCAATTTCCTGGAATCCAAAAGCTGCTCAGCCCTGAGCTTTTTTGCCGGAGGCATTCCCTTCGATACTCTTTGAGCCGAATCTTGAAGTATTCCAAAAACGACATAGATTCGCATGAGGTCTTCGTGCCAATCGGCTCCCTCGGTCCGAATCACCAATTGATCCAGGCGCTCTCTCATGTCCGACTGTAATTCCATTTGGTGCTCACCTGACCGGATTAGCAAAGCGTCCAGTTGCTTGGAGCGGTCTCGATAATCTGCTGCGATACTCGCCTGCTTTTTTGCCTGCTCAGGCAGTGGTGCTTTCTGGGAATCCTGGTCGCATAGGTCTGAAATGACCCCGCCCAGCTCAACAAGATAAGCCAGCTGTATTTCCGATGAAGGAGTAAGCTTGGCAGGATTGAGTTGGATTTGACTGCGACCAGCAGTGGCATCTCGAGAAGGAAGCGTAAGCTTCTGCGACACCTTGCGTATTCTGCGTAACCAATCCAGCACCTTGCAAGCTTATCTGCCTGCGGTGTAGAACACCTAGGGCAAAAACAAATGGAGATTTTTTTGACTTTCAAATCACTGGGTATTGATGCGGACATCTGTGAAGCCCTGGACACCAAGGGCATCACAAGCCCATTCCCAATTCAAGAGCAAGCTATTCCAGTAGCTCTTGCCGGCACGGACGTCATAGGGCAAGCGAAAACTGGTACCGGAAAAACTTTGGGTTTCGGACTTCCTTTGATTCAAGCACTTGGAGAAAACCCCTCAAAGGGAGTCCAGGCACTTGTCGTTGTGCCGACAAGGGAGCTGGCACTTCAAGTATCTGAAGACCTGATGATGGCTACCTCTAATCGCCCCACCACGGTTGTGGCGATCTACGGCGGAAAGGCCTATGAGGGTCAGGTGGCTGCCCTCGAAGGTGGGGCCCAGATCGTAGTTGGAACACCGGGAAGATTGCTTGATTTGGCCAAACAGAAGCTTATGGACCTATCCAAGGTGACCTTTATGGTGCTGGATGAGGCCGATGAGATGTTGGACCTCGGTTTTCTTCCAGACGTGGAAAAGTTGTTTTCACTAACTCCCCCGCAGCGTCAAACCATGCTCTTCTCGGCAACAATGCCCTCTCAAATCTTGAGCCTTGCTCGCCGATACCAGAACAGACCTATTCACATTCGTGTTAGCGATCCTGACGAGGGTAAAACCAAAGCCGACATCAAGCAGTTCGTTTACCGAGCTCACGCACTTGATAAGGATGAGGTGGTCGGAAGAATTCTTCAGGCTGAGGGTCGCGGCAAGACAGTGATCTTTGTAAGGACAAAGCGAACCTCAGGCAAGCTTGCGGAAGAACTAATCGACCGCGGTTTCAATGCCGCTCCACTTCACGGAGATATGTCACAGGAGGCCAGGGAGAAATCCATGGCTGCCTTTAGAGATGGAAGAAAAGAGATTCTCGTTGCGACTGAAGTGGCGGCACGAGGAATCGATGTTGACGATGTGACTCACGTGATCAACTATTCGGTGCCAGAAGACGAGAAGGCTTACCTCCACCGAATTGGAAGAACCGGTCGTGCCGGCAAACTCGGCGTAGCAATCACCTTTGTCGACTGGAACGACTTGGCTCGCTGGGTCCACATCAACCGAGAACTAGACCTTGGAGTACCAGAGCCGACCGAAACGTATTCAAACTCCGAGCACCTCTTCGAGCAGCTGGGAATTACTCCTGGGACAAAGGGTCGAATCGGACGAGCACCGGCAGCCAGGGAGAAATCTTCCAGCCACCCGCCGAAAGACTCTTCGAGAAGCGGCAACAGGCAAGGATCAAAGCCGTCCGCAAAGTCTGATTCAGCTCGTGAGTCAACTCCACCGAGAAATCGTGACCGCAGTCGAAGCAGGAACTATAAGGGCGGCTCGAAGCCAGTAGCCTGATCTAAAATTCGCTGAAGCATCTGCTCTGAGGTGCTGTTCTCTCCGAGTCTGTTTTCTTTGCCGTCAACACCGTGGTAATCGCTCGAACCGGTAATTACCAAATCGTGTTTCAGCGCCAACTGCCGAAGCCAAGGTTTTGCTCGGGCTGGCACGGCACGGTGGTCAATCTCGATTCCATTGAGTCCCGCAGAAATCAGCTCGGAAAAAAACTCGGCCGGGAGGTCCTGTAGGGCTTGTCCCGGTGGGAAGTCAATCAATGGATGTGCGATAACTGAAACTCCGCCAGCGGATCTAACCAAGCCGATAGCCTCCACCGTCGACACCGAGTGATCCGACACGTAATACTTTGACTGCGAATGAAGAATTGAAGTGAAGGCATCCGAGCGGTTCGGAACAATTCCAGCCGTTACCAGAGCGTCTGCAATTGCTGGCCTACCTATCGTGGAGCCTTCAGGGAGTTCAGCAAGAACCAATTCCCAGGTAATCGGATAATCCACGGCCAGAAGCTCAGCCATTTTCTTGGCCCGGTTGATTCTGGAATTACGAGTTTTTTCTAGCTCTGCCACCAAGGCAGAATTCGCAGGGTCCGGTAAATAGGCCAAAATGTGAACACTTATCGAGCGATGATTTCCAACAAACTGACGCGTAGAAACTTCGATTCCCGGGATGATTCTGACTCCAAAGCGCGAGCCAGCCGTAATTGCTTCTTCCCAGCCTGCGGTGGTGTCGTGGTCGGTAATTGCCAGCACACTCACATTGGCCTTAGCTGCATTTTCAACCAACTCCGTTGGTGAGTCTTTGCCGTCCGAGTTATTACTATGAGCGTGTAGGTCTATCACAGGAGCAGAATAGTCGCATGTCAAAGAAATCTCAGCCCACGAACCGTTCTCGCACCCCACACTCTAAAAAGTTCTTGGAATTCATCTCCTCGGAGTGGGCAGAGATTGAGGGCCCGGCTATCACGCGTTGGCAAGTGGCAGACTTTGCAGCCAAGCGCAGGCAAGCCATTGCGGATGCTTTCCCTGAAAAACAGATTGTGTTGGAGTCAGGTGCACCGAAAGTCCGATCGAATGACAGTGACTATCGTTACCGCCCAGACACTGCATTTACTCACATGACTGGCTGGGGATCATCGACCGTTCCCGGGTCAATCCTGGTAATTGACTCTTCTTCGGGCCAGGCTCATTCAACCGTCTACTTGCTTCCAACGGCTGGCAAGAACACGGACGAGTTTTTTGCCAATCCTGCCATCGGCGAATTCTGGGTTGGCCCGCGGCCAACGCTAGAAGACGTTGAGACGCAACTTGGAATAAAAACCAAGGACATCAAAGAATTCAAGGCCGACAAGAAAACCTGGAGTGCAGTTCTGGACATCCAAGACGAAGAGCTCATGATCGCACTGTCTTCACTTCGGTTTGTGAAGGACGATTACGAAATTAGCGAAATGAAAAAGGCGATTGAAATAACAGCCAACGGTTTTTCCCAGGTCGTCAAGTCCCTACCTGAAGCCTCGAGACAACATCGCGGCGAAAGAGTTGTTGAAACTGCCTTTTACAGCACTGCCAGACAATTGGGTTATGAGCTTGGCTACGAGACAATCGCGGCAAGTGGAGCGCACGCCTGCATTCTGCACTGGACGAAAAACGATGGCGAGGTCAAACCCGGAGATGCAATTCTTGTTGATGCCGGCGCAGAAGTTGACTCTCTTTACACAGCTGATATCACCAGAACGATTCCAGTTAGCGGCAAATTTTCTAAGGAACAGCTTTGGGTTTATAACGCAGTCCTTGAGGCTTCAGATGCAGCATTTGCCGTCGTGAAGCCCGGGATCAAGTTCCGCGACATTCATAACGCTGCGATTGCGGTCATCGCCAAAAAGGTTGAGGAACTCGGGATTCTGCCGGTCACAGCCAAAGAAGCCCTTGAAAGTGAAAACCAGCACCACCGCAGATACATGGTTCACGGAACCAGTCATCACCTCGGGCTGGATGTTCATGACTGTGCTCAGGCAAGGCGCGAAATGTACCAGGACGGCACTTTGGAGGCCGGAATGGTCTTCACCATCGAACCGGGACTCTACTTCCACCAGAACGACCTGACTGTTCCCGAGGCGTACCGAGGAATTGGAGTCCGGATTGAAGACAACGTGCTGGTTACAAAAACAGGCTCAGAAAACCTGAGCGCGATGATCCCAAGAGAACCTAATGAAATCGAAGCTTGGTACGAATCAGAATTACTCGGCGGTGCCGGTTAGTTTCAGCGCTTTTCTGGCTTCCACTACATCCTGCTCCGGCACAATCACTTCATAACGGGCAGCAACAGGCATCTGGGAGCTGATGAACCCCCGCTTATTTTTGGTTGCCACGAACCTCAGGATGTTTAGCAGCATGCCACCGCCTGCTGCCATAACTAAAACTGCTATGAATTCTTGGGGGGCGTAGCTGATGCTTCCATCAGCGCTGGTTTCAATTCCTGCGCCAACCAAAAGTGCAAAAATCAATCCGAGCCAAAAGCCAGTTATGGCACCTGAAAGAGCGACTCTGCCGTAGCCGAGTCTTGTGCGGACGGATTCAACCAAAACAAGGTCATGACCGATGATTGAAATCTTGTTTGCCTTGAACTCCCCCGCAACCAATCGATTAACAAACTCGGTCGCCTCACCGTGAGTTCTAAACTCTCCAAGGCTGTGCCCCTTGGGGATTGATGTTGTGTGGCCTCTGCTGCGTTTAGCATTTTTTGGATCAGACATCGGGCAAGCCTTTCAGTATGTGTTGAGGCGCAATAAGGTTATCTCTATGAGCGCAACCAGAGTCTTCGTAGCCAGATTGGCAGGCTGCGGTGTCTTTGACCCACATGGCGACCGGGTTGGCAAGGTTATTGACGTGCTGATGGCTTACCGCAAGACACTCCCACCAAGAGCAACTGGCTTCATAATCGAAATCTCTGGCCGAAGAAGAGTGTTCCTTCCAATTGCCCGTGTCACCGCAATTGCTCCAGGGCAACTGATTACCAATGGTCTAATTGATTTACGTCGCTTCACTATGCGAGGCCAGGAGGTAAGGGCCATTGCTGAAATGCTTGGGCGCAAGGTCACGCTTCTAGAAGAAAAGCAACTTGCAAGCGTTGAAGATTTTGCAATCGAGCTGGGCACCAGAGGTGACTGGGTTCTATCTGAGCTGTTTGTTCGAAAGCAGAAAAAGACTGCCGGCATTCCCTTTGCGAAGGGGCCGACGATGTTTGTGCAGTGGCATGAAGTTGCTGAAAACCAAGAGAACCCTGCTGATCAAGACGCACAGCAGTTGCTGTCTGCGGTGGCAGGTCTGAGGCCGGCTGACCTTGCTACGGCCGTGCTCGACCTTCCAGAGAAGCGGATGCTTGCGCTTGCCGATGAACTGGATGACGAGAGGCTTGCGGATCTTCTTGAAGAGCTCCCCGAAGAGGAGCAACTGGAGATCATTAACGACCTTGATGATGAAAGAGCGGCGGAAGTTTTGGACCTTATGGGCCCGGATGATGCCGCTGACCTAATGGCCAACCTTTCTGCTGAAAGAACTGAGACGTTGCTCGATTTGATGGATGCAGGAGAGGCCAATGACATCAGGCAACTGCTGCAATACGAGCCATACACCGCCGGCGGCATGATGACCCCGGAGCCAATAATCTGCGCCGCGGACACAACGGTGGCAGAGGCTATGGCCCTGGTTAGGCGCAAAGAGGTGGAGCCGGTTCTTGCGGCTCAGGTGTTTGTGACACTTCCTCCTTATGAGGCCCCTACGGGCCGCTACCTCGGAGTGGTTCACTTCCAAAAACTCCTGCGGTACCCACCTCACGAAAGACTCGGTTCTATTCTCGACACCGAGCAGCAGCCAATCGCACTTGATACTCCAATTGCTCAGATTCACCGAGACTTGGCCACCTATGACTTGGTAGCACTTCCGGTTACGGATGATCAGCAGCATTTGGTTGGCGTTGTGACCGTTGACGACGTGCTTGACCACCTGTTGCCGGACGACTGGAGAAGTGAGGAGGACAACTGATGGCCAGAAATCAATCTGAACTTGAAAAGCCAATGACAAGGCGCCCATTATTCCGCATGCCCAATATCTCGCAGGAGACCGTTGGACGCGTTTCAGAGCGGTTCGCAAGGGCTATGGGAACCGGCGCATTCCTAATCATGATGACGGTATTTGTGGCCATTTGGCTTAGCTGGAACACACTTGCCTCGGCAGGGTCTCAGTTTGACCCGAGAGCTCTCAACTTCACGCTGCTGACTTTGATTTTGTCGCTGCAGGCTTCTTATGCGGCGCCTTTGATTCTGCTAGCTCAGAACCGCCAGGATGACCGTGATCGCGTCAAAATTGAGCAGGATCGTCAACGCGCCGAGAGAAATCTGGCAGACACTGAGTACCTTGCACGAGAAGTGGCGGCACTTGCTCTTTCAATGGACGAGGTGGCTACAAGAGATTTCGTTAGAGACGAAATCAGGAGTGCAATGAAGGATCTTCTGGAAGAGCTGCGCAATGACCAGAAGCCGGGCAAAACCAGCAAATGACCTCTCGTGCGCTAGTTGCGCTTGCAAGCGTTATAGACCCGGAGCTCAGGCTGCCAATCACTGAACTGGGGATGGTCGGCGAAGTTCAAGAGGACTCTGACTCGGTCAATGTAGTCATAAAACTGACGATTGTCGGTTGCCCGGCGGCACAATCAATCGAACGCGATGTCAATCAAGCTCTGGCGGCAGAGTTTAAAACTGTCAATGTTGTTATGACAACCATGAGTCAAGAAGAAAGATCTGAGCTCACTAAAAAGCTTCGCGGCGATAGGCCGCCCAAGTTCAACCCATTTGTGGAAAAAGACAACCTCACCAAGGTCATATTCGTTTCCAGTGGCAAGGGCGGTGTCGGAAAATCAACTCTGACGGTTAACCTCGCCGTGGCACTGGCTGCTCAGGGGCAAAAAGTAGGTCTGCTCGATGCGGATATCTTTGGTTACTCAGTGCCGCAACTCATGGGTGTTAATCAGACGCCAACGAAAGTTGACCACCTGATGCTGCCGCCGATTTCACATGAGGTGAAGGTAATTTCCATCGGCTTTTTTGTGGCTGACAACCAACCGGTTGCTTGGCGAGGGCCCATGCTCCACAGGGCCGTTGAGCAGTTTCTAACTGATGTCTTCTGGGGAGACCTTGACTTTCTGTTGGTCGACTTGCCCCCTGGGACCGGAGACGTCGCAATCAGTCTTGGGCAGCTTTTACCAAAGGCCCAGACTCTTGTTGTCACCACACCTCAGCACACCGCCGCAATTGTCGCCGAACGCTCCGGTGCAATTGGTCTGCAAACTGGCCAGAGCGTGCTCGGCGTGATTGAAAATATGAGCTACCTTCCCAGTAAGGACGGACCAATTGAAATCTTTGGTTCAGGTGGGGGCGAAGCAGTTGCCAAGCGCTTAAGCGAATTAAGTGGTGCAGAGGTTTTTGTTTTAGGAAAGATTCCCCTCAGCCAAGAACTCAGGGAATCAGCTGACAGGGCTCTTCCGATAGTTGTTGGCAACCCTGAAGATTCCGCCGCAGTTGAAATCATTAGCATCGCAAGGAAACTGATTGCTACCCCCAGAGGTCTTGCTGGGAAATCTTTAAAGATAACTCCGAGTTAGGAACAAGCATGAAAACCATCAGCGTAATCGACCCACTCAGCGGCGAGAAGCTTCACGATATTCAGTCCCATAGCGCAACCGATGTTGGCCTGACCTTCCTGAGAGGAAGGCAGGCTCAGCCTCAGTGGGAAGCCATGCCGGCCAAGCAGCGGGCGAGGATTGCTGCAAAAATTGCAACCACACTGATTTCAAATCAGGACGAGCTAATGGATCTGCTCCAAAGCGAAACTGGAAAATCCAGAGCCCATGCTTTTGAAGAGGTCACCGGCGCACTTGGTGCAATCACCTATTACGCCAAAACCACTAACGGGCTCATGAAGAGAAAGCGTGTCCGGGCTGGAGTTCCATTCATGCTGACTGCATTCACTGAACAGGCTTCAGTCGGGGTGGTGGGCATTATTACTCCCTGGAACTACCCCCTTGCACTGACAATGATGGATGTGATTCCAGCTTTGATGGCAGGAAACGCAGTTGTGCAGAAGGCAGACAATCAAACTGCCAAAACCGTTCAGCTGGCCAGAGATCTCTGTGTGGCTGTTGGAATCCCCGAAGACATTTGGCAGGTGGTTCATGGCGATGCGGCTGAAGTGGGGAACGCGGTTACAGACAACGCCGATTACGTCGCTTTCACTGGCTCCACAGCCACAGGAAGACTCGTCGCAACAAGAGCCGCGTCAAGACTAATTGGCTACTCACTTGAGTTAGGCGGGAAAAATCCGATGATTGTACTTCCCGGTGCAGACCTGGAAAAGGCGGCTGAAACTGCAATTGGCGCAGCCTTTGGCAACTCAGGGCAGCTTTGCGTTGCCATCGAGCGACTATATGTTCCACAGCACGACCTAGATAGATTCCAAGTCGTGTTGAAGCGCCGCGTGGAGTCGCTAACGGTAGGCACTTCCAATGAATTCAACTTCGACCTAGGAGCACTGACCTCTTCGGCTCAAATGGAAAGGGTTTCAGGGTTTGTCGACAGAGCGGTCGCCGAAGGAGCCAGGGTCCTAGTTGGTGGAAAGCGCCTCAAGGACATCGGACCAAATTTCTATGCGCCAACAGTAATCACGGACATGCCTCACGGAGCCGAGATTTTACAAAAAGAGGTCTTTGGCCCCGTGATTGCATTGGTTGGTTACCAGGGTCTTGACCAAGCGGTCGAACTGGCTAACGCCACCGAATATGGCCTGAACTCTTCAGTTGTAGGTGACCGATCACAGGCCCTCAAGCTTGCATCAAGGCTGATGTCTGGCTCAGTGAACATAAACGAGGGCTATCGGGCCAGCATGGCCTCGGTAGCTGCACCAATGGGCGGAATGAAGCAATCTGGAATGGATCGAAGGTCTGGACCCGGAGGGCTCTTGAGGTTCACTGAAACCCGAACTATCGGTGTGAGCAACAACTTCCCGATC
Source organism: Aquiluna sp. (assembly GCA_029241985.1). Classification (GTDB taxonomy): domain Bacteria; phylum Actinomycetota; class Actinomycetes; order Actinomycetales; family Microbacteriaceae; genus Aquiluna. Next base: position 39,240 of record JAQWUU010000004.1, on the reverse strand, counting down.
AAACTGCCAACCAGAGCAAAACAGTATTTGAAGCTGGCTCCAATTATGACCACGATGGTCAAGTTGATTGGAAGAGTTTAGGTAGCTTCTAGGTCGACCGGCGCAGACTCTCCAAATTCGAGAGGCTTCTGAGGCGGCTTTGCGCGGTTCAGAGTTTCAGCCGCGTTCGGGCGCTTAGCTTCGTCCTTGAGGGCATCCCGCACGATTCGCCTAGGGTCGTATTGCCTTGGGTCTAACTTCTTCCAGTCAAGGTCTTCAAATCCATCGCCGAGCTCTGACTTCATCTGAACCTGGGCGTTATCAACCATGCGCTTGCCCTTGCGAGCCCATTCACCCAGTTGCTTTGCATAGTATGGCAAGCGTTCCGGCCCAAGTATTAGGACCGCCAGCAAAGCCAAGAGCAATAACTTCTCGGCGCTTAAACCAAACATGTTCTCGATATTACAACCAACCAATCCTTGGTTTTTACACATCGCGACCTAAGCTTGCTCACAGGATGATAGATAAAATTTCAAGCTGGAAATATGCCGAGAGCTTCAACACTGAACCGGCACACATAGCAAATGCCCGTAAAAGCGCCGAGGAACTGGGCGTAGAGTCAGTGACAGCTGCAACCGGAGCAGGTTTAGCTGCCATCGCGGGTCTGCTGTCGGCAAAAAACATAGTTGAAGCCGGCACAGGAGCTGGCGTCTCGGCACTTTGGCTGCTGAGTGCTTCTGAAACGAGCACACTAACCACAATTGATGACGAGCCGGAATACCAGAATCAGGCTCGAAAGAATTTTACGGATTCGCAGATTCCTGCAAGCAGGGCAAGGGTTATTGCCGGAAAAGCGGCTGCGGTAATGGCAAATATGACCGAGGCCGCCTACGACATGGTATTCCTAGACGTTGATCCCCTAAGCCTGGAAGCGCTCATTCCCCATGCAGCTTCTCTGGTAAAGCCATCGGGAGCGATTGTCATTGCTCACGCACTCTTTAGAGACAGGGTCCCGAATCCAGCTCTCAGAGACGATGAGACCTCAGCAATGCGAGACGCAGTGAGTGGATTTGAAGATTCTGAAGAGTTTGCATCGAGCATCTCGATGCTTGGAGATGGGTTACTTATTGCGGTACGAAGGCCAGCAGCTACTTCTTAACGACGCCCTCTAGGACCGCATGGAGTTCTTTTGCTTCGGCATCATTTACCGACACGACAAGCCTGCCGCCGCCTTCCAAGGGAACTCGCAAGACTATTAGACCTCTTGGCTCACGTTCTGCTTCCATAGGTCCGTCACCGGTGCGAGGCTTCATTGCTGCCATGAGATTAGACTCCTTGGATTTGTATGAGAAGGCTCAATTATCCCAGAAATGACGCTCTAAAGGCAAACTTATCTACAGGGTCAGCCAGCCACGAAGCCCAGCCTCGACATCAAAGAGGTGGCCAACCGGAACATTTTCGTTGTCAGCATGAGCAAGAGAAGGGTCTCCGGGGCCATAATTTACCGCCGGAACACCCATTGCCGAGAATCTTGCAACATCGGTCCAGCCGTACTTCGGTCCAACTTTTGCACCTGTGGCAGCAAGGAACTGAATAGCGGCATCCCGATCAAGCCCCGGCCTAGCACCCTCGGCCTGATCAGTTACCTTCACATTGAAGTCTTGAAAAAGCGTTTCAATTTTGACGATCGCTTCGGCCGCGGTCTTATCCGGCGCGAATCGGTAGTTCACTGTGAGAACAGCATTATCGGGGATTACATTGGTCGCAATCCCTCCTGTGACCCAGACCGCGTTCAAGCTCTCTCGGTAGTCGAGTCCGTCAACGTTTACGGTCTCAGGTTGGAAGTTGTTTAAGATTTCCAGCGGCTTCAGCAGCTCATGAATTGCATTTTGCCCCATCCAGGGTCTTGCTGAGTGGGCCTTTACGCCTTTGGTCGAAACTTCAACTCGCAAGGTCCCATTGCATCCACCCTCAACCAGTGCGCTTGTCGGTTCGCATAAAACTGCAAACTCTCCTTGGATTAAATTGGGGTAGTTTTTTGCGAGGCGTCCAAGGCCGTTTAGTTCACTTGCCACTTCCTCGTTGTCATAGAAGATCCAAGTGACATCAAATTTTGGTTCGACTATTTCTACGGCCAGCTTCAACATGACAGCTATGCCGCCTTTCATGTCGACAGTCCCGCGGCCAACAATTACCTGCTCGCGTTCAAAATGATGCAGCTCGGCTGGCAAGTTTCCCGCGACCGGGACGGTGTCGAGATGTCCCGCAATTAGCACCCTAGAATCCCGTCCGAGGCTTGTGCTTGCGACCAGTGCATTTCCATCGCGAACCACGTTTAGGTGTGAAGCGCCCGCAAGGACCCGCTCTACTTCATCAGCAAGAGCCTTCTCATTTGACGAGACGGATTCGATGTTGCAGATGTCAATTGTTAGTTCAACAAGGGTCTTTGTGATATCAAGCGTAGGCATGAGATTTAGGCTACCTGTATTCTTGGTCTGATGAGCGAAGAGCAGACCAACAAAACAGCCTGGGGCCATGGACTAGCCAGTAAAACTGAAGCCGGCGTGATCCTGGACGTTTGGTATCCAAAGCCGATGCTTGGAAACGCTCCAGCCTCAGATTTGCAATGGTTTCCCCCAAAGGAGCTGGACCTAAAGGCTGGTAAGGATGAGCTCCGAAACCTCACCCTCGAAGTTATCCGGTGTGAAATAGATTTGTCCTGCCCGGTTCAGTCAACCGAGGATGCCTACCTCAGACTTCACCTGCTATCGCACCTCCTGGTTCAGCCAAATTCCCTAAACCTCGACGGCTTGATTCCGCATCTTCCGATTGTGGCATTTACTAACTTTGGAGTGATGGAGCTTTTGGATTTTGAATCTAGAACCTTAGAACTCAGAGATCATGGAGTGGTTGCGCACTCCATCGATAAATTCCCACGCTTGGTTGACTATGTGGTTCCAAAAAAAGTGAGAATTGCCGATGCAAATCGAGTCCGACTCGGCGCCTACTTGGCTCCGGGAACAACCGTGATGCACGAAGGATTCGTGAACTTTAATGCTGGCACCCTGGGGTCATCAATGGTTGAAGGTCGTATCTCACAGGGTGTTGTTGTCGGGGATGGATCGGACATCGGTGGTGGAGCATCAATCATGGGAACACTCTCAGGAGGTGGAAACCACCGGGTCTCAATTGGCGAGCGAGCGTTGCTGGGGGCAAATTCCGGAATTGGAATTTCTATCGGTGATGACTCGGTTGTCGAAGCGGGACTTTATGTGACTGCCGGAACGAAGGTGACCTTGATAGTCGAAGGCAGGTCAGAGAGCGTGAAGGCTGCAGAGCTAAGCGGTCTCCCAGGGTTACTTTTCAGGAGAAACTCTCAAACCGGAGCTGTAGAGGCAATATCTCGAGAAGGAGTCGGAGTGAGCCTGAACTCCGACCTGCACGCCTAACCTGCTACCGAATCCCAGCCTTTAGCTGAGAGTGGCTCGGCGTCCAAGTAAACAGAGTGGCTCTTCAGGGAAGCGACTTTGCCGATTACTTTTGCGCCCCTTGGGACACTCGTGCCTTCCGGCAAGGTGACCAAGAATGAATGATCTTCTCCGCCGTGTAGAACCCAGTCCCATTCACTCACTAACTGGGTTCCCGATCTTGAATTAATCGACTGCGCTGCCTGCTCTAACACTGCCGCATAACCCTCGAGGAGTCGCTTTTCCAGGTTAATAGAAACACCGGATTGTTTTGCAAGCCGTGAGGCATCCAGCGACAGACCATCTGAAATATCCATCATTGCCGTGGCCGACTTTGCTATCTCAAGACCAAGGGCAATGTCTGGCGTTGGGCGCAGTTGGACATTCACCAACTCGGGGTAACTTGCCGCTGCTGACGGGTCATGAAAATCTAGAAGCGCAAGTCCTGCTGCGGCTTTACCAAGTGTTCCGGCAACAACCACAAGATCTCCCGGCTTCGCGGTGGATCTGAGAACTGGTGAGGCACCATCCAAATCACCGTGAGCGGTTACCGCGATGACAATTTCACTGCCCGAGGCAAGATCTCCGCCCACGACTTCAACCGGTGGCACCATGAGATCGCAGGCCGCTTGAAGACCTCTGGCGAAGTCCTCGAGCCAAGTTTGTTTGGTCTGCCTGGTCACAATCAGTGCGACAGTGAGGGCACGCGGGCTGGCACCCATCGCCACTAGATCTGCGACATTTGTCATTACGGCTTTGAAGCCTAAATCAAACCCGGAGGACCACGAGGTAAGAAAATCATGGTTTTCAATCATTGTGTCAGTGGTAATAACCACCCGCGGGTCTGTCAGCGCTACCACGGCCGCATCGTCGCCCGAGCCAACCAGAGTGCTATCCACACTCTTTAGGACGCTCAGGGCGCGCGCAAGCGCCTCAGATTCACCTATTTGAATGATGCTTTCGCCTAAATATTCCACAGACCAACGCTAGCCTTATTTCAATGCGAAATTTGATAATCCCCCTGATTGCCGCCCTCTCACTTTCTGGTTGCGTTCAGGCAGTGAGCTTGGAAGCCGCGGAAGATGCGAACAATCCAGTTTGCGCTGAGGTAATGGTCCGGCTTCCCGCCACTCTTGGGGAACACGAGATTCGCTATACAAATGCCCAGGCGACTGCGGCCTGGGGTAATCCAGCGGTAATTTTGTTGCGCTGTGGACTCGAGCCAGTTGAAGTTTCTGCTTTGCCATGCGTGACTGCGGGCAGCACAGACTGGCTCGTGGATGAATCCGCGGCTCCGAATTTCAGATTCATTTCCTATGCGACCACGCCGGCAGTTGAGGTTGTAATCAATTCGGAAAATGCCAGCGGGGTGACCACGCTGGAAGGACTTGCTCAGGCGTTGAGCCCTCTGCCCAAATCCAAGGTCTGCACAACTTCAGTCAACTAGCTCTGCCTCATGCCCTGTTGAAACCCATTTTGAATTAGTCGTTCAACTAGCAGTTGGTAGCTCACTCCGGAGACCTCGAATAGCGCGGGATACATCGATATCGGCGTGAAGCCTGGCATCGTGTTCACCTCTGTGATGACCCAACCTTTTTTAGTCAAAAAGAAATCCGTCCTGGCAAGTCCAGTGCACCCAAGTGCCCGAAAAGCCACAATCGCCGCGTTGCTAAGGCTCGCTTTTTCCCTGTCCGTTATGGCTGCAGGAATGATTAGCTCTGCGCCAGAGCCCAAGTACTTTGCTTCGTAGTCGTAAAAATCGCTACCCGTGACCACGATTTCCCCCGGAACTGAAACTTCTAGCTCACCGTTTTCTTGCTCGAGCACGCTGCACTCTATCTCGCGACCCTTGATGCGCTCTTCAATTAGGGCCGTTGAATCGTGCTGAAGAGCCAGCTCGATAGCTGCCTCAAGTTCCATGGCCGTCTTCACAAGGCTCACGCCAACCGATGAACCAGACCTTGACGGCTTTACGAACGCATCTGGTTTGCAGATTTTCTGTGCCGCTTTCAATGCTTGGGATCTGTCGTTTTGCCATTGGACTGCCGATACAACTACCTGGTCTGCGACAGCAAGGCCCGCTTCTCGAAAGAGGGCCTTAGCAAAAACCTTGTCCATCGCTACCGCAGAAGCCATCACTCCGTTTCCGACATATGGAATCTTGCAGAGCTGTAGGAGTCCCTGAATTGAACCATCTTCACCATTTGGACCGTGGAGCACAGGGAAGGCAAGGTCTATTTTCCCAAGCGAGATACCAGAAGCCATTCGGAGCTCGCCACCACCTAAAGGAAGCAGTAACTCTGGTGAATCCTCACTCACTGCGGGGTGGTCAGCCAACTTCCATTCGGGATTCACTGGCTCGAGCACAAATCGGCCACCCTTGGTGATACCAACGTGTATGACTTGATACTTGGTGGTATCAATTGCCGCAGTCACCCCAACCGCAGTCACACAGGAAACCGAGTGTTCGCTTGATTCTCCACCGTAGATGAGAGCTATGCGCTGCATTAGTACTCCATCTCAATGGCATCTGCCAAATTCAACTGCTTGCCAAAGTCCTTGGGAGACATTCGCCCCTCCAAGACGTCACTGACTTGCGTGACAATCGGCATGTCAATATCTAACCGACCCGCAATTTCCAACACCGGTCGCACAGAGCTCAGGCCCTCAGCAGTTTGGTGCATTCGACGAAGTACCTCTGGCTTGCTATAGCCCTTGCCAAGCATTTCTCCCGCACGAAAGTTTCTCGAGAGGTTCGATTCGCTGGTCGCAATCAAGTCACCGAGCCCGGCAAGACCAAACATGGTTCGACGTCTCGCTCCGTGTTTTATTGCAAAGTTCGTAATCTCTGTTAGCCCACGGGTCATGATCGAGGCTTTGGTGTTCTGGCCATACCCGAGGCCGCTCACGATCCCTATTGCGACCGCGATTAGATTCTTAAGGACACCACCGAGTTCCGTTCCAATGATGTCCTGGCTTGCGAAAACTGTGAAGTAGTCATTTGAACATGTTCTGGCGACCTCGGCAGCACGATCAGTGTCCTCTGAGGCGCAAACGGCTGCAGCGGGGTCCTGTCTCGCTATTTCAAGAGCAAGGTTTGGACCCGACAGGACTGCTATTTGATTCATTGGTAGCCCAGTGGCCTGATGAATCACTTCACTCATTCGAGCACCCGATTCCTGCTCCAGACCCTTCATCAGGCTAATAACAGTTGCGTCCTTCGGGATGTGGCTCTTCCAGCCAACTAGCGTCTCTCTTAGAGTCTGCGAGGGAATTGCAATGTATACCTGGGCTGCCCCTTCCAGAGCGTGCTCAAGTGATGAGGTCGCTTTTAGGCTCCTCGGCAAATCAATCCCGGGAAGGTAATCGCCGTTCCTTGATGATTCGTTGATTTCGGTCGCAAGCTCGTCACGCCTTGACCATAACAAGACCTCGTTACCACCATCAGCTATTACCTTGGCAACAGTTGTGCCCCAGCTTCCGGCTCCCATGACTGCAATTTTCACTTTTCGTCTTTTCTAAAATTACCGGTTTCGGTTTGGCCATTATTGGTTGGGTCCCAAAGCGTGGTCGGCGGCTTCAGCCCACGCATTTCACCTACAAGTTTGGCAACTTCTTTCATGATGCTGTCAGTCGCATCAAATAACTCCTGGCTGGTAAGGCCGTCTTTATTCAAGTGATCGAAATTCATCGGTTTACCTATTTTCACGTTGACGGTGTGAAAGGGGTTCGGTCTGAACTTTTTTGAATAATTACCAAGTACTTTCTCGACACCCCAATGAGCTGCTGGAACAACAGGGAGGCCGAGCTCGATGGCGAGCCTAATTGCACCACCTTTGCCACGCATTGGCCACAGGTTTGGGTCTCTGGTAAGAGTTCCCTCAGGGAAAATAACCATGACTTGACCTGCGGCAAGATACTTTTTTGCCTCCCGCAGCGGTTCCTGGTTTGATTTTCCAGCTCGGTAAACCGGAATCTGACCGACCTTGGGGAGGATCTTTCCGATTATGGGAATCCTGAAGAGTGACTCTTTTGCCAAGTAGTGTGGCACCCGCTTCATGTGAATGTACACGGAGTAAGCAAAAGCAAAAGGGTCAAGATAGCTGACATGGTTGCCGACGATGATGTAACCACCTTTGGGCAAGTTCTCGAGGCCAGTTGTCTTGACGTTATAAAGCAGCCGAATGATTGGAGCCAGAACGCCTGCTATTATGCGAAAAGCCCAGTTGGACTCTTTTTTCGGTAATGCCTCGTTACCTTTTGTCATGCCTACCCTTCAACGCTGAAGTCGGCCCCAAGAACCTGCAGCTTGTCTATAAACCTCTCGTAACCACGGGAGATCAGCTGCACATTTGAAACATTGGACGTGCCCTCAGCGGCCAACGCGGCAACAATGTGCGAGAAGCCACCCCTGAGATCCGGCACTCTGATATCTGCTCCACGCAATGGAGTTGGGCCGGAAATCACAGCTGAGTGGTTGAAGTTTCGCTGACCAAATCGACAAGGGTTGCCTCCTAGGCATTCCCGGTAGATCTGGATGTTGGCACCCATCTTGTTGAGTGCTTCAGTGAAGCCAAATCGGTTCTCATAAACGGTTTCATGGACGATGGAAATACCCTTGGCCTGCGTGAGAGCTACAACCAGTGGCTGCTGCCAATCAGTCATGAAGCCGGGGTGAACGTCTGTCTCAATCACTACCGGCTGCAACTCAGACCCTGGGTGAAAAAAGCGAATGCCGGCTGGTTCGATATCGAACTCGCCACCCACTTTTCTGAAAGTGTTCAAAAAGGTCATCATCTCAACCTGTTTGGCTCCTCCGACGAAGATGTCCCCTTTGGTTGCAAGCGCCGCAGCTGCCCATGATGCCGCTTCATTTCTATCAAAAAGGGCCTTGTGAGTGAAGCCCTTTAGTTGCTTCACTCCCTCGATGCGAATCACTCGATCGGTGTCGACAGAAATAATCGCTCCCATTTTTTGCAGGATTGCGATTAGGTCGATTATTTCCGGCTCGATAGCCGCGCCGCGAAGTTCAGTGAGCCCCTTGGCTGTGGTCGCCGAAAGGAGGACCTGCTCGGTCGCTCCAACCGATGGGTAAGGGAGGTTTATCTTTGCCGCCACCAGTCCGTCAGGAGCGCTCAACCTTGTCCCAGTCGGTAATTTCTCAATTACAGCACCAAATTGACGAAGAACATCAAAGTGAAAATCAACCGGGCGGTCTCCAATTTCGCAGCCACCAAGACCAGGGATAAAAGCTTCGCCAAGCCTATGCAGCAGTGGGCCACAGAAGAGAATTGGAATTCTTGAAGATCCAGCATGGGCATCGATGTCGACCATGTGCGCTTGCTCAACCTTGGATGGGTCGAGGACCATGTCACCGGTTTTTTCATCGTGAGTGATGTTGACACCGTGAAGGTTTAGTAGTCGCTGCACTACATCGACGTCCGAGATGTGAGGCACATCAAGCAACGTAGAAGGAGTCTCGCCCAATAGCGACGCGACCATGGCCTTGGTCACTAGGTTTTTTGCACCCTTAAGTTCAACTCGCCCTCTTAGGGGCTTGCCGCCTTCAATCTTTATCAGGCTCAATCAAACTCCTCTGGCTGGTAAAGTCTTGGGTTTCCAAGACTCTCGTTTGGCCTCGTAGTCCGAGATAGCGGCCTCATTTTGAAGAGTGATGCCAATGTCATCCAGGCCTTCTGTTAGCCGCCACTTAGTGTATTCGTCGACGGAAAATGGGATTACCATGTCACCGACTCTGATTTCCTGGCTTGGTAAATCAACCTCAACCTCAGCGCCTAGGTTCTCATCAATGAAAGCCCAGATTCGCTCCGTGTCGACCTCACTAATTACACCGGCGACAAGTCCCTGCTTTCCAGCGTTTCCCAAGAAGATATCTGCAAACTTAGAGCTAAACACTGCCTTGAAGCCATAATCCCTCAGGGCCCAAACAGCATGCTCTCGGGAAGATCCTGTCCCAAAGTCGGAGCCGGCAATAAGAACTTGACCACCTTGATACCTCGGCTCATTCAGAACAAAATCTGGATTTTGACGCCAGTTTGCAAACAGCCCATCCTCAAATCCAGTCTTAGTGATTCTCTTCAAGAAAACTGCGGGGATAATTTGATCTGTATCAACATTGCTAATCTTCAACGGGACTGCCAGCCCCTTGAATTGACTGATCTTTTCCATTAGAGCTCCAGATCTGCAGGAGCCGAAAGCGTGCCCCTAATCGCGGTTGCAGCTGCAACCATTGGGGAAACAAGATGCGTTCTAGCACCCTTTCCTTGGCGCCCTTCAAAGTTTCGGTTGGAAGTTGAAGCTGCTCGCTCCCCCGGTGCCAACTGGTCCGGGTTCATTCCCAAGCACATCGAGCAACCCGCAAAGCGCCAATCGGCTCCGAAATCCTTAAAGACTTGATCGAGGCCCTCCTCCTCAGCCTGCAGGCGAACTTTGTGAGAGCCTGGAACAACCAGCATGCGTATCCCTGGAGCCATCTTCTGACCCTTGAGAATTTCAGCTGCAACTCGAAGATCTTCGATCCTGGCATTTGTGCAGGAGCCCAAGAAAACAGTGTCGACCGCGATGTCTTTCATTTTGGTGCCGGCCTTGAGGTCCATGTATTCAAGCGCGCGCAACGCGGCGGCCTTCTGGGAAGGATCCGTGAAGCTTTCAGGGTCGGGGATGCTGTCCATCAGGGACACACCTTGACCGGGGTTGGTTCCCCAAGTCACGAATGGATCCAGTGTGTCAGCGTCGATGAAGACCTCGGCGTCAAAAACCGCATCCTCATCGGTTTTCAGTTCTGCCCAGTCTTTGAGGGCTTGATCCCAGTCATCCCCCTCTGGGGCATGCGGGCGACCCTTCAGATAGTCAAACGTGATCTGATCAGGAGCAACAATTCCCGCCCTCGCGCCAGCTTCGATCGACATGTTGCAAATAGTCATTCGGCCTTCCATCGAAAGAGCCCTGATGGCACTGCCGCGGTACTCCAGGACGTAACCCTGGCCGCCGCCCGTTGAGATTTTTGCAATTACCGCCAGGATGATGTCCTTTGCACTAACACCTTTTCGAAGAGTGCCCTCCACGTTTATGGCCATAGTTTTGAATGGCTGCAGTGGCAGTGTCTGCGTTGCAAGTACGTGCTCCACCTCACTGGTTCCAATTCCCATTGCCAAAGCTCCAAAAGCTCCATGGGTGGAGGTATGAGAGTCACCGCAAACGACAGTGAGGCCTGGCATTGTCAGGCCCAGTTGAGGACCAACCACGTGAACGATGCCCTGGTTGTCATCCCCCAGAGAGTGAATACGAACTCCATACTCCGCAGTGTTGTCCCTAAGTGCTTGAACCTGAGCCCTTGAAGTTGGGTCTGCAATGGGCAGGTGAATGTTCTCAGTCGGAGTGTTGTGGTCTTCAGTTGCGATCGTCAGGTCTTTACGCCTGACTCCCCTGCCAGCCAAGCGAAGGCCGTCAAAGGCCTGTGGGCTGGTTACCTCATGGATTAAGTGGAGGTCGATGTAGAGAAGGTCAGGTGCGCCGTTCTCGCCCTTGAGGACCAGGTGGTCCCGCCAGAGCTTCTCTGCCAGTGTCAAAGGCTTATTGGACATCTATTTCACCTCGCGTTTGCGTAAGCCCCTACTTTATCCCAAACCATTAGTCTTGCTGAGTGAGTGAGTTTACGCAGCAGCAGTTAGAAGCCCTCCAAAAGCGCATCGTAAAGGTTCTCTCTCTCGGTCAAGCCCTGGGTGGCTTTGGTTTGGGAGCAACACTTTCGGTTGGTGCACTGCTCGCAGTTGAGCTTTCTGGAACCACAGCTTGGTCAGGCGCCGCAGCCACGCTGAGCACACTCGGATCTGCCGCAGCAGCTATCCCACTTGCAAATTTGGCATTTAGGCGTGGTCGCAGGGTTGCCCTTGGTTTTGGAGCATTTCTAGCCATTCTCGGCGCGCTTGGCATGATTCTGGCCACCTACGCTCAGTCGTTTCCAATTGAAATCATTGCTCTGTTGTTGCTTGGGGCAGGCTCTGCGGTTTCCCTACAGGCAAGATTTGCGGCAGCGGACATTCCAACAGGCAAACCAAAGGGCAAGGACTTGTCTTTGGTTGTTTGGGCTACCACGCTCGGTGCAGTGATTGGGCCAAACCTCATTGCTCCAGGCGAAAGTCTGGGGCTGTGGCTAGGGATGCCACACCTGTCAGGGCCCTTCCTCTTTACAATTGCTGCGCAACTCAGCTCAACGCTGGTTTTTTGGTTTGGGCTGAAGCCAGATCCGCTGATTGTGGCTCGAGACATTGCTGGTTTGAACCCAAATAGAAAAAACGCGAGCATGAAAGATGCCATTGGCGTGGTGAAAGCTTTTCCTCTGGCCGGTTACGCTGTGCTGACAATTGCACTTAGCCACATGGTCATGGTGTCAGTGATGTCCATGACGCCAGCACACCTGAGCGCCGAGGGACACTCGTTAGCAGAGGTTGGTTTCACGATCTCGTTACACATTGCTGGAATGTATGCGTTGGCACCTGTCTTTGGATTGCTCACAGACAAATTTGGCGCCGTCAAAATCATTGTCGCCGGTCAGCTGATCTATTTGATTTCCCTGGCAGTCTCGGGATTTATGCAGTTCAACTTTTACGCGGTGCTGGTCGGTCTGTTCCTGCTCGGTCTTGGATGGTCTGCATCAACGGTGGCAGCGTCTGCGCTGCTCAGCGAAACTTTGGGCACAGGCGAAAGAAGCAAAGTGCAGGGTTTCAGCGACTCACTCATGAACCTTTCGGGTGCTTTCGGAGGTGCAGTCGCTGGCTCCATACTGACGCTTTTCACTTTCGGTGGTCTAAATGCCGCAGCGCTGATTCCGGTGGTATTTATCACCTTGGCCACGAGCTACTCAGCACGCTGGCGGGGATAAAAAAACTCGCTCTCAAAGTAGATTTATGAGAGCGAGGTTTTGTGACTCCAGCGGGATTTGAACCCGCGCTACTGCCGTGAGAGGGCAGCGTCCTAGGCCGCTAAACGATGGAGCCGCTTGCAACTCGAGAAGTCTGCCATAAATCAGATGGCTTAGCAATCTATTGGCTGAGTAACTGGCACGCTCCCGGGTGCACTTCTACAGCAAACGGAGCGTTGCCAACTAACTCGCCATCACAGGTAACTGGGAACTGATCATTGGAAATCCTGATCGACCGAGCTTTGAAGATTTCTATTTCCGAAAACTTCACGTGGTTTCCCTTATAAACGGTTGGAAAGATCCTAAGTAGTTTTGCCCTGGTGACTTTGTGAAGGATAAACACCTCTAACTCACCGTCTGTGATGTCCGAATCCGGGGAGATCATCATGCCGCCACCGAAGTTTTTCACGTTCGCAACCCCGCATAACATTGCATCGACTACCCTTTTTTCTCCGTCTATGTCCAGGTGATATTCGATTGATTCGAACCTTGGCAACTCCAGCAACATTGCGGCAATGTAGCTGTTTGGGCCCTTCGGCCATTTCAAATCATTCGCCCGCGTTGCGCACAGCGCATCGAACCCCGCGGAAATTGACCCAAGTGACCAAAGCTCGCGATTATCCAGCGAGACCTTCATGGCATCAACCCGCCTTGGGTTTCCCAGCGACGAAATGATGTTGTCACAGGCAGTCTCAATGTCCTTGAGGTCAATGTTCAGCTGTCTGAACTGGTCGTTCCCTGAGCCTGCAGGAATCAGACCCAGCGGGATTTGATTTGGTATGGCGATTCCTGCACCGAGCTGGCTGGTACCGTCTCCCCCAACGGCAATAACTGCTGAAATTTCTTGGGATTGAATTAGCTGGTTTGCCTTAGTTTCTGCCTCAGCACTTGAGCTTGCTGACAGATTAATAACCGCGACACCGGCTTTGGCGAAGTGCTCAAACACTTTTTCGCCAACAACTTTCGCCCTGCCCCTGTTTGCTGCCGGGTTGATAATAATTCCAAGTGGCTTCATCGGCACTTCCTAACCTTCAATGAGATAAACATAGACTGAAGCAGTCGGAAGTGACCAATGAAGATAACCAAACATGAGCACGCCTTTTTAGAGGTTGAAGTAAACGGTCAATCTCTAGTAATTGACCCGGGCAACTACAGCGCCAATTTGCCACCACTTAGTAACGTCGTTGCCATCTGCCTCACGCACGTTCATGAGGACCACAGCTATCAAAATCACGTCCAGAAACTTCTAGAACTTAACCCCAAGGCCCAACTATTCGGCCCGCCCGAAGTTGCCACTAAATTGGAAGGTTTGCCTGTGCAGGTTGTTTACCACGGAGACCACTATCGGCTTCAGGATATTGAACTCGACTTTTTTGGCTACCTCCACCAGGAGATTCACTCGAGCATTCCAATTGTCCAAAACATCGGAGTGATGGTTAACCGCAAGCTTTACTACCCGGGCGATAGCTACACAGTTCCGGACAGCCCAGTTGAAGTTTTAGCTTGCCCGGCCAGTGCTCCGTGGCTCAGAATCTCCGACGTCATGGACTTCCTGGATGCCATCAGGGCAAAGATAGTTTTTCCAACCCACAACGCCCTTTTGAGCGACGTAGGGCATGAGCTGTTTAACTCAAGAATCAAGCAAGTTACCGAAAAAAACGCTGGGGAATTTCACTACCTGAAGGTTGGTCGGTCTCTAGAGGCCTAGAAGGCAACCAAAAAAGCAGCCAGTGCCATCGCAACTGTTGGCCCAGACCAGAGCCTCTTTTCTTTTTGACTTTTTGTGAAGTTGTTAGCCAGGGCCTGCACCGCTGCGAAACCAAACAACACCCAGTTCACGACAGAGTTTCCAAAAGTACCGAGAATCGGATCAAACCATCCGAGCTGGGCCGCGTAGTGACCTGAAATTGCCACCAGTGCCAGCGAAGAAACTGCGCTCAGCCCGCGATAGAAGCTTGGAAGCACTCCAACATGGTTGCCGCCAAAAGCGTATTCACCAAGCGGAGCACCAAAAACAAGGGCTAATTGAAAGGCTGCGGTTGCAAGATATGCAAAAACCAAAAAACCGGAGGCAAATGCATCGAGCATTTACTACCTCCGGTATTCAATGGCTGGGGTACCTGGACTCGAACCAAGAACAAATGAACCAGAATCATCCGTGTTGCCAATTACACCATACCCCAAGGGCCGAACCTAAGTCCGAGTGCCTATCCTAGCGGGATTGGACGAAGGACTCTAGTCGAGCCAATGAACTGTCCTTGCCCAAAATCTCCATGCATTCAAACAGTGGAGGCGTTACCCGTCTGCCGCTGATTGCAGTTCTAACGGGTCCAAATGCATTCCGGGGCTTCTCTCCCATGGTTTCAACAAGCGCTTGGCTCAGAGCGCTCTGGATGTTCTCCGTCGTCCATTCCTGCAGGTCCAGAAGCGCAGTCATAGCGTTTCTGACAATCTCGTTGGAGTTTTCTGGAAGCTGTTTTAGTGCATCTTCTTCAATTATTAGGGCGTCATCCTCTACGAATAGGAACGCAACCATTGCTGGCACATCACCGAGGACAATTACTCGCTCTTTGGTTAGAGGAGCAACAGCGGCCAGAATCTGAACTTCACGCTCCGTCGGTTGACCTGACACCACTCCAGCGGACTGAAGATAAGCAAGTGTTCTCTCGATAAAGTCCTCATCGCTGAGGAGCCTGATGTGGGAAGCGTTAATCGACTCCGCCTTCTTCAGGTCAAACCTCGCGGGGTTTGGGTTTACCTGGCCAATGTCGAAGTTCTCGCAGAGCTCCTGTAAAGAAAAGATGTCCCGGTCCGCAGAAATGGACCACCCCAAAAGGGAAAGATAATTTAGAAGACCCTCTGGAATGAAACCGCGGTCCCGGTGCAGAAAAAGATTGCTCTCAGGATTTCTCTTGGAGAGCTTCTTATTGCCCTCGCCCATAACAAATGGCAGGTGACCAAATCGAGGAATGAATTCGGCTACCCCAGACTCAAAAAGCGCGTTATAGAGAGCGATTTGTCGAGGAGTGGAAGAAAGTAAATCCTCTCCACGAAGAACATGAGTAACGCCCATAAGTGCGTCATCAACTGGGTTTACCAGAGTATAAAGTGGAGCACCACCGGGTCGAACGACCACAAAGTCAGGAAACGATCCGGCAGGGAACGTTATTTCCCCGCGAACAAGGTCTTCAAAAGTGATGTCCTGGTCCGGGACTCGCAGTCGCAGCGCTGGCTGCCGTCCCTCAGCGAGGTATGCGGCCTTATCGTCTTCGGATAGGTCACGCTCTGAGTTGTCATATCCCAGCTGCACCGCTCTGGAGTTAGCGATATTTCTCGCTTCAATCTCTTCACCGGTCAAGAAACTTTCGTAAAGGTGACCAGAAGCAAGGAGCTTTTGAATTACTTCTTGGTAGATCTCTCCACGCAAAGATTGGCGATATGGCTCGTGGGGACCGCCAGTATCGACGCCCTCGTCCCAATCAATCCCAAGCCACCGGAGGGCCTCAACTAACTGGTCATAGCTTTCCTCGGAGTCCCTGTTTGCATCAGTGTCTTCGATGCGAAAAATAAACTTCCCGCCGGTTCTTCTGGCGTATGCCCAGTTAAAAAGGGCGGTTCTAATCAGCCCTACGTGCGGTGTGCCAGTTGGACTTGGGCAGAACCGAACACGTACATCAGTTCCTGAGGCGGCAGTTGTTGGAGCGGTAATTTGGGTCATGACTATTTCTTGAGTGTTTTTAGCTAACGGGGTTGTGCAAGATTCCAATACCTGAAATCTCGCATTCGATCTGATCGCCAGCTTCAACCTTTGAGATGCCGGCCGGGGATCCGGTCAGGATTACATCTCCGGGTTCTAAGGTGAAGTTCTGACTGACGAACGCAATAATGTTTGGAACATCAGTGATCATGTCCGAGCTTTTTGATTTTTGACGCACCTGGCCATTAACTCTGGATTCAAGCCTTATTGCGCTTGTGTCCAATTCGGTCTCAATCCAAGGACCTAGCGGGCAGAAAGTGTCAAAGGCTTTGCTCCTAGCCCACTGCAGATCACTGAACTGCAGATCTCTGGCAGTCACGTCATTGCCGATGGTGTAGCCAAAGACATAATCGAGCGCCTGATCAACCGAAACATTCTTGGCCTTCTTGCCAATCACTATCGCTAGCTCAATCTCAAGCTCAACCTGATCCGATTGGTGTGGCAACTGGATGGTATCTTCCGGGCCAATAATCGAACTAATTGGTTTGAAGAAAACCAGCGGTTCGTCTGGGACATCCTGCGCAATCTCGGCTGCGTGGGCCGCGTAGTTCATTCCAATACAGATAAGCTTCCCCGGGGCAACAGGCGCCATTAGCTTTACAGCAGAGAGCGGAGCGCTCTTGCCTGTTAGCTTGGCGCCCAATATCGGGTCACCATCATAGAAATCTACTTTTCCCTCGGAGATGACACCGTGGTGAACTTCTCCGTCTAGGGCAACTCTTACTATTTGCACCGTACTAGTCTGCCAGCTTGTGCATCCAGTTGTGGCCGTCTTCCACTAAACCGTATTGAATACCTGTGAGCTTGGTCCTGAGTGCGACAGTTATTGCTCCAGGCTCATTATTTCCGATAACGATTTCTTCTTCGCGTGACTTGAGCAGCCCAACTGGAGTGATTACCGCCGCTGTGCCGCAGGCAAAGACTTCAGCGATAGTGCCGGAGGCGATATCTTTTCGAACCTCGTCCAATGTGACTTTACGCTCGGATACTTCGTGCCCGGCATCTTTAAGCAGCGTGATGACAGAGTCCCTGGTTATTCCATGAAGGATTGTGCCGTCAAGCGATGGAGTGACAACCTTTCCATCGGAATACACAAAGAAAAGGTTCATGCCACCTAACTCTTCTATGTAGGTCGAAGTCTCAGCATCCAAATACATAACCTGAGAACAACCTTGCTCATATCCATCTTGCTGAGCCATTAGGGATGCTGCGTAATTGCCGCCAGTTTTTGCTTCACCGGTGCCGTGCTTGCCCGCTCTGGCACTATCCAGGGCAATCCAAATTGATACAGGCTTAACGCCCTCTGTGAAATAGGGTCCGACTGGACTGGCAATCAGGCGGTACTCAGCGCGATTAGCCGCCCGCACACCAAGGTAGTTCTCGGCTGCAATCTCAAAAGGCCGGAGGTAAAGGGTTTTTTCGCCAACCGGCTCCGGCACCCAATCACCATCGACTGCAATTAACTGCCTGATTGATTCAACAAATAAGTCAGTCGGTAATTGAGGCAGCGCCATCCTGTTCGCTGACCTTTGCAACCTAGCGGCATTCATGGTGGGCCTGAAAGTCCAAATTGATCCGTCAGCGTGGCGATAGGCCTTGATACCCTCGAAAATTTCCTGCCCATAGTGCAGCACAGCCGAAGATGGGTCCATCATGATCGGGCCGTATGGAATGACCTCGGGAGAGTGCCAGCCGCGATCTTTTTCCCAAACGATGACCACCTGGTGATCGGAGAAATGAGTTCCGAACGTTGGGTTTTCCAGAATTTGGTCGCGCTCAAGTTTCGGAGTGGGGTGCTGGTTCTTTGTTACTTTAAAGTCCATTTGGTAACACCTTAAATTCTTGACAGGATGGCGTTAGAAACCTGATCGGTGGTTCTTGCAGCACTTCCGCGCTCCAACAAATCAGCCTTTACGGCAGTTTCAATTTTTTCGGCAGCCTGGTTGTAACCAAGAGTCTTTGCCAGTAATGCCGCAGAGAGGATTGCTGCGGTTGGATCTGCCAGATTTTTTCCAGCGATATCAGGAGCCGATCCATGAACGGGTTCGAACATAGATGGAAACTGACCAGTGGGATTTAGGTTAGCCGATGCCGCCATTCCAATGCCACCACAAATAGCAGCAGCGAGGTCGGTAATAATGTCACCAAACAAGTTGTCGGTCACAATCACGTCGAAGCGCCCCGGATTTGTGACCATGTAAATCATCGCTGCATCGATGTGCATGTAATCGTGTGTGACTGCCGGATAGTGACCGGCAACTTCCTGCACAACTCTGGTCCAAATTCCCCCTGCATGCACCAAGACATTCGTCTTATGAATCAGACTCACGTGCTTTCGATCCCTTTTTGACGCGGTTTCGAAGGCAAATTCAACGGCCCTCTTGATACCAAAAGCCGTGTTCACAGAAACTTCATTGGCAATCTCTTGGTCGGTGCCGACTCTGACAGATCCGCCGTTGCCAACATAGGGACCTTCGGTTCCTTCTCTCACGACAACAAAATCAATGTTCTCAGCATTTGCAAGTGGCGAAGAAACACCTGGGTAAAGCGTTGAAGGGCGAAGATTGATGTGGTGATCAAAAGCGAATCGGAGCTTCAGAAGCAAGCCACGTTCCAAAACCCCAGAGGGAACCCGCGGGTCCCCGATAGCACCTAGCAAAATTGCGTCATGCGACTTGAGTGAGTCCAAATCAGCCTCAGTGAGCGCATCACCGGTTTCAAGGTAGCGGTTGGACCCAAGATCATATGTTGTTTCTGAAACCGCAACGTCGCCAAGGGCTTTGCGCAGTGCGGCAAGCGCAACGCTCGTTACTTCTGGCCCAATGCCATCGCCGGGTATAACGGCAAGGTTAATCGCTTTCAAGAGCTGCCTATCGAGTTGTTTCTCTCAAGCTTATTGGCTTTGACGCTCTAAGCACTTGAAACCGATTGCTTATCTAGGGTTTTAGAACTTCAAGTCCGAGTTGAGTACTTGCATTTGCTACTGACCCGCCGTTCACCAGCTCACCGGTGAACCCCATATCCCGCATCTTGTCGATCGCCTGTCCAGCGCGATTTCCCGAGCGGCAATAAATGTAGTAATCCAACGAAGGGTCGAGCTCTTGGATCATAGGAACAAAATCGGCGTCCGCGATGCCGATGCGAATCGCGCCCTCTAAGTAGCCAGAGTTCCACTCGTCAAGAGTGCGAACGTCAATCACCGCGGCGAATTCATCACTGGTTCGTGATTCTGCCGGAGTGCAAGCGGTCAAAGATGTGACCGCGAAAACTGTGACCACTGCCGCAATCAGAAACTTTAAGATCTTCATAACCGTCCTTGTTTTGATACCCCTAGGGGTATTTGCTATACTATACCAAAAGTAGCAAAAACTATAGGAGTCGGCAATGGAAATTCCAGAACTAGAGACCGAAGCAATCAGAAAAAGACTTGCTAGAGCTCAAGGACAGCTAGGCGGCATAATCCGCATGTTAGAAGAAGGCCGCGAATGCACCGATGTTCTGACCCAAATGGCTGCTGCTCAAGCGGCAATTAACCGCGCTGCTTTTAGCCTCATCGCCAGTGGAATGTCTCACTGCGCAGCTGGAGAATCCGGTAACGCCGACCGACAAAAACTTGAAAAAGCATTCTTAGCGCTGAGCTAGATAAAACAAAGACGAAGGAAAAGTAATGACTCAAGAAGTAACAATTGGCGACCTGGCGGTTGCTCTTGAAAATCAGGAAATCATCGTCGATGTCAGGGAGGGCTGGGAGTATGAATCTGGTCATGTCCCATCCGCGCTGAGCATGCCGCTTAGCTCTGTGCCAGACAAGCTAGCCAGTCTTCCAAAAGATAAGACAATCTGGGTCATCTGCCAATCTGGTGGTCGATCCATGACTGCTGCAAATTACCTTGGCACTGAGGGTTACCAAGCGGTCTCCGTTGCTGGTGGAACTGGTGCATGGATAACCGCTGGCAACGAGGTTTCACTGGAGGCGAGCAAATAATGGGCCTGTTTGACATGTTCAAAAAGAAGTTTGAAACCGTGAGCCCTGAGGTTGCAAGTGAATTGGCAAGCGCGGGAGCTGTATTTATCGACGTGCGCGAGCCAAGTGAGTTCAAGACTGGACATGCACCTGGGACCAAGAACATTTCAGTGTCTGTTATCGGTAGCAAGCTGGGATTGATACCAATGGGGCGCGAAGTGCTTGTCATCTGTCAATCGGGCATGCGCTCAAGTCAAGCGGCAACCTTGCTTGCCAAAAACGGCTACAACGTCAAGAACGTTGCCGGCGGCATGGCCGGTTGGAGACGAGCTGGCCTAAGAGTTGTGAAATAAATGAAGGTTCTCATTATTGGTGGCGTTGCAGGCGGGATGTCTGCAGCGACAAGATTACGCAGACTAAAGGAAGATGCTGAAATCATCGTCTTCGAGCAGGGTCCGAATGTTTCATACGCAAACTGCGGGCTGCCGTATCACATTGGCGAAGTAATCCAAGAGGAGCAAGACCTTCTCTTGCAAACTCCCGAATCGCTAAACGCGCGATTCAACCTGGATGTTCGAGTAAACAGCAGAGTGCTGAGCATTGACCCATCAGCCAAGACAATCAATGTTGGTGACCTACAAGGCGGCACTGAATACGAAGAGAGTTACGACCAGCTCGTGCTGTCAACTGGAGCTAAGCCGAGAATGGTGCCCATTCCAGGTCTTGAGCGAGCCCACGTCCTCAAAGACGTTGGAGATGCCGTTGCAATCAAGAAGCTGGTTGACGAAAAGAAAATAAAGTCAGCGGCAATCATTGGTGCTGGCTTTATCGGTGTCGAACTTGCTGAAAACCTTCAGCACCGTGGCATTGAGACCACAATCGTTGAATTCCGCGACACGATACTCCCCCAGTTCGACCCAGAAGTGATCGAACCCATGCAAAAAGTGCTTGTCGATCACGGAATCAAGCTTGCGCTCAGTGCCGAGACATCAGAGGTGTTGCCTGACACGCTGGTCCTAAAGGATGGCCGCGTTATTCCAGCGGACCTGGTGGTAGCAGCAATAGGTGTGGTTGCAGATCACAAACTTGCAGTTGATGCTGGACTAGAAATCGGATCTGCCGGTGGCATAAAGGTGGATGACCAAATGCGCACCAGTGACCCAAACATCTACGCCGTCGGAGATGCAGCCGAGAAAACAAGTGCACTAACCGGGGAGCCTCAGATGATCTGGTTGGCAAACCTCGCCAATCGTCACGGTCGCCTGGTAGCCGATGTAATAGCCGGTGAAAAAGTCAGTGCACGACCCTCAATTGGGACCGGCATCATCGGCGCCTATGGGTTGGCCGCTTCGCTAACTGGTTTGACTGAAGGACTAGCCATAAGAATGGGCATTGCCCACAGCATCATCCACCTTCACCCATCTAGCCACGCTGGCTACTACCCCGGTGCCCACCCGATTTCAATCAAGGTTCTTTTCAGCCCTGAAACAAAAAAGATTCTGGGGGCTCAAGCAATTGGGTTTGATGGCGTGGACAAGCGCATAGATGTCATCGCAACTGCAATCTATGCCGGCCTTGAAATTCAGGACCTCATGAATCTTGAACTTGCTTACGCACCTGCCTTCGGATCTGCAAAAGATGCAATCAACCAAACCGGCTATGTTGGCGACAACGTACTGTCCGGCAAAACTGAAACGGTCCAGTGGCACGAGCTTGAAGCACTTCAGGCTGATTCTCATGTTCTTGTGGATGTTAGATCGGCTTCAGAAAATGAAACCGGCGCAATCCCGGGATCAGTCTTGATTCCTGTTGATTCTCTCAGGCAACACCTGGCGCAACTGGAAGGCAGGAACGTGATTGTTCACTGTGCTGTTGGTCAACGAGGTCATACCGCAGTTCAGCTCTTGAAGGGGCATGGAATAAGCGCCAAAAACCTCGATGGTGGCTACACCACTTGGAGTCAGGGAACGCTCGCTAGAAAACGAGCTGCTCAGAAATAGTCGCTTTTAGTATTGCTCGTGCAGGGAGACCTGGCACAGGGAATCAGCTTCAATTTCCAATCGCAATTGATCCAAAATCTGACTTGATACTGGTGAATCCACAGTAATCACGCTGAGAGCCTTGCCGCCTTTTTGCTGGCGAGCGATAGTCATTGCTGCGATGTTCACGCCCGCCTCAGCAAACGCCTTGCCGTAAATGGCAACTATTCCAGGTCGGTCCTGGTAAACCATGACGACTAGGTTTTCAGCCATTGCCAGCTCAACTTCGTAGCCATTTATGGAGACTACTTTTTGGTGATGCTTGGGGCCAATGACCGTTCCACCGGCGGACACAGTTGTCCCGTCGGACAAGGTCGCCTTCAGCGTCGTGATGTTTCGATACTCTTCGCTGGCAGTGTCCTGAACAAGCCTCACCTCAACACCCCGCTGCTCTGCAAGGAGCGGTGCATTCACGTAGGAAACCTGTTCGGTCACCATCGTTTGGAACACACCCTTTAGCGCGGCAAGCTTGAGCACCGTGACATCGTGAGCTGCAATCTCTCCACGTGCCTCAAATTCAATTGCAGTTATCGAAGTTTGTCCGGCAAGGCCAGCAACTAGTTGTCCAAGCTTTTCAGCCAGAGGAATTCCAGGCTTTACCGAGGAATCAATCACACCGCCTGCCACATTCACTGCATCAGGGACTAGGTCTCCAGCAAGTGCAAGCCTCACGGACCTAGCAACAGACACTCCGGCTTTTTCCTGTGCCTCTTCGGTTGAAGCACCCAAGTGAGGAGTGAGCTGAATGTTATCCAGAGTCAAAAGTGGTGAATCGAGCGGCGGCTCATTAACAAAAACGTCCAGGCCGGCCCCAGCAATTCGCTTAGTTTTCAACGCTGCGTAGAGGGCGTCTTCGTCGATAATCCCGCCGCGTGAACAGTTGACGATGCGAAGATTTGGTTTTGCCATCGCGAACTGATCGGTCGAGATCATGCCGGTTGTTTCTGGGAGCTTTGGAATGTGAATAGTGATGAAATCACTCCTGCGCATCATGGCTTCCATGTCCACCAGCTCAACACCGATCTGCTCGGCTCTAGCTTGAGTGACGTATGGGTCATAACCAATCAGCGTGGCGCCAAAACCGGCCAATCGCTGGGCAACTAGAGTTCCAATTCGACCTAAGCCTATGATTCCAATGGTTTTTTCATAAAGCTCAATGCCCGAGAAAGCACTTCGTTGCCACTTGCCATCCTTCATTGAGGAGTGGGCATCAGGAATGTTGCGAGACAGCGACATGATGTGGCCAATTGCCAATTCAGCTGCAGAGATAACATTTGAAGTCGGAGCGTTCACAACCATCACACCGTGCTCGGTGGCCGCCTTGATGTCAACGTTGTCAAGCCCTACGCCTGCACGAGCAATCACCTTGAGTTTTGGGGCTGCAGACAGCGCTTCAGCGTCCATTTTGGTGGCAGAGCGGATTAGCACAGCATTCGCCTCGGCGAGAGCGGGCAGCAGCTTCGACCTGTCGGCTCCATCAACGTGGCGGATTTCAAAATCAGGCCCCAGGGCCTCGACTGTCGCAGGGGAAAGCTCTTCTGCAATTAACACAACTGGTTTGGACACGGGGTTAACCTAACGACGAAGTCGACAATGGAATAGCCCCAAGTCTAATAGCTAGAAAAAGTGTCGCTAACGAGCACACTGGCAGCGGTCTGCCTCGGCAACGCCAGCTAGCGCCTCCTCGATGTGCTCACCGCAACCTTCCCAGGTTGGCTTGTTACAGCTTGAACAACTTACCCTTGCGCACATATTACGAATCCTTTGCTAGCGTGTTGTGGTTAGTTTAGCTTTTCAAATGTCATGGAATTGGAGTCGACATGGCAAAAATCAATAATGTAATTATCGGGGGTGGCGTTGGCGTAGGGCTGACACTGATTGCCTACTTCCTCGCACTGGGAACAGGTGAGGGATTTGCAGTTGAGACTCCTGCTATCTCTGGACCAATTCCGCTTGTCGCCTTCATCTTCATACCAGCGATGAGTGTTGTGGGGGCCTCGATTGTTGCACTTATTGCCCTTCGCACTAAGAACCCGAGAAAGTTTGCCCTTGGCGTTGGCTTTCTAGTTCTAGGCCTTATGGCCGTTAGCCCTCTCATTGCAAACGCCTCCGATCCGACAATCATCTGACTGCAGGTTCTGCACCTTGTGCTGGCCCTGCCAATTCTGATTGCCTATAACCGATTGCCTGCCATCAAGTCCTAACAAATAAAAAACCTCCGCAGTCAGACTGCGGAGGTTTTTTTATGAACTTGGTTATCTTGCGACATTACCCTCTTGGTAATCGTCGTCGTTCTGCAACCAGCTGAAGAGCTTGCGCAGTTCGCGACCAGTTGCCTCGATTGGGTGAGCCTCGCCCTTGGCACGAAGTGCCTTGAATTCTGCTCCACCGGCATCTTGGTCGTCGATAAACCTCTTGGCAAAAGCGCCGTTCTGGATGTCTGCCAAAACAGCCTTCATGTTGTCCTTGACCGAAGGGTCGATGACCCTTGGGCCTGAAACATAATCGCCGTATTCAGCAGTGTCCGAAACGCTCCAGCGCTGCTTAGCAATTCCACCCTCATACATCAGGTCGACGATCAGCTTTAGCTCGTGAAGAACCTCGAAGTAGGCGATTTCTGGCTGGTAGCCGGCCTCTACAAGAGTCTCGAAGCCGTACATAACCAGCTGAGACGCTCCACCACAAAGAACAGCCTGCTCACCAAATAGGTCAGTTTCTGTCTCCTCGGTGAAGGTTGTCTTGATGGTTCCCGCTCTGGTGCCACCGATTGCCTTGGAGTAGGAAAGACCCAACTCCATTGCAGTTCCGGTTGCATCCTGCTCAACCGCGATCAGGTTTGGAACACCCTTGCCTGCGACATACTCGCGGCGAACCAGGTGACCTGGGCCCTTAGGGGCTACTAGAAATACGTCAACGTTTGTAGGTGGCTTGATTAGGCCGTAACGAATGGCGAAACCGTGACCGAACACAAGAGCGTCTCCGGCTTCTAGGTTTGGCTCAATGTCGTCTGTAAAGAGATCCCTCTGCTTTGGGTCTGGAGCAAGGACAACGATAACGTTTGCCCACTTCACTGCCTCGCCTGGAGTCAAGACCTTCAGACCCTGAGACTCAGCTTTCTCCCTGGACTTGGAGCCCTCTAGAAGACCAACCACGACGTCAACGCCGGATTCTTTCAGGTTCAGTGCGTGAGCATGTCCCTGTGAGCCGAAGCCCAAAACTGCAACCTTGCGGCCCTGAATGATGCTGATATCTGCATCTTTGTCGTAAAAAATCTCTGCCACTTTATTGCTCTCCTTGTTTGTTATTGAATAAACCTTAGCGAAGGACTTTTTCGCTCATTGACTTAGATCCGCGTGAAATAGCAATTGCACCCGACTGAACCAATTCTTTTATGCCAAAAGGCTCAAGCACTTTAATAAACGCTTGGCATTTGGCGGAGTCACCGGTGACCTCGATGACAACTGCGTCACTGACAACATCAATTACTCTGGCCCTAAATAACGTGACCGCCTCTAGAACCTGAGACCTGGTCGATGAGTCGGTTCGGACCTTCACAAGCATGTGGTCCCTTGCAACCGAAGAATCAGCTTCAAGCTCAACAATTTTTAGGACATTGATCAACTTATTTAGTTGCTTAGTGACCTGTTCAAGAGGTTGGCCGTCAAGGCTGATTACGACCGTCATGCGAGAAACACCTTCGACCTCTGTGGTGCCGACGGCGAGTGATTGGATGTTAAAGCCTCGCCTTGCAAACAGTGCTGCGACGCGAGTCAAGATTCCAGGCTTGTCTTCAACAAGCAGTGACAAAACGTGTTGAGTCATTTTTACTCCTCACCGTCCCAAATCGGGGCTGCGTCTCTTGCATATTGAACCGCGTCGTTAGAGACACCTGCTGGCACCATCGGCCAAACCATTGCATCTCGTCCAACAATGAAATCGATAACCACAGGTCTGTCGTTTGTCTCCATGGCCAACTTGATAGCGGCGTCAACCTCTTCGATTTTCTCAACTCGAATTGCAAGGCAGCCGTAGCTTTCTGCAAGCTTGACAAAGTCAGGAACCATAATCGTGTCGGTTCCCGTGTTCAAATCGGTGTTTGAATACCTCGAGTTATAAAACAGCGTCTGCCACTGCCTCACCATTCCAAGAGAAGAGTTGTTGATAATCGCAACCTTGATTGGGATGTTGTTAATCGTGCAGGTGGCAAGCTCTTGATTGGTCATTTGGAAACAACCGTCGCCATCGATTGCCCAGACCAATCTTTCTGGCTGCGCAACCTTCGCACCCATCGCCGCTGGGACCGAGTAACCCATGGTTCCAGCTCCACCGGAGTTCAACCAAGAATTCGGACGCTCGTACTTAATAAACTGCGCTGACCACATCTGGTGCTGACCTACGCCGGCAGCGAAGATGGCTTCTGGTCCTGAAAGTTCACCGATGCGCTCGATCACGTACTGGGGAGCAAGTTTTCCATCATCAGTGTCGTTATAGCCCAGTGGGTAGCGCTCCTTGAGCCCATTTAGAAAAACCCACCAGTCTTCATAATCTGGCTTTGTGGTCTTCATTTGGGATTCAAGCTCAGCGATAAGCATTGAGATTACGACTTTGGCGTC
The DNA here is from genome assembly GCA_029241985.1 of Aquiluna sp. Taxonomy (GTDB): domain Bacteria; phylum Actinomycetota; class Actinomycetes; order Actinomycetales; family Microbacteriaceae; genus Aquiluna. The sequence goes on along the minus strand of JAQWUU010000004.1, from coordinate 12,480 downwards.
GCCCACGATGGGAACATCGGCGTGACGGATTTTGCCGATTTCCGCAGGGTCAACATCAACGTGGATAACCTTTGCACCCTTAGCGAAGCTCTTCACATCTCCGGTTACGCGGTCATCGAACCTGGCGCCGAGGGTGATCAAAAGATCCGATTTCTGCAGTGCAGTAACGGCTGGAACCGTTCCGTGCATTCCCGGCATACCCAAGTGCTGCGGGTGTGAATCTGGGAAGGCACCTCTGGCCATAAGGGTTGTAGTGACAGGGGCGTGTAGCAGTTCTGCAAGCTTTAGAAGTTCCTTGCTTGCTCCTGCCCTGATCACACCACCGCCGACATAAAGAATCGGCTTATGTGATTTGAGAATTAGTTCCGCTGCGGCCTGAACTTGCTTGCCGTGTGGGTCAGTAATTGGCTTGTAGCCTGGCAAATCGATTTTCGGCGGCCAAGAAAATTCAAACTTCGCATTCTGGGCGTCTTTGGCAACATCCACCAAAACCGGTCCTGGTCTGCCGGTGGTTGCGATTTCGTAAGCTGCTGCCATCACACCTGGAATATCGGCAGCATTGGTAACCAGGAAGCTGTGCTTTGTGATCGGCATCGTGATGCCGACAATGTCAGCTTCCTGGAAAGCGTCAGTTCCAATTGCAAAAGAATTCACCTGACCGGTTATGGCAAGCATTGGAACCGAGTCCATGTGAGCATCTGCAATTGCTGTCACCAGGTTGGTTGCACCAGGGCCACTGGTCGCGATGCAAACACCGAGCTTTCCGCTTGCGGCTGCATAGCCTTCAGCTGCGTGGCCAGCACCCTGCTCGTGGCGAACCAAGATGTGGCGTAGTTTTTTGGAGTCCATAAGTGGGTCGTAGGTGGGCAAGATTGCTCCACCTGGAAGACCAAACACCGTGTCCACGCCGAGCAGCTCGAGCGAACGAATCAGTGCTTGTGCCCCGGTTAGGGTCTCAGTAGCCATGGTTTCCTTTACAAATCAACATTTAACCGCAGTACGCGCCCTCGGAAGCAGAATGTACCAACTTTGAGAATTTAGCTAGCACTCCGCGGGTGTATCTCGGAGGCAATGGCTGCCAGTCTTTACGACGCTCAGCCAGCTCTTCTTCGCTGACCAGTAAGTCGAGCGTACGAGCAGCAATGTCGACTCGAATCAAGTCTCCATCACGAACCAGAGAAATCGGACCACCTTCGGTCGCCTCTGGCGCAATGTGGCCGATACACAGTCCGGTTGTGCCGCCTGAGAATCTGCCGTCCGTCAATAGTAGAACATCTTTTCCTAATCCCGCACCCTTGATAGCACCGGTGATCGCCAACATCTCCCTCATACCCGGGCCACCCTTGGGGCCTTCGTAGCGAATAACGACGACATCGCCGGCAGAAATCTTGCCCTCTGACAGTGCTTCCATTGCGGCAGCCTCGCGCTCGAACACCCTTGCTGGACCTTCGAAACTTGCAAGATCAAAGCCTGCAGTTTTGACTACAGCTCCGTCTGGGGCAATTGACCCGTGCAAGATATTGATTCCACCGGTTTTATGAATTGGGTTATTCATTGCACGAATAATCTTGCCGTCTGGGTCTGGTGGAGTGATGTCCGCCAAGTTTTCGGCCATTGTCTTACCCGTGACGGTCATCACGTCGCCGTGCATCAGCCCTGCATCGAGAAGCGCCTTCATCAGCACCGGCACACCTCCGACTCTGTCCACATCGTTCATTACGTACTGGCCGAAAGGCTTTAGGTCACCCAAGTGGGGCACCTTGTCGGAGATCCTATTAAAGTCCGCAAGCTGTAGGTCGACTTCTGCCTCACGAGCTATGGCCAATAGATGCAGCACGGCATTTGTCGAACCACCGAAAGCCATCAGAACTGCGATTGCATTTTCAAATGCCTTTTTGGTCATGATCTGCCGCGCTGTTATGCCCTTGTCTATCAGGTTCACGACCGCTTCACCGGAACGCTCAGCCCAGTCATCACGGCGTCTGTCAGCTGATGGTGGTGCAGCGGAGCCGGGAAGGCTCATGCCCAGCGCTTCTCCAATGGAAGCCATTGTGTTAGCGGTATACATTCCGCCGCAGGCGCCTTCGCCTGGGCAAATTGCTCTCTCGATTCGACCTAAATCTTCTTCACTCATCTTGCCAGCCTTGCAAGCTCCAACAGCTTCAAAGGCATCGATGATTGTGACCTGCTTTTCGGTGCCGTCCGTGAGCTTTACCCAGCCAGGAGCAATGGTTCCGGCATACAAAAAGACCGAAGCCAAATCAAGCCTTGCTGCAGCCATCAACATGCCTGGTAGGGACTTATCGCAACCAGCCAGGAGCACAGATCCGTCGAGGCGCTCAGCCTCCATGACGGTCTCGACGGAGTCGGCGATAACTTCTCTGGAAACAAGTGAAAAGTGCATTCCCTCGTGGCCCATTGAAATTCCATCTGAAACCGAGATCGTGCCAAACTCCATCGGCCAACCGTTTGCTCTGCGCACACCAACCTTGGCTGCGTCTGCCAAGCGGTCCAGCGACAGATTGCAGGGAGTCACTTCATTCCAAGAGGAGGCAACGCCGATCTGAGGCTTCACCCAGTCGTCATCTCCCATACCAACTGCTCTGAGCATTCCGCGGGCAGGCGCTCGCTCAATTCCGTCGGTTACTACAGAGCTTCTTGGCTTCATGTGATTGGTCATAGTTCAATCTTACTTTTTATATCGCGATACCCTGAAGGTGTGGAAAAACAAGATACGACCAAGGTGCCCACCGGTTTGGCGCTTTATAACATCGCAGCGCACCGCGCTAGCAAAGAAGTCATCTACTCCTATTCAACTTCTTTTGGCCTTGCCACCAGGATTATTACCAAGCAACTACGCGCTCACATCGAAAACATTTACGCTCTTGTGCGCGTTGCCGATGAAATCGTTGACGGGTCGGCTGCCGAGGCAGCGATCATTGAGGCTGACCTCGATCCGGGTCAACTGCTAACTGATTTTGAGAACGAAACCTACCTGGCCATGAAGCGGGGTTTCTCTACGAACTTGATTATCCATTCCTTTGCGCTCACCGCAAGAGAAGTCGGAATCAAAAAAGAAATAGTCGAACCATTTTTCTTCTCGATGCGTCAGGACCTGACTGAGACGATTCACGATCAGGCATCTTTCCAGCGCTACGTCTACGGCAGCGCCGAGGTGGTGGGGCTGATGTGCTTGGCGGCCTTCGTGCACGGGCACAAATATTCAGAGCATGAAAAAACCACGATGGTTACTGGAGCAAGAGCTTTGGGTGCAGCGTTTCAAAAAGTGAACTTTCTAAGAGATTTGGCATCGGACTTCGAAAAACTGGGACGGAGCTACTTTCCTGGCGTTGATGTGAAGACCTTTAACGATGATGTGAAAAATGCTCTGGTTGCGGACATTGAGAATGACCTTCGTGTTTCCGCTCTAGCTCTTCCGCTATTGCCAGCCTCACCTAGAAAAGCAGTCACGGCTGCACAGTTGCTTTTTCAGGAGCTCAATAAAAAGATTGCAAAAACCAAAGCCGAGGAACTAATTCAGGCCCGTATTTCGGTTAACAACTTACGCAAGCTAATTTTGCTTGCAAAAACTTTGCTAGGAGCCAAGCCTTGAGTACTAAAAGCGCCGTTGTAGTTGGTGGAGGAATCGCAGGTCTTGCCTCGGCAGCACTGCTTGCCAAGGCTGGGATGAAGGTTCAGCTCTTTGAAGCAAACAACAGTCTTGGTGGCAGAGCAGATGTCTGGGAAAAAGACGGCTTCCGCTTTGATATGGGGCCGAGCTGGTATTTGATGCCGGACGCGTTTGAGCAATTCTTCAAACTTATGGGCACCACGGCTGACAAAGAACTGGATCTAGTGAGGCTGAACCCGGCTTACCAGACCAGAAATGAAGGTCTTGGCGACTCTCTACTGATGCCAGATAACGTTGAGGGGATCAAAGCCCTCTTCGATTCAATCGAAGAGGGCTCCTCTGAAGGTTTAGAGCGTTACCTCAAAAGCGCAGAGAGTGCCTACGAACTGTCCATCAAACACTTCCTCTACACAAACTTCATGGACGCTAGAAGCTTTGTGCAGCCGGAAGTTATCGCCAAACTCGGGCGCTTTCTCAAGCTTTTGATTAAGCCGCTGTACTCATTTTCGGGCGAATACGTAAAGGATGAGCGCCTGAAGAAAATGCTGAACTTTCCGGCTGTTTTTCTGGGGGCTTCGCCCTACGACACCCCGAGCATGTATCACCTGATGACGCACGTTGATATGAAGCAGGGTGTTTTTTATCCAAAAGGTGGTCTTCACACCGTTATCGAAGCAATCGTCAGACTTGCAAAGCATCACGGTGTGGAGATCCACACCGGCTCACCCGTTTCAAAGATCCTGACCCATGGCAACAAGGCTGTCGGTATAGAGATTGGCCAATCTGAGATTTTTGCGGATGTTGTAGTTGCGAGCGCCGACCTGCATCACGTCGAGACAAAGCTGCTCAGTAAAGAGCACCAGACTTACCCGCAGAAATGGTGGGACAAGAAAACCCCGGGCCCCTCAGCAATGCTGCTTTATTTGGGCGTCAAGGGTGAACTGCCCCAGCTCAATCACCACACACTTTTGTACACCAAAGACTGGGACTCAAACTTTGCCGAAGTTTTCCGCAAGGCAGACGGCAAGAGCCGAATCCCAACTCCAGCCTCCCTGTACATTTGCAATCCATCGAAGACTGACGATTCAGTAGCCCCAGAGGGACACGAAAACCTCTTCGTACTGGTTCCTATCGCACCAGATCCATCGATCGGTGCAGGTGGTATTGATCGGGCCGGTGATGTAGCTTTTGAGTTAGAGGCTGACAAAGTAATCGATCAGATTGCAAAGTGGTGTGATATTCCAGATCTAGCGGACAGGATCGTTGTTCGTAGATCAATGGGCCCAGCTAACTTCGAAAATGAACTTAATGCCTGGAGCGGAACTGCCCTTGGCATGGCCCACACTCTGACCCAAAGTGCATTTTTTAGACCAAAGAACTACTCCAGGAAGCTCAAGAACCTTTTCTACACCGGGCACAACACCATCCCGGGAATTGGTTTGCCGATGTGTTTGATCGGAGCTGAGCTGGTTTATAAGCACTTAGTAAACGACCGCTCTTCCGGACCGATCGCCAAGGAGCTAACAAAGGTCCAGAGGTGGAAGGGAATTAGTTGATTGAAGCAATTACTCCCTTCCTTTACTTAGCGGCCCTACTTTTTTCAATCTGCGGCCTTGTTTTGCTAGACATCCGGCACAAACTGGCATTCTCAACCTCTGCTAGGGCAGCTGGGCTTTCAATCGCAATAGCCGTTGTACTTTTCCTGGTTTGGGATCTAGCCGGAATAGCCCTTGGTATTTTCTTCCGCGGAGATGCACCGCACCTCTCCGGATTATTGCTTGCTCCGGAGCTTCCTCTAGAAGAACTCTTCTTCCTAATACTCCTTAGCTACAACACACTCCTTGTCTACCTTGGGTTTGCAAGGAGGTTTGGCAAATGTGCTATCTACTTTTGACCTTGACTGTCATTTCAGTGCTTTCCGTTTATGGCTTTCTAATGCGCAAGTGGCTCGTGGCCAAGCCGCTTCTGGCAACAACGGGAGTGATGCTCACCCTTACTGCAATCTTCGATAATGTGATTATTGGCACCGGAATTGTGGCTTATGACCCGGGGAAAATCTCCGGTATAACCATCGGCCTTGCCCCAATTGAAGACTTTGCCTACACCGTGCTAGCTATCGTTGTAGTTCCATCACTTTTCAATTTCTTTAGGACCAAACTGTGAAGCTGGTTTCAAGACTCTTTGTGTCATCCCGGCCGATTTCGTGGATCAACACGGCCTTCCCGTTTGCAGTGGCTTACTTTCTAAGCACCGGATCAGTCTCGCCTGAACTTTTGATAGGGGCGTTCTTCTTCCTGATTCCTTACAACCTTTTGATGTACGGCGTCAACGATGTTTTTGACTACGAGTCAGATCTCACCAACCCAAGAAAGGGCGGGCTTGAGGGCGCGCTTCTAGAGCCCAAGTACCACAGGGCAACTTTGTTACTCGCAAGCTTGATAGCCCTACCCTTCGTCATCTACCTGATGTTTATCGGGAGCACCGCAGCAAACATAACTTTGCTAATTATTCTGTTTGCTGTGGTGGCCTACTCCGCTAAATATCTGAGGTTCAAGGAAATCCCAATTCTGGATTCGTTTACCTCGGCCACCCACTTTCTCGGGCCGCTGGTTTATGGACTGGTGCTTGCTGGGGTGAGTGTTGCAAGTCTTGAGCTCGTCGTATCGATTTCTGCCTTTTTGCTCTGGGGAATGGCTTCGCATGCCTTCGGTGCTGTCCAGGATATTCGCGCTGACCGCGAAGCCGGCATAGCGTCTATCGCGACCTTCTTTGGTGCAAGGCTCACGGTCCGTTTGGCTTTTGGCTTCTACCTATTCGCGGGCCTTGCTCTTACTTACCTGCCGGGTCGATTTGTATTTGCATGTCTTGCTGCAGTCCCCTACTTGATTGTCACTGCAAGAGAGTTCAGTATCACTGACGAAACTTGCGAGCAGGCGAACCGGGGTTGGAAGAGATTCATTTGGCTAAATTTCTTTGCAGGTGCACTAATCAGCGCACTTTTGATCGGCCCGAGCTAATTATTTGAAGTCCAACCGATTAGGTGTTTTCTGGAAAAACTCGGATTGCACAACTGGCAACTCAACGCCCTGGTTGGTCTTCTCATTCGGTAGTGCCTGTGGCCTACTGCACACAAGCCGAGATATTTAGCTGAGTTTTTGGCAATGGCAGCGCCGTCAAGCTTCTCGTGACGATATCCCAGCAAACTCGCCCTTTGCTTCCAGGCTTTTCCATGGCCGACATCTTGACCCACCAAAGCATGCGCTATTTCATGGAGCAAAACCTGGTGAATGGAGTCCAAGGTTGAATTTTCAATAAAGTGCTTACTTAGGGTGATTCGCCGATTAGAAAAATCACATTGTCCCGCCCGCCTCACAGCCCTGTCAAAGCCAAATGAATACTGAATTAGGCCATTGGCCTGCAACAACTCAGTTGCCAGCTGTTCAACCTGAGACTTGGAAACCACAGCCGTCATCTGATTACTGAGGCCCTTCGCAAAGCTCGCTGATGCGCCTAACGGCCTCTGTGATTCTCGGTTTGGAGGTTGCGAAGTTGAAGCGAATAAAGCCTTGGAAATCATCCCCTGGGCTGTGGTCAGGGCCTGCGTTCACCGAAACCTTTGCCTCCTTGAGAATTGTGTTTGCTAAATCTGGAATTCCATACGCCTCCAGGTCGATCCAGGCCAAATATGTAGCCTCCAGTTCGAACATTTTGGCTTTAGGCAGCATCGTTGAAACCTCATGACGCAAGTGCTCGAGGTTTTCTTGAAGGGTGGCGACCGTCTCATCAAGCCAGTCGACACTCTCGGTGTAGGCACTCACCATCGCATGTGCACCAAGAATTGAGGAACGCCACTGCATTGCCTCTGGAAGACCCGCGAGCTTGGATCTAACCGCATCAGACTGAGTCACCAGAAAGCCTGCTTTCAACCCGGCAGTGTTCCATGCTTTTGAGCTAGAGGTTATTGTCACGCCGGTTTCCGTCGCCTGACTACCAAGAGATAAGTACGGGGTGAACGGACCCCAACTAAGCGGGGCATGAATCTCGTCGGAAATCACTAGGACGTCAAACTCCTTGGCTAGCATCGCAATTTCAGTGAGTTCCTGGGCAGTGTGGATGCGGCCAATAGGGTTTTGCGGCGAGCAAAGCAGGAACACCTTCACGCCTTGCTCAAATGCAGCCCTGATCGCTGCAAGGTCGAGCTTCCAGGTTTCACCATCAAGTTCAAGAGGTGCATCGTGAGGCACACAGCCCGCCTCCTTTATCCAGGCAAAAAATGCCGCGTAGACAGGGGAGTTAATCAGCACCCGGTCCCCTGGACTCGTGACAGTTTTTAGTATTTCAACCGCAGCAACGCCTACATCGGTTGCTAGCTTGATGCCTGTGGGGTCCACTTCCCAGCCCCATCGCCTTTTGGCGAAACTGGCAAAAGCCGGTCCGATGCCAGGGAAAATCCCCAGGTAACCGAGGTCCGAATTTAGTGCCATCTCAGAGATCTTGTCTCTGATTGGCTTGGCAACCTCGAAATCCATCTCCGCGACGTGCATTGGCAGTACGTCCGCGTCATACCTCAGCCACTTGGTACTAGAGCGGTTTGCATAGTTCGTAAAACTGTCTTCAGGACGCATTCTTCGATTATGCCCTAGCTTGGAGATTGCTGCTTTTCATTGGACCTAAGCGCCCAAAATCAAGTAGCCCGCAATACTAAATACAACGACAGCGATTGCCGAATCGAGGACCCGCCAGAACCTGACCGAGGAGGTGAAGCGAGTTAGGAACCTGGATAAGTAGCCGAGGCTGAAAAACCATAGGAAACTTCCCACGCTGGCACCAAGCCAGAAAAACCAGCGATCTGATTCAAACTGATTCCCAATCGAGCCAAGCAAGATCACAGTGTCTATGTAGACATGCGGATTCAAAAATGTCAGCGCAGCGACGGTACCCATGGCCTTGAGAAGGGTCATGGCAGATGCCTGCCCCTGCTCCAATATGTCTGGGTTGAGTGCGCGCTTCACCGAACCAATTCCAAACCAAATCAAATAGGCGGCACCTAGATATCTCAAAATCAACAAAAGCCCGGGCACTGATTCGATTACTGCACCCAAGCCCAAGATTCCAGCACCTATCAGAGCTGCGTCTGCCACAGCGCAAAAAAGCACGATTGGCAGCACGTGCTGCCTGGAAACACCCTGGCGGAGCACAAAGGCATTTTGCGCCCCTATTGCGATAATCAGCGCAAGTCCGCTGGCTAAGCCGGTAGTTATTGCTAGCACGCATCCGCTTTCAGTGTCTACGACCTGAGCCTTAGCTCGGAAATAAATCGCTCCCAAAGCTTATTGTTTTATTCATGACACTAGAAATTGGAACCGCGGCACCTGACTTCACACTGCTAAACCAAGACGGAGACTCGGTCTCACTATCTGATTGCAAAGGTGAGAACGTAATTGTCTACTTTTACCCGGCTGCGGCAACCCCGGGCTGCACAACCCAAGCCTGCGACTTCAGAGACAACATCAATTCGCTGAAATCAGCCGGCTACACCGTTTTAGGAATCTCTCCCGACAAGCCCGGAAAGCTTAAGAAGTTCCAGGAAAAAGAGGGCCTCAACTTCAACCTGCTGAGTGATGAAGATAGCGCCGTCCAGAAAGCCTACGGAGCCTTCGGCCTCAAGAAAATGTATGGCAAGGAGTATGAGGGAACCATTAGGTCAACATTGGTGGTCGACAAAGAAGGTTTCGTGAGCCACGTTTTCTATAACGTAAAGGCAAAGGGTCACATCGAGTTTCTGCGAGAGCACCTCGGACTTTAACCTCTAAGGGGTAACAGCACGCCAATAATCACAAAAACCAAACCAATAAATAGGTTGAACTTCTTTCCCGCCTTCGCAAGCCACGGCTTGATCTTGTCCGCCATCGAGGCAACTGCAATTTCATAGCCAAATTCGATTAGAACAAAAGTCAGCGCCATGATCAGAAACTGAGTGAAAAGAGAAGTCTCCGTTCCAACAAATTGCGGCAAGAAGGCCACGAAGAACAGAATGCCCTTGGGGTTGCTGAGCGCGGAAAATAATCCCTGGCTAAAGAGCGAACTTGCCGTGATGTTTTTGGGATTTTCAACAGCTTGAATTCTTATCGGGTCAGCTCGGATCAGCTGCACGCCAAGCCACACCAGATACGCGCCACCTGCCCATTTCAAGACCACGAGCCACCCGGCGGCTGTCGCCAGAAGCGCACCGATGCCAAACATTGACAACCCGATAATCAGGGCAAACCCGAGTGACCCACCCATAATCGTTGCGATAGTTTTCTTGGCGCCATATAAGGCTCCGTGGGTGAGGGCCAAGAGCCCGTTTGGGCCTGGAGTCAACGACAACCCCGCTGCCGCAACAGCGTAAAGAATCCAGGTTTGCCAGGTCATAATGAAATAGTGGCAGAAGCTCAGATAGAAACCCTTAGCCAGCTAGGTTTGCTAGCCGTGTTTTCCTAATCACGCTCAACCAAAACAAGAGTGCTGAAGCACCTAGGCCCATTGACATAGTCGTGATGATTCCGACCGTGGGATTTATCACGACAATCAGGGTGAGAAGCAGCGGGCTAAATGCACCGACGATTTTCGAAAGCATCATTATGTAGCCCTGGCGCTCTCCGAACTGCTCCGGACCGAAAAACAACAGTGGCAGTGTGCCTCGAATAAACGGATCGAGCCCCACCGATATCCCATGGAGAATCACAAAAGGAATCAGTCCGTTGACTCCGAAGACCAATATCAGCACAACACCAATTGGGTGAGCCATCATTGACACTCCCGCGATGTTGATCGGAGACATGCTGCGCTCAAGCACCACAAGTAGTATTCGCGCCAAAACTTGGGAGGGGCCGAGGATAGATGCGGCAAGAAGCGCCAAGCCGACACTGGCACCAAGCTCGGTAAGCAAAAACGGAAGTGTGGTGTTTACCGAAGCAACCATGAAAGCCTCCAGTGCAAACATGATGGCAAATAAAACAATTAGCAAATCAAAGCGAATGCGGCTCTTATCTGCAGTAGCGCTGACCTGGCTAACAACTTCTGGCTCTCGGCGATCAAACTTGGGAATAGTCATGTTCAACGGCAGCGCAATCAAAAGGTGTGCAAAAGCCCAGACCAAAACTGCTTGCTGCCAACCAAAATTCTCACTTACCCAGGCATTGATCGGCCAGGAAATTGTCGATGACAGCCCAACAAACACTGTGATCCCGGCAATCACCTTGTTCGACTTATCTCCAAAGAAGTTCACAACTGTCGCAAAAGCAGCGTCATAGTTTCCCATCGCTGCACCAATGCCGATCAAAACCCAGGCGGCAAAAAGCATGGTTACCGATGAAGTTGCCGCCAAAAGCACCAGGCCGAGAATGAAAACGATGTTCCCAAATGGAAGCACACGCCTACCACCCAAGATGTCAATTGCTTTGCCAATTCGGGGACCTAAAAAAGCGGAGAACAGCAAAGCGATAGTAAATGCCCAAAAGAAGGTTTCAGTGCGAATGCCCAGCGATTGGGATATTGGAACGGCAAGAATCGCGGGGAGGTAAAAGCCAGAGCTCCATCCAATGAACTGCGATACGCCAAGCCGAACTGTCAGTCGGGAGGACGGCTTCAAGCTGAATCCCTTTCGTTGGGTGTTGAGATTGTGACAACAGCAGTCGCACGTACCTCAAAGATTACAACCAATTCAAACTTGAACCAAAATTCCTGTAAAGGTGAACAATCTCGGGTCCAAATAGCCAAGCGCACGAACCACCGATGAAAGATAAGTGAGCCGATTCAGAGACCCCTTCGACCAAGGCTCAAGCACGGTGGCTTGGTAATTTGATTATGGTTTCGTTTCGCTTAGGCTTAATGGCGTGGAGCTGAATATTTGGGCTCATTAAAGTAACCGGGAGAAAACAAATGAAGCCTGAAACAAAACTTGGAAGACAGTTGCAAATCTTCAATAGGTTGGCGGGTGTATTTCATTTAGCCCAGGCCATTGCGCTGTTTTTCATCTTGAACGATGAGACTAAAATCCCCGTCATCTCAAGGTTCTTCACTGATACTCCCCAGGGAATCTTTCCCGTTAGTGAGACTCTGTTTGAGTTTCCCATCGCGCTGATTGGCCCAATATTTCTGTTGCTCTCAGCAATCGCCCACATATGCATCTCATCACCTTTTTACGTTCGTCGTTACGAGCAGAACATTGCCAAGGGCATCAACCCTCCGCGCTGGTGGGAGTACTCGATTACTTCTTCTCTAATGCTGGTTGTGCTTTTGATGCTCGGTGGTCTGATTGAGATATCCGCGGTGGTCTTTATCTTCACTCTCAACTTCTTGATGAACATGTTCGGTCTCGTGATGGAGCGCTACAACCAGCTGACAGAAAAAACTAGCTGGATGCCCTTCAACCTTGGAGTTGTCGCGGGAATTGTTCCATGGATCATGGGAGGAATGTATTTCTGGGTCTCTACTAACAACATCGCAGATTCGATTCCGGCCTACGCGCAATTCGGCTTCTTGCTGACCTTCTTATTCTTCAACACCTTCGCCATAAACATGTGGCTGCAGTACAAGAAGGTCGGCAAGTGGAAGCTCTACGAGTTTGGAGAAAAGGGCTACATAGTTCTGAGCTTGGTATCCAAATCGATACTGGCATGGGTAGTAGTAATCGGAACTCTCAACGTCTAAGCCCCATCGGTTAGCGGCAACCCACCAGTCGAATATCTTGGTGCGCCCCCCGGGACTTGAACCCGGAACCCACTGATTAAGAGTCAGTTGCTCTGCCAATTGAGCTAGAGGCGCATCAGCGCAAAAGCCTACCACCAAGGCTCGCGTTTAGTCCA
>JAQWUU010000003.1 GCA_029241985.1 Aquiluna sp. | reverse complement strand
CACGATCAAACGAATCATCATGATTCGGTTGATTGCAAAAGGGGTGCCCTCGAAGGCAACGATCTCGGGATAAAACTCAAAAATACTCGGAGGGCTAAATTCACCGCCCTCTGCCGCATACAGGCTCAACACACTAAACAGCTTCGTTCTCCTGGTCCGGGCGTAGCTTGAAGCCGCGCGAGATGATCATGGATTTCCCTAAAGTTTATAGGCTTGGCGGTGCTTGGGTCACCGAATTTGTAAAAAAAGATTTCTATTCGTCAACGGTTGGTAGCCGACCCTTGAGAACTAGCCAAGAATCAATCGCAAGGCCACCCATGACGGTGGCGACGACCGCAAAGAAAAACACTGGCCCATCAAACCCATCTAGACCCTGCAACCCCAACAAAACTCCCGCAAAGACCAGGAACTTGAATAGCCAACCACCCAGCACGACGGCATAGAAGCCATTCAGCGGCAGCTTGCCTCCAATCCAAACGCTCAGGATTGTCATTAGCCCAAAGATGGTTGCCACTCCAGCACCCACAAGCGCAGAAAACACTCCCGCCGACCCTGAGACCAGAAACCCGACTAAAGACCCGACTACTGCGATTAAACCGGCCAAGCCACTGGTCAGCTTTAGAGCTTTAGAAAATGTCCCATCTGAGCTACTGGTTTTCAACTTTTCTCCTTGATTCCGTTACTCGCCTGAAGACAGGCGAGTAGGTGTGCAAGAGTGCAAGGATCATCCAAGCACCAAAAATTACCATGACCGCTGCCGGTTCTAGCCAGAAAAATAGCAGCATGGACACCGAGACCAAAGTGGTCCAATGATAGAAAACGAGCACCGACCCGCGATGACTGTGCCCCAAGTCCTGCAACTGGTGGTGCAAGTGCTCACTATCCGCCGCAAACGGAGATTTCCCTCGCTTTACTCTCCTTACAACTGCCAAAAGTAGGTCAAGTAGCGGAAGCAACAAAATAAAGACAGGTAACACCAGTGGAATCAAAGCCGGCAGCAGATCTCGCTGAGTAACAGTTGCTGGATCAATTGATCCGGTAACCGCAATTGCGCTTGCGGCCATCATTAGCCCCAGCAACATTGCCCCGGAGTCCCCCATGAAAATCTTCGCAGGGCTGAAGTTGTGCGGCAGGAATCCTGCGATGGCGCCAAGCACAACGGCTGAAAGCATTCCGGCAATGGAGAAGTAGTTAGTTGGAGATGTTTGCTGAGCTAAAAGGTATGTGTAAATAAAGAATGTGAGTGTTCCAATACCCACCACTCCTGCGGCAAGGCCATCGAGTCCATCGATAAAGTTCACAGCATTCATAACCAGAACCACAATAAACACTGTTATGGCAAGTGAAACTCCGAAGCTACCGACAGTCAAGCCTCCGATGGGAAGCGAAACGATCTGCACGCCACTGGACGCAAGAATCCAAGCGGCTGCCAACTGGCCACCCATTTTCGCAGTCCAGTCAAGCTCAATTAGGTCGTCGAGCAAACCAATCACCATGATTAGACCGCCCGCACCAACAATCGCCCATATGGGGCCGGGGTTCTGAAACACCGACTCGAACCAGCCAAAGCTTCCGGCCGCAATAATGCCGCCAACTATTGATATAAAAAGTGCGATGCCGCCAATTCTGGGGGTTGGGTTCTTGTGAACATCGCGCTCACGAATTGCAGGGTGAATGTCGTATTTCTTGGCTACAAATCGAACGCCCCAAGTCGCTAAGTAGCTAATCACCGCGGTGATTAGTGCTACCAGCAAATAGGCCCGCACTAGTCGACCTCTAGCTCCACATCACCGATAACGCTTCGAATGCGTTCGAGCGAGATTGCGCCTTTTCTCAGGACTCTAATTGCTCCCCCATCACGAACCTGCGTCAAGTCCAAGATTGTGGAAGCTTCACCCTTGGGTGACCCTCCGCCATCGAGGTAAACAGGAACTGCATCACCGAAATAATCGACCGCCTGCTGAGCATTTACTGCGGCAGGCTGCCCCGTTGTATTCGCGCTAGACACAGCCAGTGGCCCGACGTCCTCCAAAAGGGCAAGCGTTATTTTGTGATCAGGAACCCTCAAGGCCACCGTGCCTCGGGTTTCGCCAAGGTCCCAATCCAGAGAAGCCTGCGCCTTGAGGACAAGTGTTAGGGCTCCCGGCCAGAATGCAGCAGCCAACTTATTTGCAACCAGTGGTAAATCAGTTGCTAATGCCGAGAGCGTTTCAACCTTGGGTATCAACACCGGTGGTGGTGCAGTCTTGTCTCGACCTTTCGTGCTCAAGAGCAACTCGACGCCCTTGTGGCTGAACGCGTCAGCAGCAATACCGTAGACCGTGTCAGTCGGCAATACGATCACTTCGTGGCGTTGCAGAGCAACTTTGGCTTGCCTGAAGCCAGTCAACAAATCCGTGTCAACTGCGCAATCGTAAACTCGCTGCATGTCAGCCTCCGGTTATCTAGTGGCGCTCACCGCACGCAAACGCCCCGTTGGGTCTGGGTGCACTTGAATACTGCGCCAATTATTCTCCAATAGTAATTCACAGATAGCGTCAGATTGTCCATCTGCGTGCTCAAGGACGAATAGGCCCCCATCCCGAAGAACTAGCTTCACGCCGGTGGCGAGATCTCGAATGATGTCCAAGCCGTCTTCTCCCCCGTAAAGCGCCAGAGCAGGGTCATGGTCCCTGACCTCCGGGTCGATGGGAACCATGTCATTTGGAATATATGGCGGGTTGGAAATAACAAGATCAAATTCTGGAAGCGCTCCGATGACTTCCAAAAAGTCAGCCACAATGAGAGTCACATTTGCGTTCAAGTTTGAGATATTTTCAGCCGTAAAAACTGCTGCCTCTTTCGAGATCTCGATCGCCGTGACCACTGTGTTGGTTTCGGCCGCGATCGCGATGGCAATTGCCCCGGAACCGGTTCCAATGTCCAAAGCTTTTGACTCGCCGGGCAACAAATTTAGAAAGTCAATCGCGATTTGCGCGACCTGCTCCGTTTCAGGCCTTGGGATGAAAACACCAGGACCCACTGCTAACTCAAGCGATCGAAAAGGGGCAGTGCCGAGAATGTGCTGAAGTGGAACCCTTGTGCACCTGCGCTCAATTAGCACACCAAAGCCCTCGTCAACTTCCAAATCAGGCTCAGTTATTAACTTTGCTAGAACTTGACCGCGAGAAATTTTTAGAACGTGGGCCAGCAGGATTTCTGATTCTGCCTTTGCCGATAAGACTCCGGCGGTGGCTAACGCTTCTTGGGCCTCAAGCAGGGCCGCCGATGCTAGCATCAGCTTTCGCCAAGGGCAGCCAACTGAGCTTCTTCGTCAGTCTGAATACACGACTGAACCACTGGTTCCAAAGCCCCATCCATCACCTGATCGAGGTTATAAGACTTATACCCAGTGCGGTGGTCCGCGATTCTATTCTCTGGGAAGTTGTATGTTCTAATTCGCTCGGAACGGTCCATGCTTCGGACCTGAGACTTCCTCGCCGCAGATTGCTCGGCGTTAATCTCTTCCTGTTGAGCCGCAAGGATGCGAGCCCGCAGCACACGCATCGCGGCTTCTCGGTTTTGCAGCTGCGACTTCTCGTTCTGCATGGAAACTACGATGCCCGTTGCCAAGTGAGTGATTCGAACCGCGGAGTCGGTCGTGTTCACGGACTGGCCACCTGGGCCTGAGGAGCGAAAGACATCAATTCGAATATCATTCGGTGAAATATCGACTTCCTCGGGCTCGTCAACCTCTGGGAAGATAAGCACTCCAACGGCTGAAGTGTGGATTCGCCCTTGGGTTTCAGTCACTGGAACTCGCTGAACCCGGTGGACGCCGCCTTCGTATTTCATATGAGCCCAGACGCCCTGAGCAGGGTCGGTGACATTGGACTTCATAGCCACCTGAACATCTTTGATGCCGCCCAGGTCGCTCTCGGTCTTATCTAGAATCTCAGTCTTCCAACCCTTTGAGGTTGCGTAGTGCAAATACATTCGAAGCAAATCAGCTGCGAACAGCGCAGACTCCGCACCGCCTTCACCTGCTTTGATTTCTAGAATTGCGTCGCGACCATCGTCAGGGTCCCTCGGGATCAAGAGTCGGCGAAGTTTCTCGCTGGCCTCAGCGAGTTTCTCTTCTAAAACAGGTAGTTCGGCGGCAAAAGATTCGTCTTCCTTAGCCAACTCCTTGGCAGCCGCAAGGTCATCGGTCAGCGCACTGGCCAGTTCGTCTGCAAGCATGATCGCACTAAGAGCGGCGTAGCGACGATTAATCTTCTTGGCCAGGGCTGGGTTCTGATGAACCGCCGAGTCACTGAGCTGCTCCTGCAGACTCGCGTGCTCAGACCGCAGACCTGCAAGCGAATCAAGCAACTTAGTCTCCGTCAGCCTCTGAAGGAACTGGCATTGACTTCTCAAGCTTTAGCAAGAACTCAACGTTAGACGCTGTTTCCTTGAGCCTGTTCAATACCAACTCGAGAGCTTGCTGCTGCTCAAGACCCGCAAGAGCACGACGAAGCTTCCAGATGATTTTGGTCTCCTGTGGGCTCATCAGCATCTCTTCGCGCCTGGTGCCAGAAGCGTTGATGTCAACAGCTGGGAAGATTCTCTTGTCGGCAAGCTGACGCGAGAGCCTGAGTTCCATGTTTCCGGTTCCCTTGAACTCCTCGAAGATAACCTCGTCCATTTTGGACCCGGTCTCAACCAGAGCGGTGGCAAGAATAGTTAGAGAGCCACCAAATTCGATGTTTCTGGCCGCACCAAAGAAACGCTTCGGTGGATACAGCGCTGATGAATCAACACCACCTGAAAGAATTCGACCCGAAGCTGGGGCGCTTAGGTTGTAAGCACGACCCAACCGA
The DNA here is from genome assembly GCA_029241985.1 of Aquiluna sp. Lineage (GTDB taxonomy): Bacteria > Actinomycetota > Actinomycetes > Actinomycetales > Microbacteriaceae > Aquiluna. Next base: position 13,768 of record JAQWUU010000003.1, on the reverse strand, counting down.
GTGATCGAGTCAAGCAAAATTACAACGTCGTGACCCATTTCAACAAGGCGCTTCGCTCGCTCAATGGCTAGCTCCGCAACCGTGGTGTGATCTTCAGCCGGACGATCAAAGGTTGAAGCAATAACCTCACCATTGACTGTTCTCTGCATGTCGGTAACTTCCTCTGGACGCTCATCGACCAACACAACCATGAGGTGAACCTCAGGGTTGTTGATAGAAATTGCGTTCGCGATAGCCTGCAAGACCAAGGTCTTTCCAGCCTTCGGAGGAGAAACAATCAAGCCACGCTGACCTTTACCAATCGGAGCAACAAGGTCAATGATCCTGGTAGAGAGCTTTTTGTTATCAGTTTCAAGCCTCAACCTGGTGTCCGGGTAGAGCGGAGTTAGCTTGCCGAATTCGACTCTCTCTGCTGCCTCCTCCAGAGTTTGGCCATTCAACGTTTCAACCTTGACCAGGGCGTTGAACTTTTGGCGCTGGTTGCTGTTTTCTCCCTCGCGAGGCTGGCGGATTGAACCGACTACTGCGTCACCCTTGCGCATGCCGTACTTCTTGACCTGACCGAGAGAAACATACACATCGTTGTTCCCCGGAAGGTAGCCAGAAGTTCTCAAGAACGCGTAGTTATCCAGCACGTCTAAGATTCCAGCTACTGGAACTAGGACATCATCTTCTTGAATCTCTGGCTCAGCCTCATCCTGAGGACCACGGCGTCTATCACCGCGGTCGCGGTAACGACCACGACGGTTTCGATTGTTGTTGCCGCCGCGGCGGTCGTCATCACGATCACGCTGGTTTTCGCGGTCACCACTTCTGGTCTCACGGTCTTCGCGGCTCGGACGTTCTGCCTTCTGCTCGCCTTCGCTGGCTGCAGAAGCTTGCTTGTCTGACTTTTCATTCTTCGCCACTGCTGGTTCTTTGGCATCAGAATCTTTTTTGCTACTGCCGGACTCTTCATTAGAAGCGGCAGCAGTCTTTGCGGCAGGCTTCCTTCGCGCAGGGGCCTTTTTCGCTTCAGTCTTGTCGCCAGAAGCGGCTTCTGGGCTGTCGGCCTTTGTTGTCTTAGCTGGCGAAGTGGTTTCTGCAGTTACTTTTGATTCTGAAGCATCTGCGCTAGTCGAGCGTCTTGAACGACGAACTGGCTTATCTTGTTGGATTTCATCCATGTTTATTGTTTACTCATTTCTTTGCGGCGAATTGCCGTTATTTGAAAACTTTGAAAAAGAGATACAGTGGCGGGCTTTATTTGCCTGATCCAGACTGCACCTCAACACTAGCACCTTTAACATCAACTGCAAGCGGCAATACTCTCCAGGTTGGAAAGGCGGATTCCGCGAGAGCTATCGCCGCAACTCTTTTCACGGGGTCATCCTCGAGAACAAGTACCGATGGTCCCGCACCCGAAACCACCGCTGGGTGTCCGTCTTTACGCAGCTTTTCAATCAAGGCAGAAGTTTCTGGCATCGCGCTGGCTCTATAGTTTTGGTGCAGCCTGTCTTCAGTCGCTGTCAACATCAATTCTGGACTTTGAGTTAGCGCAGCAACCAGCAGTGCGGACCTTGACACATTGAACACTGCATCAGTGTGAGGGACGGATTCTGGCTGGAGGCTTCTGGCAAGCTTTGTCGACATTTGGTGCGGGGGAACCAATACCAGCGGTGAAACACCCCTGTGAACAGTTAGCTTTTTATGGAATGGCTTTCCGGCATCATCGACCCAGGCAACCGTCAGTCCGCCAAAAAGAGCCGGGGCCACATTGTCTGGATGCCCCTCCAGTTCTGTGGCGAATTCGAGAAGCTGCTGCTCTGAAATTTCGACTTGATCTCGCAGCAGACCTGCGGCGAGCATCACTCCACCTGCGACCGCAGCTCCGGACGAACCCATTCCCCTGCCGTGAGGAATGTTGTTCTCGCATGTAATTTTCAAGCCCGGAACCTTTTTACCAAGCTTTTGAAAAACCAGCTCGAGTGAGCGATAGATCAAGTTTGTCTCGTCAAGAGGAATCTCACCTGCACCCTCACCAGTGACGATGATTTCGAGGCCAGACTCAGTTTCGGTTGCTTCGTACTGGTCATAAAAAGAAAGCGCCATGCCGAAGGTGTCAAAGCCTGGTCCCAGGTTTGCAGAGGTGGCCGGAATCTTTGCGTGAACGCTGGTCATTTGTTTCGCTCCAGTCCTAAGGTTCCAGCAACAGAATCTGCGGTTGCTGAAACTTTCTTTGGCTTAATTGCACGGCCACGCTCATTCTTCAAGGCCCAGTCTGGGTCTTTTAGGCCATGGCCGGTGACAGTCACGACAATGCTGTTAACCTTCGGCAACTTGCCCTGCTGATGTAACTGCAAAAGTCCGGCCGCTCCAGTGGCGCTTGAAGGTTCGACGAACACTCCGCACTCCTGGGATAAGAACCTGTGCATCCAGAGAATCTTTTTATCGCTGACGGCATCAAAACCACCGTCAGTATCACGCTTGGCTTCCTGTGCCAAGTCCCAAGATGCCGGATTACCTATCCGGATTGCTGTGGCAATTGTTTCTGGCTTTGCGACTGGAGATCCTTGAATAAACGGTGCAGATCCGGCAGCTTGGATGCCATAAAGTTTTGGTAGTTTTTGGATTCTTCCGTCCGCTAACTCCTCGCGATATCCAAGGTGGTAGGCGGAGATGTTTCCCGCGTTTCCCAGCGGCATAGCATGCAGGTCCGGCGCTTCACCCAGCACGTCTACAACCTCAAACGCTGCGGTCTTTTGTCCCTGAAGACGATCTGGGTTCACCGAGTTGACAAGAAAAACTGGGTAGTTGTCGCTTAGTTCGCGTGCGAGGCGCAAGCAATCATCGAAGTTCCCGCGTACCTGAAGGATCTGAGCCTTGTGTGCGACCGCTTGAGATAGTTTGCCCCAAGAAATTTTGCCGGCAGGAACCAAAACCACTGACTGCATTTCCGCCTTCACCGCGTAAGCAGCGGCGGCAGCTGATGTGTTTCCCGTGGAGGCGGCAATAACGGCCTTGGCGCCATGGGCCTTTGCTTTTGAAACTGCGGTTGTCATTCCTCGGTCTTTGAAGGATCCCGTGGGGTTCATACCCTCGAATTTCAAATGCACGGAGCCAACATCAAGCAGAGTTGCAAGAGCCGGTGCTTCAATCAACGGCGTTCCACCCTCACCGAGAGTGACAATTGGGTCACCCTTCTCAAAGGGAAGCCTGTCGAAATACTCGTGGATTACGCCACGCCATGGGTTTGCCATTAGAGACCTTCCACTCGGATTACTGAGTTCACATGAACGACCGAATCATTTTTTCTAAGTTCGTCTACAACTCGATCCAGGTCCGACTCCAACGCTACGTGCGTCATAACTGTCAAAAGTGCACCTGCACTGCTCGAAGCTGAACTTTGCTGCACAGTTTCGACGCTCACACCATTGGTAGAAAACACAGATGCGATCGACGCCAAAACTCCGGTTTCGTCGGAAACCTCGAGAGTTATCTGGAACCGCGTGACAGTGTTCTTGACATTCAAAATTTCAAGATCCGCATGCGTGCTGTCTGCCAAGCCTGGGCCTCCCGCAAGGTGACGCTTTGCGGCACTTACCAAGTCTCCAAGAATGGCGGAGGCAGTCTCTGGGCCTCCAGCACCTGCGCCATAAAACATTAGCTGCCCGGCAGACTCGGCCTCAACAAAGACCGCGTTGTAGGCGCCGCGAACTGAGGCAAGAGGGTGAGCCAATGGAATCAAAGTGGGGTGAACTCGAATTACAAGCCCCTCTTTGTCTCCCTCAGATGCCCGCTCGCAAATAGCAAGTAGTTTCACGGCGTAGCCGGCTGCCTTAGCGGCATTTATCTGCTGCGCGGTGACCGTTGTGATTCCCTCGCGGTGAACTGACTCGACAGCAACCTCGGAGTGAAAGGCAAGCGAGGCAATAATCGCAGCCTTGCTCTGGGCGTCAAAGCCCTCTATGTCTGCGGTGGGATCCGCTTCGGCATATCCAAGCTCAGTTGCCAAGGCAAGAGCATCTTTAAACTCTGCCCCAGTGGATTCCATGCGATCCAATATGAAGTTAGTTGTTCCGTTCACAATGCCCATCACCCGGTTGATCTTGTCCCCGGCTAGGGACTCTCTGAGGGGCCTAATGATCGGAATAGCGCCAGCCACAGCGGCTTCGAAATAGAGTTGAGCGCCAAGCTGGTCGGCAAGCCCAAACAGCTCGGGTCCGTGAGCTGCAATAAGGGCCTTGTTGGCCGTAACAACATCCGCGCCTGAATTCAGCGCAAGAGTGATCCACGTTTTTGCAGGCTCAATGCCTCCAATCAACTCAATCACAATGTCACTGCCGAGAATGACAGATTCGGCATCCTCTGTGAGAAGGTCCGCTGGGATGTCAAAATCGCGGCTGGCCTTTAGGTTGCGAACAGCAACACCCGATAGCTCCAAAGTTGCGCCGACCCTGTTTGCCAATTCTTCTTTGTTCTCAAGCAGCAGCCGTGCCACCTGCGATCCAACAGAACCTGCACCCAGCAGGCCAACTCGAATCGGTCTATACGCGCTCTGCATTTCTAAGCCTCTCCCGGCACAAAGCCAGCGTCTCGGTTGAGCAAGTCTCGCTCTGTTTCCGCCCTAATCAAAACTTTGGCGACACCGGCCTTGACTGCAATAACCGCAGGTCTCGGCAAATAGTTGTAATTAGAAGATAGCGAAAAGCAATACGCGCCGGTGGCTGGAACGGCCAGCAAGTCGTTAACTGCCACATCGGACGGGAGCATTGAGTGCCTAACAACGATGTCTCCAGATTCGCAATGCTTGCCAACCACTCGACTCAGAACTGCTTCAGCATCGGAACTACGAGAAGCTAGAACTGCGCTGTATTCAGCTTCGTACAGAGCTGGCCTAGCGTTATCACTCATCCCACCGTCCACGCTGACGTACTTTCTAGCCGCCGCTGCTCCTTGGTCGGTAATCTTTACGTCCTTCAAAGTTCCCACCGAATACAGAGTGACCCCGGCAGGACCGGCAATAACTCGTCCCGGCTCAAATGCGAGCGCCGGTATTGCGATGCCAAGCTCTCCACATTTGGCTTCAATCGCGCTTGCAATTCTTCCGGCTAACTCGCTTAGGTCCATTGGTCTGTCCGCGGATGTATAGCTGATGCCGAATCCACCACCCAGGTTTAGTTCGGGCACTTCCCCACCAGCAAGTAACTTAGCGTGAACATCCAGCATTCTTTCTGCCGCTGCAATGAATCCATCGACGACAAAAATCTGCGACCCGATGTGTGAGTGCAGACCGAGGAATTTTAACTGAGAGTGCGACCTTATTTTTGCCACCATGTCTGGCACATCAGCCAGAGCAATCCCAAATTTTTGATCTTCCCGAGCAGTCGCGAGGTATTCGTGCGTGTTGGCGTGCACGCCAGTGTTCACGCGAAGGCGAACCGGCTGCACCTTATCTTGTGCGCTGGCTACTGAAGCAATTCGCTCAATCTCAAGCTCAGAGTCGATAACGATGACCCCGACTCCTGCAGTTATGGCTCGCCCGATCTCCACCAGGGACTTATTGTTTCCGTGAAGACCAATTCTTGAGCCGTCAATTCCTCCAGCCAACGCTACGGCCAGCTCTCCCCCGGTTGAAACATCAATAGATAGACCAGCCTGATCCACCCAGCGAACAACATCGGTAGTCAGCAGGGCCTTAGAAGCGTAATAGGTCTTAGCAGTTGTCCCGATTTTTTGAGCTGCGTCTGAAAATGCTCGGCGAGTGCTCATTAGCCGAGCCTCAAAGTCCTCCTGGTCTACAACGTAGAGGGGTGACCCAAATTGACGCACCAAATCTGAGGCAACCTGACCGCCCAAAGAAATCTCCCCAAATTCACTTCTCTTTGCAGTACGAGGCCAAATCCTCGGGTCCAACGAAGAAAGATCTTCAGGGGTATCTAGCCATTCCGGGATGAGTGGGTTTTTCACTGCTACATCCTCTCCGGGGCACTTACCCCAAGTAAATTCAGTCCATTTGCCAAGACCTGCGTGCAAGCATCGTTTAGCCACAGCCTCGCCCGGTGCACAGTCTCAACTTCGCCACCTGATAGCGGCACCACTCTGCAGTTGTCATAGAAGCGGTGGTAGGCGCCGGCTAGCTCCTCTAGATACCGAGCCACTCGGTGCGGCTCACGGAATTCAACCGCAGTCTCTAGAACTTTTGGAAACTGAGCAAGCTGCGCGAGGAGGTTTTCCTCAGTGGGGTGAGACAACGTGTCCGCCTCGAATTCCACTCGCTCCACTGCTTGCGCCGCTGCATTCTTGGCAACTTGTCTTGTTCTGGCATGAGCGTACTGAACGTAGAAAACTGGATTGTCATTAGTTTTCTTGCTCAGCACCTCAAGGTCTACATCCAAGCTTGAATTGATCGAAGACCTGGTGAGCGAGTACCTTGCCGCATCCACACCAACTGCGTCAACGAGGTCTTCCATTGTGACCACTGTTCCAGCGCGCTTGGACATCTTCACAGGCACTCCCCCGCGCACTAGGTTCACCAGTTGGCCAATCAAAATCTCCATGTTCACATTTGGCTCATCACCAAACGCCGCACAGATTGCAAGCATCCGCTGGACGTAGCCGTGATGGTCAGCTCCCAACATGTAAATGCATTGGTCAAAACCACGTTCTCGCTTGTCCAGGTAATAGGCAATGTCACCGGCGATGTATGCGGTGGTCCCATCGGATTTGATAATCACCCGATCTCGATCATCTCCAAAAGCTGTTGATCTCAGCCAGGTCGCTCCGTCCTGCTCAAAAGTGTGACCCTTCGATGTGAGCTGTCCTATGGCTTTTTCAACAGCGCCGGCCTCATAGAGCGTGTTTTCGTGGAAGAAGACATCGAAATCCACGCCAAAATCATGCAGCGACTGCCTGATCTGGGCAAACATTAGTTCTACACCCGCAGCGCGGAAGGCTTCCTGGGCAAGAGGGTCTTCAAGCGCCAAGATATCCTCGGCAGACTCTGCCAAAACCTGTTGCGCTATCTCGTCAATGTACTGCCCGGAGTAGCCGTCCTCGGGAGCTGGCGCGTTCCGTGCCGAAGCAAGAAGTGACTTAGCAAACCGATCTATCTGAGCACCATGATCATTGAAGTAATACTCCCTGGTCACGTCTGCACCAGCGAATGAAAAAATCCTTGCAAGCGAGTCCCCGACTGCAGCCCACCTAGTTCCACCCAGGTGGATAGGGCCTGTCGGGTTTGCCGAAACAAATTCCAGGTTCAGCTTTACCCCACTCAGGTTTTGATTTGACCCATAGGAGCTCCCGTCATCGAGAATCGTTCGAATCAAAGATGCGGCGGCCGCAGTGGCAATTGTGATGTTTATAAAACCTGGGCCCGCGACCTCAACCTTGGTGATTGACTCGTGGGTTTCAAGGTGACCAACCAGCAGTGTTGCAAACTCGCGAGGATTCATTTCGAATTTCTTTGCTAGCTGCATTGCAACGTTGGTTGCCCAGTCTCCGTGATCACGGTTCTTAGGCCTCTCAACAACGACCTCGTTAGGAAGCTCGCCTCGCCCAATAGTCCCATCGGCCATCATCTGACCAAGCGCAGCAACAATCGCGCTGGACAGCTGTTCTGGGGTCATGGGGATTTCCTAAATCAGGGCAAAATGCTTGCAATTGCTGGGCTAATAGTGTCCCTAAATCATACCCTTGTTGGAATATTCCCACCTCAAGGGAAAATCCTCGACTAACACGCAAGCTGTCAGCCGACAAGAGAAAAGTTCCGCTAACAGTTGAGCTAGTAAGCTGGTGAAGACTCCGGGCCCCCATAGCTCAGGGGATAGAGCACCGCCCTCCGGAGGCGGGGGCGCAGGTTCGATTCCTGCTGGGGGCACTTACCTCGATGTCAAAAATGATGCCATCTGCCGCATTGCCATCGACCTGTGAGAGAAACTAGATTTCACATCTGAATCTAACTCCGCGGCAGTAACCTCAAATCCCTCGGGAACAAACACAGGATCGTAGCCAAAGCCACCGTTCCCCGCTGCCCCCATGGAGATCCTGCCCGGCCAAACGCCAGTAAACGAAGTCTCGCCGGATGCTTCCACCAGGGCAATTGTGCATACAAAAGAGGCCATGCGATTTTCGGCTGGAATGTCTTCAAGTTGCTTTAGTAGCAGGTCGCGGTTCTCGATATCATCTCGGCCTCCGGCCCAGATTGCTGAAAAGATTCCTGGGGCCCCGCCCATTACTTCGACGCAGATACCAGAATCATCGGCGAACGCCGGTTTTCCCGTGGCTTGAAATGCCGCTCTTGCCTTGATTTGCGCATTTTCCAAGAAGCTGACTCCGCTTTCCAAGGGGTCTGAGCCATCGTGAGCAAGAATTAGAAGGTCAGGCAGGGCCTTTCCTAAGATCAACTGCGCTTCAGCTACTTTGTGTGCATTGCCGGTAGCAAAAACCAGTTCCACTAGCGAAGCTCCAGGATTTCTCCGAGAGTGGCAACCTGCAATTTAGCCAGTTCGAGGTTTGACTCTGTTGCGAGCTCCAGCAGACTGTCGAGCTCAGACTTGTCAAAAGGAGCTGCCTCCGCGGTTCCCTGAACTTCAACAAATAAGCCCTTGCCAGTCATCACCACGTTCATGTCTGTGTCTGCCCTCACATCCTCAACGTATGCAAGGTCTGTCATGGGTTCACCACCAACGATTCCCACCGATACTGCAGAGACACTATCGAGAATAGGTTTAGCGCTTTTTGGAATGTGACCGTTTGCCTTACCCCAGTTGACAGCATCCGCAAGAGCAACGAACGCCCCGGTTATAGCGGCGGTTCTAGTGCCACCGTCAGCCTGGAGCACATCGCAATCAAGGACTATGGTGTTTTCACCAAGCCCCTTTACGTCGATTACTGCCCGCAGGGATCTACCAATTAGTCTCGAAATTTCGTGGGTTCGGCCACCGATCTTGCCCTTCACGCTTTCGCGGTCTGACCTGGTGTGAGTTGCACGCGGAAGCATTGAGTACTCTGCTGTGACCCAACCTTCCCCCGAACCCTTTTTGAACCTTGGCACACCCTCAGTGAACGATGCGTTACAGAGCACACGAGTGTCACCAAATGAAACCAAGCACGAGCCCTCAGCGTGTTTCGTGAATCCGCGCTCAAAAGTGACTGCCCTCAGCTGGTCATTTCCCCGATTGTCCTGTCTAGCCATGTTCACTCTTCCTCTCGAGATGTTTTACGTTTGTAACTTCTGGGCCCAAGAACCGATGGGCCAATTTCTCGAACTGAAGCTGATCTCCGGTTGCAAAAAACTCGTAGTGAGCCTGGTTTCCCTCAGGTGCGAGCAGATCATGTTCTGTCAGCACCCTGAATACATCCTTTGCGGTTTCATCGGCCGAAGACACCAGGTTGACGCCATCTCCCATCACGTATGCGAGCGCCGCTTGCAATAGCGGGTAATGGGTACAGCCAAGCACTAGCGTGTCGATGCCCGCTCTCTTTAGAGGCTCTAGGTATTCAGTGGCAGAGGCTAGAACCTCTGGCCCAGATGTGATCCCACGCTCCACCAGGTCCACAAAATCTGGACATGCGACACTGTGGATCTGAAAATCCACAGCTGCTGCAAAAGCATCGTCATAAGCCTTCGAGGAGACTGTTGCGCTGGTTCCGATGACACCGACTTTTTTATTGCGACTGGTGGAAACCGCTTTTCTAACCGCTGGCTGGATAACTTCAACAACTGGCACACCCAAACCGACCGTGTAGCGCTCCCTGGCATCTCTCAAGACGGCAGCAGAGGCTGAGTTGCAAGCAATAACCAGCATTTTGACACCCGAGGCAACTAGGTCATCCATGACCTCAAGAGCCAAGGACCTGACAATAGAAAGTGGCTTGGGTCCGTAGGGGGAGTTCAGTGTGTCTCCCACATAGTGGAGCGACTCCCCTGGCAACTGGTCGATTATTGACCTGGCAACGGTCAAGCCGCCGACTCCAGAGTCAAATACACCAATTGGTCTTGCATCCACGAAAGTTAGTCTAGGCCCGCAGTGCAATCTGGCCTCCTCAATTAGTAGGCTTGACACGTGTCTACAGCTCTGTTAACCGACCGCTACGAACTCACCATGGTTCAAGCTGCCCTGCGTTCGGGAAAGTCCGAACGAAAGACGGTTTTTGAAGTCTTCACCAGGAACCTTCCTCCGGGAAGGCGCTTTGGGGTCTTTGCAGGTGTTGGCAGGCTTATTGCCGCAATCGAAGATTTTAGATTCGAAAAACCAGAACTTGAATTTCTCCAAGCAAACGACATCATTGATGCCAAGACAGCCAACTGGTTGGAGAACTTCAGATTCAGCGGCTCGATTCACGGCTACCGTGAAGGCGAGCTTTTCTTTGCCAACTCGCCGGTACTCACCGTTGAAGGCACATTCGCAGAGGCTGTCATCCTTGAAACATTGATTCTGTCCATCCTGAACTACGACAGTGCAGTCGCGTCGGCCGGCGCAAGAATGCGCTTTGCGGCGGGCAACCGCTATTTGGCTGAGATGGGTGCAAGGAGAGCGAACGAGCATGCGGCTGTTGCCGCGGCCAGGGCTGCCTTCATAGTTGGATTCGATGCGACCAGCAATCTGGAGGCTGGCAGAAGTTATGGTGTCCCAACAATGGGCACCTCCGCACACTCTTTCACTCTCTTGCATGACACTGAAACAGACGCTTTTCAGTCGCAAATCGAAGTCATGGGAGTCGACACCACGTTGTTGGTTGATACCTACGACGTCGAAAAAGCAGTGCGCGAGGCTGTTCGCTTGACCGATGGCAAGATAGCTGCGGTCCGCCTTGATTCGGGTGATCTTTCGGTTGCAGCAACAAAGGTCCGAGAATTACTGGACAGCCTCGGGGCCAAAGACACCAAAATCGTCGTCACCAGTGACCTGGACGAAAACACTATTGCTGGCTTGGCGGCGGCTCCGGTCGACAGGTACGGCGTTGGGACTTCACTGGTTACAGGCTCTGGCCATCCAACAGTGGGTTTTGTTTACAAGCTTGTTTCACACGCAGATGGTGATAGCTGGGTAGACGTAGCAAAAGAATCCAGAAACAAGACAAACCGCGGTGGCAAGAAGAGCGCTGCTCGGTCCGTTGTCGATGGCACTGCAATTGCTGAGTTAGTTGGGTCTGATTCGGCAGGCAGGGCGCTTCAAGTAGCAATGATTCTCAATGGAAAAGCGGATGCCTCGGCTATGGGGCCAAAGGGTGTTCTTGCAGCTCGAGAGCATCACCTAAAAGTTCTCAAGGAGCTTCCGGCCGCCGCTTTCAGGCTGTCAAGTGGAGAGCCTGCCATCCCAACCACTTTTGTGTAATTAGCGCTTTAGCTTTTCGTAAATTTCCTGGCAAGACGGGCAGACTGGAAACTTGCCCGGATCCCGGTTCGGAATCCACACCTTGCCGCAGAGTGCAATTACAGCATCTCCCATAACGGCTGACTCGACAATTTTGTCCTTCTTGACGTAATGCGAGTATCGCTCGTGATCACCTTCGTCAAGCTGTTCCTGCTTGTCCTTTTCAAGGATGGTCCCACTATCAAGATCACTCATAATTCCTATTGTAAGTCAGCGGCACTGCCGAGTGTCACTGAAAAAACCAGGCGCTGGTTGTTTCGCAAGACGACGATCTCAACTTCTGCCCCGGCCGGTTCTGCCCTGACCATTGCAGTTAGGTCGCTAGCGCCTTCTACTCGTTGACCTGCGAAGCTGGTGATCACATCCCCAGCCGATATGCCAGCTGCATTCGCGGCCCCGTCTCCGGTCACGTCCTCGACATAAGCACCTGTGGAAAAGCCTTGGGACTGCTCCTGGTTGTCTCGCACTAGGGCTCCAAGAAGTCCGTGACTTGCAAAGCCAGTCTCGATGATTTCAGTTGCAATGCGGCCTGCGGTGTTTGAGGGAATGGCAAACCCCACTCCAATACTTCCTGACGTTCCAGAGCCTGCAGTTGCGATTGCAACGTTTATGCCAATCAACTCCCCGCTGTCGTTCACCAGAGCACCGCCCGAATTGCCAGGGTTAATTGCCGCATCAGTTTGAATTACCTGAAGAGAAATCGGATTTCCACCGTTGCCGGTCCAAAACTGCAGCCCTGCATCTTCACTGACCTCAGAGCTGGCGACCTGAATTGTCCTGTTGAGTGCCGAGATGATCCCCTGTGTGACGGTGGAGGAAAGACCCAACGGTGCACCAATTGCCACTACGCTCTGCCCCACATTTAGGACCTTGGAATCTGCGAATGCAATCGGCTTCAGGCCCACCCGGTCGATCTTGAGCACAGCTAGATCGTAGACAGAATCAAATCCAATGAGCTCGGCGGGGACCACCTGGCCGTCCCAGAGCATCACTGATACTGCAGCCGTCTCAGTCTTGCCGCCCAAGGTCACAACATGGGCATTTGTAAGAATGTATCCATCTTCAGTGAGGACCACTCCAGAGCCAGAGCCGCCGCTGGTTGAGGAACTCACAGAAAGGGTGACTACCGAAGGTGATGCTGCTGCTGCTGCGCCGGTCACCCAGTTCACCGCGGTCGTATTGTTCACAACTACCGGGGCTGGCTGGCTAAGGCTCACATAGGACATGGTCCAACCGCTCGAGCCAATGATGCCGCCGACTAGAGCAGCAGTAAGTACTAGTGCCGCCACCGGGAGCGGGTTGCGTCGCTTCTTCTTAGGAGGCTTCGGCGCCGCAGCGGGATCAGCTACCTGTGGTGTGCTGAATGAGAACTGGTTTTCACCTGATCGATTCCACTGAGACATTATTCCCTTTCGTTGTCTTACAAGATTATGTTCAACAACTCTGGGGATTCTATGAGTCCCGACTGAAAAAACTCTGTTATTCGACCAAGAGTGATCGCCGTGGCGGTTCGACAACCTCTATTTTTAGCTGATTAGATTGCAGTGAAATTGACGTAGCCCCAATTACCCAACTCTCGCCGGCGACCTGATAATCGACTCGGTAAGTCACGATGGCGATTGCAGAATATTCACCGACCCTATCAAAACTCCTGGCAACAGAGGCTCCTGGACGCGACACTCCATCTGAAAATTGCCATTCAATTGAACTGGCAGTGAAGCGAATCTGGGCTGGTTCTTCAAAGAGCTGCCCACTCGCGGTTCGATTATTCACAGCCACGCTAAAAAAGCCAGATTGGAAAATCTGTATTTCACTTCCCGGTGACCAAGACGCGACAGGGCGATTGGCAAAGGCTGTTAATGTTTCGGCAACAGAGGTCTTGACGACAGTGGTTTTCGGCTGCGTTGGTGCAGTTTGCTCCGGAGGCTCATCACCGATGCACTCCCTCGATCCCACTGGCACCCAGGCGGAGATAATCCCGGCAGTCGGGACATCAATTGAGTTGTTGACGTAATACCTACAAAGCCTCATTGGCTTGGGCTTGGGAGTGTAAATGTCACTCTGTGAAGCGCTGGAACTGGCCTGTTGTTGCTGCTTCTCAGCACAAATTGTATAGCTGTCTGCAGTTGTGATATTTGGGCCACAGCTGGCAGCCGCAATTATTATCGCCCCAATTATCATGGCCTTGAACCTCTGGAGGAGGTTGGATTTCTGTTCATCAGGAGACGCTAATAGACATGCCTAATCGGCGAATTCAGTTATCCACAGGACAAAGAAAAAACCCTCGAACTAATTCGAGGGTTTTTCTAGTTGCGGGGGCAGGATTTGAACCTACGACCTCCGGGTTATGAGCCCGGCGAGCTACCGAACTGCTCCACCCCGCGGCGAAGTCCTAACCCTAGCAGGTT
>JAQWUU010000002.1 GCA_029241985.1 Aquiluna sp. | reverse complement strand
AATGTCTGTGCGTACAGCCAAACCCTGCCTAAAACCTGCATTCTTCATCACACTCAAAAAGGGGAGCGCTAAACAACCAACCCCTCTTCAAAAAGAAGAGGGGTTGGTTGTTGTCTTTGGGTTTAGCGGTGTTGTTTAGTTCGGTTTTAGCGGGTTAGTTGCGGCCTGCAATAAAGACAGAAACACTGCGGTAGAACTGGCCGATGCCTTTGCCGGTTGAGGTTCTAATGTTCTCTGTTGCTTCGGGGTAAAGTTCCTTGGCAATATCACAGGCGTTGGTTGCTCTGTTTGTTGCAAGGGCAAGATCTGTTGCAATTGCAGGAACGCCAGAAGTTGAACCAAGACAGGTGATTCTTGTTACGCCTTGGTAATCAGACAGGAAGCTCTTGATTGCCAGTTCGTCTTTATTGACTACCCCTGCTCTGTCACCCAGGTAGTTGGTGAAGCGCTTGGCTGCATAGAAGTTGCTGGTTTTGCTGGATTAGTTTTCGCGTGATGTGTGAACTCTTAGAACATTTTTTTCTAGCCAGCAAAACCTCCCAAAATGCTACTTGCGCCAACAGAAAGGTGTGGCCTGGTGTCAATACAGGACTGGGCAACCGGGTTGCTTGTCCCCCATTTGTTGACAAAATCCGCGCCAGTACTGGGCAAGAAGGGGTGTCAAAAATTGTGCGTACATAAAAATTGTTTGCCCGTACTAAGAGCTTTTATTGTCCGCTCAGCGAATAAGGTTCGCTGTACGGACTATTTGAACAACGTCGTTCTGGAGCTCGCAGGGTAAAAACAAGCCAGGGGGTTTTGAAATGGATGTAGTAACCGAGATGGAACAAGTAGTCAGAATGATTGGCTTATTAGGAGCAAGTTCAAACGGAAATGAACTTTGTCGCAGGCTTGCCAGCGACGAGATCTTTGGAACCGGCACCCTTGGCACGCAGCTTTTTGCACTAACCAATTCCGGTAGTTGGCAACTTCTTGGCTCCTACGGGAAGCTTGCTTACCCCGATGGTAAAAAAACCCAGTTCGATGAGAACCTAATGACCTTGGCCGCCAGGTCCAGACTCGTTGAAACTTCGACCATAAAACTTGACGGTCAATCGGTCGAGGTGACAAGTTGCGTTTTGCTTAGAGACGCACTTCCCGTTGGTGCACTGGTTAGGGTTTCGGCTGTGGGTTCCTATGTTTTCAACCCGACAAACGGAACTTTAAAAGCAATTCAAGATTCAGGCGGACTGTTTCTTGATTCCATTGGCTACAGAACAGTTGCATCAGCTCCCGAAGTCAAAGATGCCTCCCCGGATGACATGACCGCTCGACAGATGCAGATTTTGATTGAGATGGCTCATGGCAAAACTAACCTTGTCATTGCCCAAGAGATGATCCTGTCTGAATCCACCATCAAGCAAGAGTCAGTAAAGATTTTCCGGGCTATGGGTGTTGGCACCCGCCAACAGGCAGTTCTGAAGGCAAGAACACTTGGGTTGTTGCCAGATGGCTTGGAGCTTAAGGTCTAGCACCCTCCCTTTTTCGCCGCAGACTAAAGGCACGAAGCTGATTACAAGGATGCTTGCGTTTGAGTGATTGATTTCCAAAGTTTTGTTCCATTGTTTGCCTGGGCGTAACAAACAGGCATGAGTCTTAGTTAGCTATAGATGTAAGCAGTTGAAACCAAGCCTTCTGCGAGTGAAAAAAACTAAAGAATAAGCTTCGAGACCAAATGAATTCATGGGCTCGGAGCTTTTTCTTTTGCTTGAATCACTAGACCGGTCAAGTTGCCTCTGATGAGATCTCACATTCCACCTTCTGCAGAGTCGGGTGTGAAAAGATTGGGCATGGTTTCTTCAACCGCAACTACTCCGCAGCAGTATCTGGCATCGCTACCTCAAGACAGACGCGAGGTAATCGCGGGAGTTAGAAAGCTATTACTTGATAACCTTCCGGCCGGCATTGAAGAGAACATGAACTTTGGGATGCTCTCCTATGAAATCCCGTTTTCTACCTACCCCGACACCTATAACAAGCAACCTCTGATGTTTGCTGCCCTGGCTGCTCAAAAACACTACTTCTCGCTCTATTTGAATTCGATCTATGGATTCGATGATGTTCGTGACAGATTCGAAGCTGAGTTCCTAGCAACTGGCAAGAAACTCGACAGTGGCAAAGTTTGCATCCGGTTCAAACGCCTTGAGGATTTGCCGCTTGAAATTGTAGGCCGCGCTATTGGAGCAATCACCGTGAAAGACTTCCTCGCCAATTACGAAAAGGGCAGAGCGAGTCGAAAGTAACTATTCGTAACAAAGAAATGCTTTCTTAGGTCCTGTGTTCTCCTAGGTGTAACAAAGCAAAGAGCACCTGCTGTCGCAGGTGCTCTCATAAAACTACCTAAGGAACTAAATGTCTTTCACAGACCAACTGCTTGAAAACAACAAGGCTTATGCTGCGTCGTTCTCTGGACCATTGCCATTGCCGCCTGCCAAGAACATTGCTGTGCTGGCCTGCATGGATGCGCGCATCAATGTTTATGGCGTATTGGGTCTTGAAGAGGGTGAGTCTCACGTTATTCGCAACGCCGGAGGCGTTGTGACAGCAGATGAAATTAGGTCTTTGGCTATTAGCCAGCGATTACTAGGCACCAAAGAGATAGTTCTTATTCACCACACCGACTGCGGCATGCTGACCTTCACAGACGATGAGTTCAAAGCTGGCATCCAAAAAGAGACTGGTCTCAAGCCAGAGTGGGCTGCTGAAGCATTCAGTGATCTTTCAGAAGATGTCAGGCAGTCAATCCACAGAATCAAATCATCTAAGTTCATCCCACACACCGACCAGGTTCGTGGATTCATCTTTGATGTTGCAACTGGGCTCTTGGAAGAAGTTCAGTAGAGCCTGAAGGGGCACCTGCAAAAAACACGGAAACGCTTCTGTGGAACTGACCTATTCCCTTGCCAGTTGGGGTTTTTCTGGAATCAGCTTTGTTGTTACCGGAACCGTGCTCGCGCTTGCTGCGACCGTGGACGCTGTTTCAAGAAAGCGCGGCTGCTAATTTGCGTCTAGGGCATTTTTCGAGCGATCACTTCTGCGCTTAGCCTGCTGTTCAGGATCAGGGACTGGAACCGCTGCAATGAGACGCTTGGTGTAATCCTGAGTTGGGTTTCTCAGAATCTGATCCTTCGGACCCTGCTCCACGATCACACCGTGCTGCATCACCGCGATTCTGTCACTCAGTAGGTCAACCACAGCTAGGTCGTGGGAAATAAACAGTGTCGCGAACTGCTGCTCCTTTTGAATCTCTTGCAGTAGCTCGAGGACCCTTGCTTGAACCGAAACGTCAAGCGCGCTGGTGGGTTCATCTGCGACCAGCAATTTGGGGCTCAATGCCAGCGCCCGAGCGATGCCGATTCGTTGCCGCTGTCCCCCGGAGAGCTCATGTGGGTAGCGGTTTCTGTAGGAACGGGGCAGTTCCACCATATCCAACAGTTCACTTACTCGGTCGGTTAGCTCCTTTTGGCTCCAACCAGCCAGCAATAACGGCTCGGCAATGGACTGACCAACCGGCCAACGCGGGTTCAGCGAGCTGCCCGGATCCTGAAACACGATTCCGATCTCACGTCGAATTGCCATCAATTCTTTTTGCTTGCGTCCGGTGAGTGGCTTTTCATTGATTGTCAGATCGCCGCTCTTGATTGGAAGGAGGCCAACCACGGCTCGGCCGATGGTGGTCTTTCCCGAGCCTGACTCACCTACCAGGCCCAAAACTTCACCCGGGTAAATTTCCAGATTGATGTCGCTTGCCGCCTTGAAGGCAGGGACCCTGCCCCGCTTTGGATATTCGATGTTTACGTTTTTCAAACTCAGGGTTGGCCTCTGGCCAGTTCGGTCGATGACCGGCTTGAGGTCGGCGGATCCCAGGTGTGGGACGGCCGCCAGGAGGTCTTTGGTGTACTGGTGGCTGGGTTTGTTGAACACCTGCTTGGTGCTGCCTGACTCAACAACAATGCCGTCCTTCATAACGATCATGTGATCGCTGAGATCGGCCACGACACCCATGTCGTGGGTGATCAGAATTACCGCCGAGTTGAGACGCTTGTTTAGATCTCGAATAAGGTCCAAGATCTCTGCTTGAACCGTTACGTCTAAGGCGGTGGTTGGCTCGTCGGCCACCAGCAACAGCGGGTCACAGGAGATTGATTGAGCAATCATGGCTCGCTGTCGTTGCCCACCCGACAACTCATGAGGGTAGGAATTGAACGCCTTTTGAGGGTCTGGCAATTCCACCATTGTCAGCAGCTCTAGGGCACGTTCCCGAGCCTTCGCCTTCGTCATCGACTGGTGGTGGACCTGAAGAGTCTCTACGATTTGGAATCCGACCGTGTAGACCGGGTTCAGCGCTGTCATTGGCTCTTGGAAAATAACCGCTATTTCTTTTCCTCGAACTTGGCGCAATCGCTTCTTGTCTGCACCGATTAACTCTTCACCCTGCAGCTTGACTGAACCCGAGGCTCTGCCGTTCACAGGAAGTAGCCCGAGCAAGCTCATGGCCGAGGTTGACTTACCGGATCCAGACTCGCCCACAATCGCCAACACTTCACCGGGGCGAACCTTGAAATTCACACCTGAGGCCGCCATGATCCACTCGCCATCGACCCAGAAGTCTATGGAAAGCTCATTGGTCTCAATG
>JAQWUU010000001.1 GCA_029241985.1 Aquiluna sp. | reverse complement strand
AGAATTGACCCTGCTATGACCAATGGGCTTGCTTGGGCGCTGATTTCAGTTGGGCTTTTAGGAGTTGTCTTTGTAATTGCAAACAGTTCGACCGACTGGCAATCAAACCTTGACTTTGTCGCTCCAGCTGCCCTGTTACTGGTTGGCGGAGCAACTTTGATTAGCACTAGGAGAAAGAAATAGCGATCTCGCTCACCCAGATTGAAAGCAGCCCAAGGCTTTGCCGAGTCCTTGTGAGTTAGGGTAGAGACTCACTCCCGACCAAATCGCGAAGAGGAAAAAATGAACGATCACGACATTGAAATTGCGGTCAACTCGGTAACAGTGTTGATGTCAGTGAGCGGTATTGGCATTATCTTGCTGCTGGGAATGTTTATCCACCTCAGCGTCTGGTCGATCTTCGGTGGCGAAAGCTAAACCACAAACACGAGCGGCCTTCGATCCCCTAATCCCCGCGCATGCCCAGCAGGTAAACCCGAGCATAAAAAAATCCCCAATTTCTTGAGGATTTGATTTTTTTGGTGCGCCCCCCGGGACTTGAACCCGGAACCCACTGATTAAGAGTCAGTATTCATATGCCCCCCTTACCCCGTAATGGCGGGCTTCTCTGTCGTTAGAGTTTGCTTTTGTGCCCAATACGTGCCCAATAAATTTCAAATTGCCGCGGCAAAGTCTGGACAACAATTCGATTCTGTGCAGGAATCTTGGCGGTAGGTCACTTGGACGAGATCTCAACTAGGATCGATTCAACGAGGATTCGTAGGGGGTTCCATGTTCTGTGTTGAGTGCGGCGCAAAAGGAGAACCAGGGAAGTTCTGTGTTGAGTGCGGCGCAAAGCTAGGGCTTACGACACAAGAGGATAATCGCGTTAAAGAAGTCCAGATTCAGGAAGATTCGAGCTCGGCCCCCAAATCAACTACTCACTCGGCTATCGTATTGGCAATTCTGATTTCAATAATCCTGATTTTCATCGCGACATTGGTTTGGCAGGGCGCTTCTGACGATCAGATAACCCGTCAACAGAGCACAATGACTCCAACCCCGACCCCTAAAACAGCAACTAAAAGTCCCGCATCTACGGCTCCGAGTCAGCTACAGCTACAGGATGCGTGCTCTGAACTCAAGAAGTATGTCGAACTTCTCGCAATTCCCATGACCTATGAAGAAGCTGACAGGGCTTGGCCAAAAATTTGGGTTGCTCTAGGGATAATCGAGGACCGCTGGGTGCATAATGGAATCCCTATCTCCCCGCTACGCTCCGCATTGCAAGGCACTATGGATGAACCAGACAGTTCCTCCAAGGCGGCACAACTTTTAGAGGCGATGATTGACGTTTCGATGGTGTGCCAAATCAATGGAGTCGATATAGACATCACGAACCAGACCTGGGAACGGCAGGGCTATTAGGTGGTAGCCAGTTCGATCGCAATGCCATTCGGCCCTCGACAACTCAGGGGAATGCTATGAAGATTATAACTTTTCATCAGCTAACTGGCGCGGATTTGGAAGTGGATGCGGTTTACAGAGGGGGCAGTACTGGAAACCTTGCATCAGAAGTATTGAGCAAGCTTTTTCCGGTTGGAAATGTTGGTGGATTCCGATGGCCCGGGAAGTGGAATGAGACTCCTTTAGTGATTCTTACGTCAAATGAGAATGAGGCAGCTTGGCCTGACTTGCTCGACCCTTACACCGGTACCGTCGAGTACTTTGGCGACAACAGGTCTCCAGGAGAACTCCATGCAACTCGTGGTGGTAATCGAATACTGAGATCAGCATTTGAAAAAACTTTTTCCGACGATCGGCAAAGCGTTCCGATATTTCTCTACTTCACAAAGTGGGAACAGGGCTGGGATTGGCAATTCAGAGGCTTGCTGGTGCCGGGAGGTAAGGGGGCGACATTGGACGACTCCTTGCGAACCGTGTGGAGAACCTCAAAAGAGCAACGCTTCCAAAACTTTGCTGCAAAGTTCACTGTCTTGGACACCCCTGTAATAAGTCGGGATTGGATTACTTCCCTACTGTCCGGCAATAGGGAGAATCACGCTCCGGATGTTTACCTTGAATGGCTGCGAAAGGGTAAATACAAACCACTGACTGCTCCACGGGTGGATAAAACAAGATCCAAAGCAAACCAGCAGCCTCAGGATGATAAGGGCCGCAGGCTTATCGAACACCTAACAAAGAGATTCCCCAAGCCTGACGCCTGGAAATTTGAAGCAGTAGCGCTGGAGATTTGGTCACAAATATCTGGCAACAGGATAGGCGCCGAACTGACTAGGCAGGCAGTAGATGGCGGCAGGGATGCCATCGGTTACATGTATGTCGGCCCACCTGGTGATCAGCTAGGCCTTGACTTTCTGCTCGAAGCGAAGTGTTACTCCTCGGAAAATTCGCTAGGGGTCAAAGAAACCAGTCGCCTAATTAGCCGAATTCGACGGCATCAATTTGGAGTCATTGTCACAACCTCTTACCTTGGAGATCAGGCCTACAAGGAGATCCGGGAAGACGGCCACCCTGTAGTGATAATCACAGGGCGGGACATTGTCGAAATGCTGATTTCTCAAGGAATCGACACTATTGAACGCCTAGACGCATGGTTGGACAAGATTGAACGTCAAGACTGAGTCAAACCAATTTTTTTAAGAGGCGCTTTCCACCCCACGCTTCTCCTCAAATTTTCACACAATAGTTGAAATATTCGGTTGCACAGCTCGCGTTTTCACCGCATGATCCAACGTGTCGCATGCATTGGCTAGAATCTGGGGATGGAGAAGGTAACGGCCAAAAAAATAAAACTCGTAGATGGTGAAAGTCTCGTTGTGAAGGGCGACAATCTCTCGCTCATCAGAGCACTGCCTGACGAGAGTATCGACCTGATCTACATCGACCCCCCATTTAACACAGGCAAAGTCCAAACTCGACAAACAATGAAAACCGTCAGGTCTGACACTGGAAGTCGTATCGGCTTCAAGGGGCAGACATACGACACCATCAAGGGCGTAGCGTTTGGCTACAACGATTCCTTCGAGGACTACTGGAACTTTTTGGAACCAAGGCTTGAGGAAGCCTGGCGGCTTCTTACGCCTCGTGGCACTCTGTATTTGCACCTGGACTACAGGGAAGTGCATTACGCCAAAGTTCTGCTTGACGCACTATTTGGAAGGGACTCATTCCTGAACGAGATTATTTGGGCTTACGACTATGGAGCGAGGGCTAAGCGGAAATGGCCAGCTAAGCATGACAATATTTTGGTGTACGTAAAAAACCCTCACGACTATCAATTCAATAGCGAAGAGGTTGATCGGGAGCCCTACATGGCACCAGGTCTAGTCACGCCTGAGAAAGTGGCTCGAGGCAAACTACCCACAGATGTGTGGTGGCACACGATCGTTTCACCTAATGGCAAGGAAAAAACCGGATACCCAACACAGAAACCTCTTGGCATCCTTCGGAGAATAATCGCTGCGAGCAGCAGGCCCAATGATTGGGTTTTAGATTTTTTCGCAGGAAGTGGAACGACAGGAGTTGCCGCCGCTGGTCTAGGCAGGAATTTTGTTCTGGTTGACCAAAATCCTGAGGCCATTCAGGTTATTGAACAGAGGTTTCAAGACCAGCTCCTGACAAACGTAAAATTTATTGAACTCGAAGATTAGGGGTAGGTCAAAATGACTCCAGGGATCCAAGACGACGACGTCAAGATTCTCGCATCGCTCTCTATGGCGATTGCCCCTGATTACAAAAGGCCTCCGGATGACCCTTGGGCAGGTAGCCCATTCGAATGGATCCTCAGTGTTCCCTCGAGAGCAAAAGGTGCCATTGGCGAAAAATTGGTCGCTGGCTGGGCCGCCTCACAGGGTTTTGACGTTACCCGGTCACCGTCTAGTGACGCCGATCGGATAATCAACGGTCAGCGTATAGAAATAAAGCTCTCTACCCTTTGGGAAAGTGGGGGATTCAAGTTTCAGCAAATTCGGGACCAAGACTATGATTTTGCACTTTGCATAGGCGTCTCACCTTTTGACGCTCAAGCATGGCTGCTACCCAAGTCAGTCCTCAGGGAGTACGTTATTGGACACATGGGGCAGCACACGGGCGCCTCGGGGACTGATACCTCTTGGATAGGTTTTCAGGCAGAGGAGCCTTATCCATGGATGGAGCCCTATGGAGATCGCTTGAGTGACGTCGCGAGATTATTTCGTGCCAATGGCCGTGGCTCGTTTTAATGGAATCGTTAGCCTTACAGGGACGTAGGCTTATTCAATGAGCATCGTTTACATACTTACCAATGAAGCAATGCCGGGGTACATAAAGATCGGCCGCACAGAGACAAGTGTGCCTCAGCGAATGTCTGAACTAGACAAAACTTCTATGCCCCTACCTTTCCAGTGCTATTACGCTGCGAGGGTTGATGACTACGCAAGAGTTGAGAAAACTCTGCACACGGCCTTTGCTGATCACCGGGTCAGGCAGAGTCGCGAGTTTTTCAAGATGGACCCTTATAAGGCAAAGGTGATCCTTGAGCTTCTCGTCCTTGAAGATGTAACACCGCGAGACGACGCAAGTTTGGATGCCGAGGGCAAGGATGCCCTGGAGAAAGCATCAAGAGTTGGTAGCCGCTACAACACGGAGAAGTACGGCATTCCGAAGGGATCAATTCTCGAGTACACCTCAGATACAAGCATTACTTGTACCGTCGTTGACGAGAAGACGGTCGATTTTATGGGTGAGCTGGTCTCTCTATCTCGCGCCGCAGTTCTGGCAAACTCCACGCGTGGCGGCAATGCCACAGCCTTGCAAGGACCCATCTGGTGGCTGTACGAGGGAGAGACTCTTGCGAGCCTGCGAGAGCGTCTTGACGAAGAATGGTAAGAGTGTCCAGAATTTCTGCCTCTTATGAGTTAGCTAAAGCGGCGTAGCTATCACCCTGCTGCGGGTACGCTCCTAGTTCCCAAGATCCGCCGGTTATCAGGTCTATGCCTTGTTCACTCTTGCGAATTGCTAGGTTCTTGAGCTGTTCCTGAATCCCTAGCCGCTTGTCGTATTTCAGGGCGAGAAACTTAATCCAGTTCGGCAGAACAGAATCAGGCACCAGCTCTCTGACCCTGTCTAGCGTCTTCTCCTCAGCAATTTCCTGCTTACGATCCTCGGAGCTTTTACGCTCTTTCATATCGGCTATGTCCTTGTGATACTCGCGCTGTTGATCCTCGAGACTTAGCTCATTCCAGTTACCGCCGTATCTGTCTACGGCGATCTCCCAACCTTGCCCACTCATCTTTTTGCCTAGGCTTGAGCAGCCGTCCCGGTGTATGTATTGGGCCTTCCCCAAAATCGTTTCTGACTTTCCCTTACAAGTGAAACAAGAGTTTGCAGACAACTCTTTGTTAATCTTTCTGTTGTTCTTTATAGGTGCCCTGACGACTAGGGGGCTCACGCCCTGATGACTAGGGGACTCAGTACTCTCATCACTAGGGGGCTCGCTTTTAGAGGTCGAGTAATTACCTAATCGAGAACCCTGACTACTAGACGCCCCAAACAGCGCCTTTAGTTCCTTTTCGCTGTTGTGCTTGTCGAGCATTTCGCATCCGGGAGGGCATCTCAGAGCCAACTTGTAAAGGTACGGCTTGCGTGCACTTGAACGTTCTCTTGTTAGAAGTCCCAGTGCGAGGAACCTTTTTATGGCCGTCGCAATAGTTTGGTTCGTCGCTCCAGTTCTCTCACGAAGGAATTTCTCCGAGATCGGAAAGGTGTCCTTGTTGTTGATTGCGTAGGCGATCTGATTAAGTATTCCCATTTGACCAACTGTTAGCTTGTTCTTTCGTCCCGTGCTTGTTCTTTCTTCTTGGCCGTCGTCCAACACCGGGCTGAAGTGCGCGTTGATCCTGTTTAGGTGGAGGTAGCTCATAGCACTGCGCCTGAATCACTGCCGTGATTTGATGAGTTGCTAGCCCAGATCCCATACTCCCCGCCTCTGTAAGGTGTCAGGAGAGCCCGCACATCTGCTTTACGGAGGCGGATAATGCGAGCGCCGATACGTTCGGCGTGCAGTTCCCCTCGCAACATGAGATTACGAATTGTGTTTGGGTGAACAGCTAGATAATGGGCAGCTTGCCTAGTCGTGAAAAACTCGGGTGAACATTCGTTTGACATAGTTTCCTAAGGGAATAACGCGAATAAACGCGGAACCCTTAGGCGGCTCTTTTGACTATGGCTATCCCTTGGGAATCTCAACCCGAGCGCGACCTAGTGGAGAGATAGCACTTAAAGAATAACGTTGTGTCTCTTTGTTGCTTGTTGGACTAGCCGCGTGTCACTCTTTGATATCTTGCCAACTAGATTCGTCAAATAGATCAAATCCCTTGGACTCCTTGAGTGCCGAAATATCTGCGTTGATTCTTGTTAGCAATTCCGCCAACTCTTTCCGGTGCTTCGGTTGTCGCTTGGTTGCCGAGATGATCTGTTCAAAACCCAATTTGTAAGTTTTTGCGAGAACTCTGATCTCTGTTATTTCCTTTGCCGGCGCTCGTTTTATAGTTAGCGCTCTTTCTAGCAACTCAAGGATCTGTTCGACTTTATAAACCCCTAGATCGTGCCGAGTGTTTTCATTTGCAGCTCTCCACCAAGGGGGAATTTCTTTAATCATTACCCCAACCGCCTAAGCAGCTCGGCGTCACGTCCCGTAGATCTTTGATAGCGCATTGCGGTTTTGATATCCCGGTGGCCGAACCGATCCATTAGTTCTTGGCTAGTTGGATTGAGCTTGGCGAACTCGGTTGCAGCGAAAGTTCTTAGAGAGTGAAAACGCCCTTGAAAGCCGGCTTGCGCCCTAACTTTTCGCCAAAGGGGGTTCAAGTCATACTTTCCCCAATGGTCGTTAGATAGCGTTCTACGGGCGAACAACAGGGATTCGGGATCAATAGGGATTGTTCTCAAGTGTGCCAGGACTAGTTCACTCACCGACAAAGGCAAGAGCAAGGTTCTAACCCCGGCGTCCGACTTAGGTTTGCGAACAACCGCTTTATTGCCGTCCCAAACAACCCCCCTTGAAATAGAAACTTGAACCCAACGCTCGCCTTGATCCTCGATTGCAACAAGATCCTTTCGGCGTAGTTCTAAGATCTCCCCCTTACGCAGTCCCCCATAAGCGGCTAACGCAATCACAACCTTGAATTGATCGCTTGCAGAATCCAACATAATTTCAACTTGTTGTTTCGTTGGTGCAGTTGGTTCGCTCGGTGTGTAGGCAGAACCCCGCTCGATATCGCAAGGATTGACCGCAATCCAAGATCTCTTTTGCGCCCAAGTCATAAGAGTTTTTAGGTGCTTATAGGCCTTTACTGTCTGATTAGGTGCGCGCTTTAGTTCCGGCGCTCGCCAATTCTCAACGTGCTGCCGGGTTATGGATCTAATCGGTTGATCTGCAAAAGTTACAAGCGTGCTTTCTATAAGTCTTTGATATTCACGCAAGGTTGTCGGACTAAGGGGGTTGCCTTTACTCGAAACTTGTTGCGCTCTCCAATGACTCGCTAACTCTCTTAGTGTGATTGTTCGAGGGTCGAGATCTCCCGCTTGCGGGGTTTCATCAACGTGCCAAGTTCCGGATTCGATTGCGCCCCGGATTCTTGTGAGTTCAAATTCAGCCGACGCTTTAGTTGCGAAAGTTGTCCTGGCAGTTCGTCGATCTCCGTTGGGATCTGTAAACCGAACTTGATACTTTCCGGACGGCAATTTCCTAATTGAACCTAAACCTCGCTTGGCTGCCACTTGATCCCCCGATCTTTCGTGCCCAATACGTGCCCAATACGTGCCCAAACTTGTTGTTATTGCTTGTTACTCAATGATATCTAAATCATAGGACAAAATGAAAAAATCCCTTGAAATAAAAGGGAAAGAGGGGGTTTTTATTGGTGCGCCCCCCGGGACTTGAACCCGGAACCCACTGATTAAGAGTCAGTTGCTCTGCCAATTGAGCTAGAGGCGCATCAGCGCAAAAGCTTACCACC